>NZ_JBEOSV010000002.1:93009-110578 GCF_040303245.1 Kitasatospora sp. NPDC096077 | reverse complement strand
CGCCGCCCCCTCCGGGGGCGGGGCTGCGGGGGGTGGGGGGGTGCCGGCGGGGGGGCCGTCCGCGCGGGGGCCCGCGGGGCCCGCGGCCCCCCCGCCGCACATCGCGTTCCCCGGGGCCCCCGCCCCCGCCCCCCTCCCACCCTCCCTCCCCCACCCCTACCCCCTGCCCACCCCACCTCGTGGAGGGAAGAGGAGAGCGGGGTCACGCGGGCGGGCCGCGGGGCCCGCGGGTGGACTGCCCGGCGGGCGAGTGCCCGGAACGGGTGCCGTGGACGGGCTGGGGGTGCACGGCGACCGCGAGGGTGGGCGGGGAGTCGCCGGTCACGGCGATGTCCCCCGCGCGGTCGGTCCGCAGGACGGTGGCCCCCAGCGCCCGCAGCCGGTCGACCGTACGCGGTGACGGATGCCCGTACGCATTACCCTCACCACAGGAGATCAGGGCGAGCCGGGGCCGCAACGCACCCGTCAGATCCCAGTCCTGATGGGCCGAGCCGTGATGCGCCACCTTCAGGACGTCCACCCGGCCCAATCGCCCCGACAGGGCGGACTGCGCGGGCGGTTCGAGATCCCCGAGCAGCGCCATCCGCAGTCCTCCGGCCAGCGACACCACCAGTGCCACGCTCGCGTTGTTCGCCCCCGGCACGTCGACCACCGCCCCGCGGTCCGGCCACACCACGTCCCAGGACAACTCCGCACCGGCCGAACGCCGTTCACCACGGCCCGCCCGCAGCAGCGGCACCCCGGCACCCGCCGCCCAGGCCGCCACCCGGGCAGCCTCACCCGGCGGGTCGTCCAGCACCGTGCCCTCGACCGCGCCCACCTGGCGCCCCCGCAACACCCCTGGCACACCCTCGACATGGTCCGCATGGAAGTGCGTCAGCAGCAGGAGCCGCACCGTCGTGACGCCGAGGTCGCGCAGGCACCGGTCGGCGGCCTCCGGATCCGGACCGGTGTCCACCACCACCGCGCTGTCCGGCACACCAGTAGCCAGGACCAGCATGTCCCCCTGCCCGACGTCGCACATCACCAACCGCCACCCCGGCGGCGGCCAGCCCGTGGCGATCCGGGCGAGCTGCGGCGGGCGCAGCAGGACGGCCAGCAGCACCACCAGCAGGGTTCCCGTCACCAGCACCCCCGCCCAGCGGCGACGGACGGGTGTCGACCGCCCTGGTTCCGCCCGCCGGGGCAGCAGCAGGGGCGCCGCCCAACAGGCGGCCAGGGTCGCCAGTGCGACCGTCGCCACGCCGAACCAGCCACCGGGCCAGGACAGTTGCCCACCGGGAAGCTCGGCCCCGCGCCGCCCGACGAAGGCGAGCCAGCTCGCGGGCACCCCGGCCGGCCCGGCCAGCAGCCTGGCCGGGGACGGGAAGAGCGGCTGCAGGACGAGCACCCCGAAACCGAGCAGCGTCGCCGGGGCCACCGCCAGCTCGGCCAGCAGGTTGCACGGGACCGCGACCAGGCTGATGTGCCCGGACAGCACCACCGTCACCGGCGCGCACAGGGCCTGCGCCGCCGCCGTCGCCGCCATCGCACCCGCCAGGTGGTGCGGCCAGCGCCGGGCGCGCAGGGACTCGGCCCAGTGCGGCCCGAGTACGAGCAGCCCGGCGGTGGCGAGCACCGATAGCAGAAAGCCGTAGGAACGGGCCAGGAACGGATCCAGCAGGACGAGGACCAGGACGGCGCCCGCCAGCGCCGGCACGGCCTGCCGGGGACGGCCGGTGGCCAGGGCCAGCATGCCGATCAGTCCCGTCCCAGCCGCCCGCAGCACACTGGGCTCGGGCCGGCAGACGGTCACGAAGGCCAGCACCAGCGCCGTGCCGAGCAGGGCGCTGGTGCGCAGCGACAGCCCCAGCAGCGCGGCCAGTCCGCGTCGTTCCGGGGTGCCGGCCTGGCCCGGTGCACCGAGCAGCAGGCCGAGGACGATCGCCAGGTTGGCCCCGCTGACCGCCACCAGGTGCACCAGATCGGTGGCCCGGAAGGCGTCCACCAGGTCGTCGGGCAGCCGCGAGGTGTCGCCGACGACCAGCCCGGGGAGCAGCCCGCGCGCGTCCGGCGGAAGCCCGTCGCTGGCCGTGCGCAGGCCCTCGCGCAGCCGCCCGGCGATCCGCTGCGGCAGGTTCGGCGGCGCGAGCCGCCGGGGCGGGCCGTGGACGGCCAGCAGCGCCGCGCACTCGGTGTCGTAGCCCTCCCCCGCCGGGCGCACCTCGGCCTCGACGGCCAGTCGCTCGGAGGGGAGCAGGCGCAGCCAGGGCTCGCTCTCCGCCCCGCGGACCAGCACGGTCACCGGGGTGTGCGTCCGGGTGGCCCGTCCGTCCGGGAGGACGGTGGCACGGTCGGCCACGGCCTCGACCGTGACCAGGGTCTGCCCGCCGGTGGTGCCGCCCCGGGCGGTGTGGACCTTGGGGTCCCCCTCTACGGTCAGTTCCACCTCCACCACCGGGGCGGGCGTGCCCGGGGAGCGCGGCGGGGCGTGCTCGGCCGCGCGGGCGAGCTCCGGCAACGGCCCCCGGTGCAGGTCGGCGGTGTGCAGCGGGGTCGCGATCGCGGCCGCGGCGCCGCTGAGCAGCACGGCCGCCAACGCCACCGCGGCCCCGCGTCGACGCGGCAGCACCGGCCGGGCGAGCAACAGGACGGCGGCGAGCACGGCGGCGCCCGCCAACGAGAGGAGCAGCAACTCGGCCCCCGGCTCCAGGGGCAGCAGCACCGCCGTGACCAGCCAGGCCGAGAGGGCGGGCAGCAGCAGCCGGAAGTCGGCCGCCGAGGAACGGGTGCGCGGAAGCGGAGCGGTGACGGCGGACACGGTGGTACCTCCCTTCGGGGGCGGCGGCGGAAGAGCGAGCGGTCGAGCGGACGGTCGGGCGGTCGGGCGGTCGGGCCGTCAGAGGGTCAGGAGCGGACGGAGTTCCGCGAAGGTCCGGACGCCGATGCCGCTGACCTGGCGGAGCTGGTCGATCGATCGGAACGAGCCGTGCGAGGCCCGGAAGGCGAGGATGCGCTGGGCGAGGGTCGGGCCGACGCCCGGGAGGGCGTCGAGCTGTTCGAGAGTGGCGCGGTTGAGGCTGACGGGTGGTCGGGCCGGGCCGGCCCCGGGAGGTCCACCGGCGGCTCCGGGGATGGGCACCGGCACGGGCGCCGACGCCTGCTCGCCGACCACGATCTGCTCGCCGTCCGTCAGGACCCGGGCCAGGTTGAGGCCTCGGGTGTCGGTCTCCGGCAGCGGACCGCCCGCCGCCCGCAGGGCGTCGGCCACCCGCGATCCGCCGGGCAGGGTGTGCAGGCCGGGCCGGTGGACCCGGCCGCCGATGTCGATGACGACGGCGGGCTCGACCCCCGGGCCCGCCGAGGACTCGGGTGGACCGGCCCCGCTGCCCGGCGGGCCGTCGGCGGCGGGGCGCCCCGGCTCGGTCGGCGCCGACGCGGCCGCCAGCGCCGGAACGGGCACCGTCTCCGGCCTGGCCAGCCAGAAGTGCTGCACCGCGTAACCCACCGCGAAGAGCAGCAGGACGGCCAGCCCCGCCACGGCCCGCCGGTCGAGCGCCAGCATCGAGGCGAACCGCAGACGCGCGCCGGCACCCGGCGGGTCGAGGAGATGCTCCGGCTCCGACGGCGGTGCGGAGGGCACCGGAGCCGAGGAGGGCGCGGAAGGCGGCACGGCGCCCACCGGTTCGTCGTCCGCCGGCAGCAGCGCCGCCATCCGCAGCCGCACCGTCTCGTTGATCGCTTGGCGCTTCGCCGCGCCCGGGCTCAAGGTCGTCATGGCGAGGACGGTAGGAGTCCCACGGCGAGCGCGCGGAGATTACCGAAAGCCTGTGGATAACCCGGGGGTTGTGGATAAAAAGTGTCACTCACACGAGTGGCGAGCCCACCTCACGGTTGACCGCAGCGCCCCCGCACAACACCGCCCCAGCACAACACCGCCCCGTGCAACGCCACCCCCACCCGCCCCGCCACCCCCGCCTCAGCGCGGCGCGACCACCACCGCGAGCAGCCCCGGCCCGACGTGCGCGCCGATCACCGCCCCGACCTCGCCCACGTACAGCTCCCGCAGCCCCGGCACCCGGCCCCGCAGCCGCTCCGCGAGCGCCTCCGCCCGCTCCCCGGCCGCCAGGTGGTGCACGGTGATGTCCACCTCGCCCTCCCCCGAGCGCTCGACCGCGATCTCCTCCAGCCGAGCGATCGCCCGCGACGCCGTCCGCACCTTCTCCAGCGGCTCGATCCGCCCCCCGTCCAGGTGCAGCAGCGGCTTGACCGCCAGTGCCGACCCGAGCAGCGCCCGCGCCGCCCCGATCCGCCCGCCCCGGCGCAGGTGTTCCAGGGTGTCCACGTAGAAGAACCCGCTGGTCCCGGCCGCCCGTCGGCTCGCCGCCTCGGCCGCCTCGGCCAGGCCCCGGCCCGCCGCCACGGCCTCGGCCGCCGCGAGCACCCCGTACCCGAGGGCCATCCCGACCAGCCGGCTGTCGACCACCCGCACCGGCACGGGCGCTTCGGCGGCGGCGAGCCGGGCGGCCTCGACGGTGCCGGACAGCTCGCCGGAGATGTGCACCGACACGATGCCCTTCGCCCCGGCCTCGGCGGCCGCCCGGTAGGCGGCGGCGAAGGTCTCCGGGTTGGGCCGGGAGGTGGTCACCCGCTGCTTGCCGCGCAGTGCCTCGGCGACGTCCTTCGGGGAGATCTCGACGCCCTCGCACAGGACCGAGTCACCGACCGCGACGCTCAGCGGGACCACCGTGATCCCGTGTCGGTCGAGGGCCTCCTGCGGCAGATAGGCCGTGGAATCGGTGACAACTGCGAGGTCGGAGGGCATGAGGCGGAGGTTACTCCGCGTTCGTCCGGGAGGACAGCGGCCGCCCGTACGCTCCCCGGGAGGCCCGGAAGGACCCGCCCGTCCCAGCCCGGATCAGCCCGCCGAGGGCCCCGTCGACGGCTTCCGCAGCCGCTGCGCCAGCTTCGCCAGCGGGTCGGCCAGCCCGAGGAGGTCCTCCGCGCTCGGCCGCCCCCTCCCGTCGGTCAGCCCGGCCCGAGCCGCACCCGACGCAGTACCCGGCGCCGCACCCGCACCCGCAGCAGCACCCGGAGCCGGGGCCGCACCCGAGGCACCCCCCGCCGTGTCCCAGTGCCGCAGCGCCCCCGCCTCGCTCTCGCACTCCTGGCTCAGCCGGCTCAGCTCGTCGTCCGCGAACCGGTGCATCCGGTCCTGCGCCGCCCACCGCATGGTCTCCGCGGCATGGGTGATCCGCTCCGCCCGCTCCCGCAGCTCCGGCAGCTTGGCGGCGATCCGCGCGGTGTCCGGCTCGCGCTCCAGCACCCGCAACTCGCCGTCCAGCTCCGCCGCGTGGGCGTCGAGCCGGGTCAGCAGCGCGAGGGACTCGCCGAGTTGGCCGTCCTGCGCGACTCCGCCCTCCAGCACCTGCCGGGTGCCGTCGAGCGAGGTGCGCAGCTTGAGCCGGACGTTGGCGATCTGCGCGGGCGGGCCGATCTTGGTGTAGGTCTTCGCCTTGAGGGTGGCGGTCTCGACGGCGCGCCGGGCGTTGGCCTCGTGCTTCTCGACCTTCGCGGCGACGGCCTTGGCCGCCTTGACCGTGCCGACCACGGCCAGGACGAGCGTCGCGATCCCGAAGAGCAGGACCAAGCCGATCATCACGCCGAACACGTCCATCGCGCGCCACCTTCCACCGTCGTTCCGGCCCCCAACGAGCCCAACGCGGGCCGCAATGCCGAGGGTTCCACGGTAGCCGCGGCACCGGGCCGCGGGGCAGTGCGAAGGGGCCCGACGGGCCGAGATCAGGGACGAATCCGGGATCTCCCCGAGGGCCCGCCCGGCCCCACCGACACCCGCAGCACCCGCAGCACCCGCAGCACCCGCACAACGCACCGGGCGGGCGCCCCGAAGGACACCCGCCCGATCACCCGGCCAACCGGCCACCAGGCCGACCAGCCGGAAGGCAGGAAGGCAGGAAGGCAGGAAGGTCAGGAGGTCAGCGCCCCCCGACCTCCCCGACCTCAGCCGGTCACGATGTTCACCAGCTTCGGCGCCCGAGCGATCACCTTCCGCACCGCCGCGTCACCGATCGCCGCGACGACCGCCGGGTCCGCCAGCGCCAGCGCCTCCAGCTCCGCGTCAGTGATGCTCGGCGCGACCTCCAGCCGGGCCTTGACCTTGCCCTTGATCTGCACGACGCAGGTCACCGCCTCGTCGACCACGTACGCCGGGTCCGCGACCGGGTAGTCGGTGTGCGCCAGCGACTCGCCGTGGCCCAGGCGGCGCCACAGCTCCTCGGCGATGTGCGGGGCCAGCGGCGCGACCATCAGCACCAGCTGCTCGGCCACGACCCGCGGCGTGGAGCCGCGCTTGACCAGGAAGTTGTTCAGCTCGATCGCCTTGGCGACGGCCGTGTTGAAGCGCAGCCCGGCCATGTCGGCGCGGATGCCGTCGATCGCCTTGTGCAGGGCGCGCAGCGTGGCGTCGTCCGGCTGCTCCTCGGTGACGACCAGCTCGCCGGTGGCCTCCGAGACGACGTTGCGCCACAGCCGCTGCAGGAAGCGGTACGAGCCGACGACGGCCCGGGTGTCCCACGGGCGGGAGACGTCCAGCGGGCCCATCGACATCTCGTACAGGCGCAGGGTGTCCGCGCCGTACTCGTCGGCGATGTCGTCCGGGGCGACGGCGTTCTTCAGGGACTTGCCCATCTTCCCGGCCTCGCGCTTGACCGGCTCTCCCTGCCAGGAGTACGCGCCGTCGCGCTCCTCGACCTCGGCGGCGGGCACCGGGAAGCCGCGCTCGTCGCGGTAGACATCCGCGGTGATCATGCCCTGGTTGAACAGCTTGTGGAACGGCTCGACGGAGGAGACGTGGCCCAGGTCGTGCAGCACCTTGTGCCAGAAGCGCGCGTACAGCAGGTGCAGCACGGCGTGCTCGGCGCCGCCGACGTACAGGTCGGCGCCGCCGGCCGGCTTGGCCGCGGTCGGGCCCAGCCAGTAGCGCTCGTTGGCCGGGTCGACGACGGCGTCGCTGTTGGTCGGGTCGACGTAGCGCAGGTCGTACCAGCAGGAACCGGCCCAGTTGGGCATGGTGTTGGTCTCGCGGCGGTACGTCCGGACGCCGTCGCCCAGGTCCAGTTCGACGGTGACCCAGTCCTCGTTGCGGGACAGCGGGGTCTCCGGCGAGGAGGCGGAGTCGTACGCGTCGTAGGTGCGCGGCGAGTAGTCGTCGACCTCGGGGACCTCGACCGGCAGCATCGACTCGGGCAGCGCGTGCATCACGCCGTCCTCGTCGTAGACGATCGGGAAGGGCTCGCCCCAGTACCGCTGACGGCTGAACAGCCAGTCGCGCAGGCGGTAGTTGACGGTGCCCTCGCCGATGCCGCGCTCGGTCAGCCAGGCGGTGGCGGCGGCCTTGGCCTCGACCACGCTCAGCCCGTTCAGGGACAGGTCCCCTTCGGGGCGGGCCGAGTTGACGATGACCGAGTCGTACGTGTCGAAGGCGTCGTCCCACTCGGCCGGGTCGGCAGCCCGTCCGTCCGTCGGCTCGACGACGCAGCGCATCGGCAGCGCGAAGGCGCGGGCGAAGGCGAAGTCGCGGTGGTCGTGGGCGGGGACGGCCATGATGGCGCCGGTGCCGTAGCCCATCAGCACGTAGTCGGCGATGAACACCGGGACGGGCGCGCCGCTGACCGGGTTGACGGCGTAGGCGCCGGTGAAGACGCCGGTCTTGACCTTGGCCTCGACCTGGCGCTCGACGTCCGACTTGGCGGCGGCCGCGGCCCGGTAGGCGGCGACGGCCTCGGCGGGGGTCGCGGCGCCGCCGGTCCACTCGGCGGGCACGCCCTCCGGCCAGGCGGCGGGGACGATCCGGTCGACCAGGCCGTGCTCGGGCGCCAGCACCATGTAGGTGGCGCCGAACAGGGTGTCGGGCCGGGTGGTGAAGACGGTGATCTTCCCGCCGTCGACGGCGAAGTCCACCCGGGCGCCCTCGGAGCGTCCGATCCAGTTGCGCTGCTGCAGCTTGATGGCCTCGGGCCAGTCCAGCAGGTCCAGGTCGGCGATCAGGCGGTCGGAGTACGCGGTGATGCGCATCATCCACTGGCGCAGGTTGGACTTGAACACCGGGAAGTTGCCGCGCTCGGAGCGGCCGTCCGCGGTGACCTCCTCGTTGGCCAGTACGGTGCCCAGGCCGGGGCACCAGTTGACCGGCACCTCCTTGGCGTACGCCAGGCGGTACTCGCCCAGCACCTCGTCGCGCTCGGCGGCGGACAGCTCGGCCCAGGCGCGGCCGTCCGGCAGCTCACGCGCGCCGGACTCGAAGGCGGCGATCAGCTCGGCGATCGGACGGGCCTTGCCGGCCGCCTCGTCGTACCAGGAGTTGAAGATCTGCAGGAAGATCCACTGCGTCCAGCGGTAGTAGTCCGGGTCGATCGTGGAGATCGAGCGGCGCGGGTCGTGGCCCAGGCCCAGCCGGCGCAGCTGGTGGCGCATGTTGGCGATGTTGGCCTCGGTGGAGACCCGCGGGTGGGTGCCGGTCTGCACCGCGTACTGCTCGGCGGGCAGGCCGAAGGCGTCGTAGCCCAGCGTGTGCAGCACGTTGTGGCCGGTCATCCGCTGGTAGCGGGCGAAGACGTCGGTGGCGATGTAGCCCAGCGGGTGGCCGACGTGCAGGCCCGCGCCCGAGGGGTACGGGAACATGTCCATGATGAAGCTGTGCGGCTTCGCGGCGACGTCACCGGCGGACGGGTCGGCCAGCTCACCGGTGGGGTTGGGGGCGTGGAAGGTGCCCTCCTTCTCCCAGATGTCCTGCCAGCGGGACTCGATCTCCGCCGCCAGCGCGGCGCTGTACCGGAACGGCTCGGTCGCGGTCTCGGCCGCGCCGGACGCAGGGGTCGTCTCGCTCATGGTCCTTCAAGCTCCATCGGTGTCAGTTGGCGAACCGCGCGACGCGGCCGACCGTGGACCCGTCCCACGACGCGGGCGGGGGCGGAAAACAAAAAATCCCCTCGCAGGAGGGGACGCCACGCCGACTCCGGCACCGCCCGAGGGCGCGGCCGGTCCTGGTCAGCGCGGCCGGCTAAGGAGCAGGCGCACGGTTCGCATGGGCTCAGGGTACCGCAAGCAGGTCAGGGCCCTCCGGGCCGTCCCACCGGCCGACCGCCCCACGCGGGAGCCCCTCACCGCGCCCGGCGTCCGCCCTGAAGCCCCCCGCCCCCACGCGGGAGCCCCTCACCGCACCCGGCGTCCGCCCCGAAGCCCCCACCTCCACGCGGGAGCCCGTCACCGTCCCGGCGTCCGCCCCGCCGCCTCGAAGTCCCGCAGCGCCCTGGCCAGCCGCTCCGACTGCATCCCCGCCGCGAGCGAGCGCGCCAACCCCGCCGTCCGCGCCGCCTCCCGCTGGTCGCCGAGCCGCCGGTGGGTCTCGGCGAGCCGGACCATCAGCAGCGCCTTGGCGCGGGCCCGCCCCGGCCCGAGCCCGGCGACCGCCTCGGCGAGCAGCGCCTTGGCCATCCGGTGCTGGCCGAGCGCCAGCCGCCCCTCCCCCACCATCCCGGCGAGGTCGGCCCGGGCCTCCTCGGTGCCGGGGAGGCCGTCGAGTTCGGCGAAGGCCCGGGCGGCGGCCGCCTCCGCCTGCTCGCCCTCGCCGCGGCGGCCGTGGGCGCGGGCGATCCGGCCGAGCTGGCGGGCCCGGGCGGTGGGACTGAGCGCGGGGCCGTGGGCGTCCAGGGCGGTGCGCAGCGCGGTGACGGCGTCCAGGCCGCGGCCGCCGCTGCCCTGGGTGGCGAGCACCACCAGTGCGCCGAGGCCGCCGACCCCGAGCCGGGCGTCGCCGCTGACGTGGGCGGCGCGCAGCGCGGCGACGAAGGCCCGCTGGGCGGCGGCGTCGTGGCCGAGGTCGTACGCGGCCCAGCCGGCCAGCCGGGCGAGTCTGCTGGCGGTGCCGTACAGCTCGCGGCCGAGCCGTTCGTCGTACGCGCCGAGTTCCAACAGCTTGGCCAGCATGGCGAGTTCGGCCCGGGCGGGGCCGAGGACGAGGCCGCCGCCACAGGAGCGTTCGAGGCGCTGCTTGCTGCGGTAGGACAGCCCGAGCTCGCCGGCCAGGGTGGGGTCCACGCGCAGGGCGCCCTCGCCGCCGCCGACCGGCGGTGGCGGCGAGGAGAGCCGTTCGGCGGCGTGGTCGAGGTCGGCGCTGCGGAACAGGTCGGTGAGGCGGACCGGTCCGGCGTCGGTGGCGGCCTCGCGCAGCGCGGTCTGCGCGGTGTCGGCGGTCCACGGGTCGGTGAGCAGCCGGGGCGAGAGGATCTTGGCGCCGCGGTGGCCGCCCATCCGGCCCCAGAGCTGCTCGTAGGTGACGGCTATGCCGAGGGTGCGGCTGAGCACCTCGCAGACGGTCTGGTCGTGCGGGCTGCGCGGCACCATGCCGCGGTCGCGCCACTTGTACGGGGCGGTGGAGCTGATCGCCAGGCCGGGCGGCAGGGCCAGGCTCACCTCGCGGGCGAGCCGTTCCGGACTCCAGCCGAGCTGGTGCAGTATCCGGGCCAGCTCCTCGTTCCGCCTTCGCTGCAGATCGGCCATGGCACGACGGTAGCGGTCTTTCCGGCTCGCCCGCCGGTGGCATGCACACAACGGCGAAGAGCCGCCACCCGATTCGGGTGGCGGCTCTCAACCACTGTGGAGCTATGGGGAATTGAACCCCAGACCTCTTGCATGCCATGCAAGCGCTCTACCAACTGAGCTATAGCCCCTGGACCTGCGATGTCACCGGGCTTCCCGTCGTTTCCGTCCGGTTTCCCTTGGCGACATCGATTACTTTACACGGTCCGGGGCGTGCTCCTGAAATCCGTTTCCCGGGACGGTCCCGGGAAACCGCAGGCAGCCGCAGGTGACCCCGTCAGCAGCGCACGGCGCAGCAACGGCTCAGCCGGCCCGGCGCACCGCCCGCCGGCTGCGCTCGGCGTACGGCAGGCACGTGGGCGAGCCGGTGTGGGAGGAGCACGTGCGGCGGCTGTCGGCCCGCAGCGAGCTGTTCCGCGAGCTGTGGGCCCGCCAGGAGGTGGCGCCGCCGAAGACCCTGCTGCGGATCTTCCGCCACCCGGAGCTCGGCGTGCTGCGGCTGAACGCGACGTACCTGACGATGCCGGGCGTGCCGGAGTGCTACATCGTGGTGTACGTCCCGGAGGACCCGGACGACCGCGAACTGGTCGGGCGGCTCGACTCCCTGCCGCCGGGCGGCTGGCGGCACACCTGCAAGCCGTGAGCGGCCCGGGCGGCGGACGCACCTGGCCCGCCCGGCCCACCGCGAAATGCCGGAAGGCCGCCACCCGATGGGTGACGGCCTTCCGAACTACTGTGGAGCTATGGGGAATTGAACCCCAGACCTCTTGCATGCCATGCAAGCGCTCTACCAACTGAGCTATAGCCCCGCGACGCGGGCGACCCTGGCTCCGGAACTCCGATTTCCACGACCGCCGATGCGGAGTGGAGCTATGGGGAATTGAACCCCAGACCTCTTGCATGCCATGCAAGCGCTCTACCAACTGAGCTATAGCCCCGCACTCGCCGGATCTCACGCTTCCCTTCCGGGCCGCGTTCCTTCCCTGCGAACGAGGAAGACTCTAGCCGGTCAGGGCCGGAACTGCGAAATCCGCTTCTTCCACGCCCCCGCGCGGGCCCCGGGAGCCCCCTCGACCGCACGCGGCCCACGCACAGCCCACCCGCCGTCGCCCGACGACCGCCGCCCGCCCGTCGGCGTGCCCCGACCGAAGCGCGCCGACGGGCGGAGCCGCCCGGGTCGTCCCTCAGGTGTCGTCGCCGATGACCGGCTGCGGGAGCGTGCCCGCGTTGTGCTCCAGCAGCCGCCAGCCGCGCGCTCCCCTGCCGAGCACCGACCAGCAGCAGTTGGACAGCCCGCCGAAGCGCTCCCACACGGGCGGCTCCAGGTCGAGCAGCCGCCCGAGCATGGTCCGGATGGTCCCGCCGTGGCTGACCACCACCAGCGTGCCGTTCTCCGGCAGCTTGCCGACGGCCTCCAGCACCACCGGCACCGAGCGGTCGGCCACCTCGGTGGCCAGCTCGCCGCCACCGCGGCGCACCGGCTCCCCGGCCGCCCAGGCCGCGTACTCCTCCGGGTACCGCTCACGGATCTCGGCGTTGGTCAGGCCCTGCCAGGAGCCCGCGTAGGTCTCCCGCAGGCCCTCGTGGTGCTGGACGTCCAGCCCGGTGACCGCGGCCAGCTCCTCGGCGGTGCGCCGGGCGCGCTTGAGGTCCGAGGAGATCAGCAGGTCGGGGTGGAGGCCGGAGAGCAGCCGGGCCGCCCGCTGGGCCTGCAGCACGCCCTGGCCGGTCAGCTCGATGTCCGTGCTGCCCTGGAACCGCGATTCGAGGTTCCAGGCGGTCTGACCGTGCCGCCAGAAGACGATGCGCGGGCCGCGCACGTCCCGGCTCAGTGCAGGTCCTCGGGCTTGCCGAAGTCGTCGGCCGGGGCGACGGCGTTGCCGGCCTCGTCGGTGATCGCGTCGGGGCGGTTGCGCGACTCCAGGGCGTCCGCCGGCAGCGGGAGCTCGGGGCAGTCCTTCCAGAGGCGGTCCAGCGAGTAGAAGGAGCGCTCCTCGGCGTGCTGGACGTGCACGACGATGTCCAGGTAGTCGAGCAGGATCCAGCGGCCGTCGCGCTCGCCCTCGCGGCGCACCGGCTTGATGTCCAGCTGCTCGCGCAGCTGGTCCTCGATCTCCTCGGCGATCGAGCGGACCTGGCGGTCGTTGTTCGCGGAGGCGATCAGGAAGGCGTCGGTGATCGACAGCACCTCGCTGACGTCGAACGCGATGATGTTGTGCGCGAGCTTGTCGGCCGCCGCCTGCGCGGCGACGGTGATGAGCTGCTGGCTGTGGTCGGTGACGGTCACGGTGTACTTCCGGCTCGGCGGCTTGGGACGGCCCCGGCACGGCGGCCGGGGTCGCCTTCCAGGATCTCACGCCGCCCCTGCGGCCTCGGAACGCATTTCCGGGGCCGCAGGGGTCCACCGGCCTCCGCACGGACGGCGGCGGCGCCGGCTACTGGTTCTTCGGCGGCTGGTAGTCCTTGCCGAGCACGACCACCAGGTCGGCGTTCTGGGCGTCGCCGACCTTCTTCACCGCCGTGTCCGGCAGGCCCAGGCTGGTCGCCAGGGACTTCGCCGCGGCCTGCTTGGCGTCGTCGGTGTAGCGGATCTCACTGGTGGCCTGCGGCGCGGTCTTGGCGCCGCCCGGGATGAACGTCAGGCCCGAGTTGACGATCTGGACCTGTGCGGCGGCGCCCGCCGCGTCGTTGCCGGAGGCGTCCTGCAGCGCGACCCGGGCGGGGGCGTCGCCGGCCGACGCGGACTTCACGGTGCCGCCGAGCACGTCCTTGACCTGCTTGCCCGCGGTCGCCTCGTCCAGGGTGCCGTCCGGCTTGACGGTCAGCGCGGTGGTGCCGAAGTGGCCGTCCTTGGCCTGCTGGGCGAGCTGGGCGAGCACCCCGGCCAGGGCGTCCTCGGGCAGCGAGGGGTCGAGCACCGCGTTCATCCGGTGCACGTCGTCCTTGGCGTCCTTGAACGCGGTCGGCATGGTGCGCACCACCGCGTCCATCACCTGGCCGAACCGGGCCAGCTGGGCGTCCCGGTTCTCGCCCGGCCCCTGGAGGGTGGCGTAGGCGACCGCGGCCTTCCCGCTGAGCAGGGTGTTCTTGCCCGCCGGGGCGAGCACCTTGCCGTCCGGCTTGCCGCCCTCGTGGGTCTCGGCGTTGGTGTCCACCCGGATCCCGCCGAGCTGGGAGACCAGCAGTTCCAGGTACGGGGTGTCCAGCCGCCAGGTGCCGGCCACCGGGGCGCCGAGCACGGTGGACAGGCCGTCGCGGGTCGCCGAGGCGCCGATCGCGTCCATCGCCTGGCCGACCGTGGTGACCGGCGGGTCGCCCGGGCCGGGCAGCCGCAGCACGTCGGGCAGCAGCAGCACCGTGCCCTTGTGCCCGGAGACGTCGTCGACCAGCAGCGCGCTGGACACCTTGCCCTGGAGGTCGCGCAGGTGGACGACGTTGACCTGCCGCCCGCCGGCCGCGGCGGCCGCGGTCGGCTTGTCCCCGGTGAACCACAGGTAGCCGCCGACGCCGCCGGCCGCGAGCGCCAGCACCACACCGAGGCCGATCAGCCGGTTCTTCAGCTTGCGGCGGCGCTCGGCACGCACCTCGCCGCGCGACTCGGTGAACTTCAGCCAGTCGATGACGTCCTCGGACTCCTCCGCCTCCTCCTCGGCGAAGGAGAACTCGCCCGTCGCGTAGTCGTCCTCGGGGGTCCGGCCGGCGGCCTTGCCGGGGCGCGCCCCGGCGACCTGCTCGGACGGTGCCGCCGGCTCGGCGGGGGCCGTCGCCTCGGCCGGCCGGGGCGTGCGCCGACGCGGCGGCGGCACCACGGCGGCCGCGGGCGCGGCGGCGGGCGCCCCGGGCTGCGGCTCGGCGACCACCGGGGCGGCCTGCGCGGCCGGCGCGGCCTGGTACGGCTGCTGGTACCCCTGGTCCTGGTAGCCCTGCTGCTGGTAGCCGTACGGGTCCTGCCCGTACACCGGCTGCCCGTACTGGTCGTACTGCTCGTACACCTGCGGCTGCTGCTCGTACTGCTGCTGCCCGTACCCCTGCTGCTGCGGGAACTGCCCGCCCTGCTGGTAGCCCTGGGCCTGCTGCCCGCCGTACGAACCCTGCCCGTACACCGGCTGCCCGTACTGGTCGTACTGCTGCTGCTCGTACTGCTGCTCGTACGCCTGCGGCTGCTGCCCCTGCGGGTAGGCCTGCCCCTGCCCCTGGTAGGGCTGCCGGTACTGGCCGGTGGACCACTCCTCCGGCCGCTGCCCGCCGCCGTTGCCGTTGCCGTTACCGCTGCGATCGGTCACGCCCGCTCCTGGCTCAGGTCCCGTGCGGCGTCGCGTACAGCGCCCGCTTGTCGATGTAGCGGACCACGCCGTCCGGGACGAGGTACCAGACCGGCTCGCCCTTGGCGACCCGGTTGCGGCAGTCCGTGGAGGAGATGGCCAGCGCCGGGACCTCCACCAGGGAGACCCCGCCCACCGGGAGACCGGCGTCCGACAGGGTGTGCCCCGGGCGGGTGCAGCCGATGAAGTGGGCCAGCGAGAAGAGCTCGTCGGAGTCGTGCCAGGACAGGATCTGGGCCAGCGCGTCCGCGCCGGTGATGAAGAAGAGATCGGCGTCCGGGTGCATCGCGTGCAGGTCGCGCAGGGTGTCGACGGTGTACGTCGGGCCCTGGCGGTCGATGTCGATCCGGCTCACCGAGAACTGCGGGTTCTCCGCGGTGGCGATGACCGTCATCAGGTAGCGGTCCTCCGCCGGGGTGACGTGGCGGTCGCTCTTCTGCCAGGGCTCACCGGTCGGGACGAAGATCACCTCGTCCAGGTGGAACGCGCTCGCCACCTCGCTCGCGGCGACCAGGTGGCCGTGGTGGATCGGGTCGAAGGTGCCGCCCATCACGCCGAGGCGCTTCTTCACCGGTTCCGGTCCGCCGGGAATCCCGGCCTGCTCTCCCATGCCGCCACACCTTACGCGACGCCCGTTGCGGGACGGGAACGGCCGTGTGGGGGTTGCCCGGAGAGGCCGTGCGGGGCCCGTCCGGAGATGCGTGAGGGAGCGGCCGGCCCGTTCGGCCGGACGCTCCCCGAGCGGTCCGTGGTCCCGGCTCAGCGGTCCCGGTTGAAGCGGGTGACGATGAAGAGCAGGAGCATCAGGATGAACAGCGCGGCGCCACCCGTCAGCAGCGGGTTCAGGCTGTCGTGGTTGCCCCCCTCGCCCTCGGCGAGGAGGTTCAGAACGGGGAGTGCGGCAGCAGTGCTCATGGTCGTCGGGACCTTCTCGGCTCGGTGAACGGACCTGGGGGTGGTTCCGGGCCGGTGAGGGCCCACCCGTCATCGTACGGGGGGTTACGCGGCAACCGCTCGGCGGCCCACCGCCGCTGACCGGGCGTGAGCCCGCACCGCGGGAAGGCGGGGTCTACTGGCCGCGGAAGGCGCGGGCCATGATCCAGACCAGCAGGCCGATCCCGACGACCGACGCGATCACGATGATCCGCAGGAACAGGCCCGGGCCGGGCTCGTCGGAGATGGGGGCGGCCAGGCTGACCAGCGCTTCGGTGGACATCTGAGGGACTCCTCGTACTGCTCGTACCGCGGCCGGGTCCGGTCTCGGTTCTCCAGGGGAATCAGGGTAAACCCGCTTCACAACGGCGCCGCCCACCGACCCCCCGGGACCGGCCCGCGCCGCGCGTACCCTGGCCCCGGGGACGAGTACGCAACCGCGGACGTTGCACGGACAGTCGTTGCACACGAGTTGCGGACCAAGCCGACGAGCACCCGACTCGTCGCAGTCGAAGACCAGCGGGGGGCCGGCCACTGCGCCGGGGCCGCCGTCGACCAGGAGGTACTCAGACCATGACCGACCCGACCGCGAACACCCCGAGCCGGCGGCGCACCCGTTTCCCCGAGATCTCCACCCGGGCCTGGGAGCACCCCGCCGACCGCTCCGCACTGGTCGCCCTGCGCCGGCTGTCCGGCTTCGACGACGTCCTGAAGAAGCTCGCCGGGCTGGTCTCCGAGCGCTCGATCCGGCTGATGTTCCTGGCCACCGCCGTGAAGACCTCCGAGCGCCAGTTCCCCGAGCTGAACGACATGGTCCGGGACGCCGCCTACGTGCTCGACCTGGAGCAGGTCCCGGACCTCTACGTCACCCAGGACCCGACGGTCAACGCGTTCACGATCGGCATCGACACCCCGATCATCGTGATCACCAGCGGCCTGGTCGAGCTGCTGGACGAGGAGGAGCTGCGCTCCGTCATCGGCCACGAGGTCGGCCACGCGATGTCCGGCCACGCCGTCTACCGGACGATGCTGATGATCCTCACCAACATCGCCACCCGGATCGCCTGGGTGCCGCTCGGCAACCTGGCGATCATGGCCATCGTCACCGCGCTCAAGGAGTGGTTCCGCAAGGCCGAGCTGTCCAGCGACCGGGCCGGCCTGCTCGCCGGGCAGGACCTCCAGGCGTCCATGCGGGCCCTGATGAAGCTGGCCGGCGGGCACAACCTGGCCGAGATGAACGTCGACGCCTTCCTGGAGCAGGCCGAGGAGTACGAGAAGGCCGGGGACCTGCGCGACGGCGTGCTCAAGCTGCTCCAGCTGCTGCCGCAGACCCACCCGTTCGCGGTGGTCCGGGTCGCCCAGCTGAAGAAGTGGGCGGAGAGCGAGGAGTACCGCTCGATCATGGCCGGCGCCTACCCGCGCCGCACGGACGACCGGGACACCTCGGTCGGCGAGCAGTGGAAGGCCGCCGCCGAGCACTACACGACCTCGGTGAAGGAGAGCAAGGACCCGCTGATGGGCCTGCTCCGGGACGTGGCCGGCGGCGCCGCGACGGTCGGCGGCAAGCTGCGCGACACCTTCACCGGCGGCCCCCGCGGCGGCGCCTCCCCGGACGACGCCAAGGACCACGGCCCCAAGGACCGCGACCAGGGCTGAGCCACCGCCCGGCGGCCCGGGCCCCCCCCCCGGCCCCGGCCCCCCCCCCCGGCCGGGGGAGC
>NZ_JBEOSV010000002.1:5396-92999 GCF_040303245.1 Kitasatospora sp. NPDC096077 | reverse complement strand
CCGGGCTCCCCGCCCCCCGGCGCCCGGGGGCGGCCCCCGCCGCCCCCCCCCCCCCGCCGCGCCGTCCCGGTTCAGCTCCCCGCCAGCACCCCGCACACCTGCCAGGCCGGCCGCGCGTGGTCGCCCGGGTCCACCGGCGACGGCGGCGCCACCGCGGTGCCCTGCGCGGTGGCCAGCACCGGCTGCAGGAAGCCCGCCAGCGAGGCGGTGCACGGGTCCGGCCCGGCCTGCAGCACCGCGTCCACCAGCCGCAGCTGCGCCGTGGCCAGGTCCACCCGGTCGAACTGGAAGGTCAGCTCGCGCCGCACGGTCTGCAGGGTGACCGGCGCCCCGGCCGCGGCACCGGCCGGCTTCAGCGCGTACACGAAGGTGTGGTCGGTGGTGATCTGCAGGGTGCCGTTGTCCGCCTCGTCGACCCGCATCGCGCCGACCACCTCCACGGTGTCGGAGGCCAGCGCCACCTGCGCCGGGTCGAAGCGGACGATCCAGCCGGTCACCGCGTGGTGCCGGTCGTCCACCGGCTGGGCGGTGCCCGCGTCGAACTGCGCCTGCTCGCCGGGCGTCACGAAGGTCCGCACGTCCGCGGTGGCACCCTGGACCAGCGCCGCGGGCGCCAGCGAGGACGCCACCAGGTAGCGCTGCACGGTGTCCAGCGCCTTGGTCACCTCGACCTTGCTGTAGTGCTCGGTGGCCGCCCCGGTCGGGGTGTTCAGCCCGGTCGTCCCCACGCCGTACCCGGGCGGCAGCGCGGCGAACGGGTGCGCCGGGTCGGCGACCGGACGGACCGTCGAGGCCGGGCTCAACGCGACCAGGCTGACGGTCAGTTGACTGCCCTCCGGCCGCACCGGAACGCCGTTGGGCGAGTTCACCCCGAAGTACACCGCGGCCCCGAAGGCCACCAGGACGATCAGCAGCAGGGCCAGCGCCTGACGCGGCACGGTGCCCAGCGGACCGAGCCGCACCCGGGCCCGGGTGGCCTTGCCGAAGGAGCCCGCGAGCCGCTCCCGGGCGGACAGTTCCTGGATCCGGGCAGCCCGCACGAACGATTCGTCGAACACGACGGACCGGAACTCGTCCTCGTTGCCGGAACCGCCCTCGGGCGGACCCTCAGGAGGTTCGCGCGGGTCACCCATACCACCAGGGTAGGCGTACACCAGCCCCGCCACGAGGGCCTCCGCGCAGATTGCCGGGGACGCCGCGTGACCGGCCGCCCGGGCGTGCGCCGCCGGTTCCCCGGTCAGCCCGCGGGCGCGGTGACCACCAGCGACGGCTCGGCCGGCGCGGACCTCGGGTCCGCCCCCGGACTGCTGCTGCCCGACTCCGGGCGCCGGGGCGCGCCCGAGGAGCCGCCCACGCCCTGGTAGATCGCCGCGACCGCCACCGCCACCAGGCTCACGCCCATGATCACGGCGAGCACCCAGGCCACCGGCCGGTGCCAGCGCTGCTGCGCCACGTACCGCCCGCGGGCGCGCACCGGGTCGTAGGCCCGCCCCCACCGCCGGCCCCGACGGCCGACCGTCCGGCCCGGGCCCGACCACGGATCGGGGTACAGGTGGTCCTCGTCGAGCCCGCTCGGGTACGGGCGCAGCTCCAGCGGCAACCCGTCCCCGGCCGTGCCCTCATGGCTCCAACCCGGTCCCGCGCCGTCCGGCTCGAACCGCGCCTCGGCCGCGGCGAGCCGCCGCTCCTTGGCCGTCGGCTCGTGCACGGCGGCGGACCGGACGAAGGCCTCATCGAAGACCACGGTGGCGAACTCGTCGTCCGCACCACCGTGGTCGGCGCCGTCGGGGTACGGCAAGCCCCCCACATCCTCAGCCACGGATTCAGCGTATTACCGGCCGGGCGATTTGTCTGTGGCTCCCGGCAGTTGGTCCGTCACACGTGTGACGGAGGACCGCTCAGCGGTCCTCCGCTCCCCCGCCGACGGTCTGCGTCGCCTCGCCGCGGACGTGCCCGTCCCCGGTGACGATGTACTTGGTGCTGGTCAGCTCCGGCAGCCCCATCGGGCCGCGGGCGTGCAGCTTCTGGGTGGAGATGCCGATCTCCGCGCCGAAGCCGAACTCGCTGCCGTCGGTGAAGCGGGTGGAGGCGTTGACCGCCACCGTGGTCGAGTCCACCAACTGGGTGAAGCGGCGGGCGGCGGCCTGCGAGGTGGTGACGATCGCCTCGGTGTGGCCGGAGGACCAGCGGCGGATGTGCTCGACGGCGGCGTCCAGCGAGGGCACCACGGCCGCGGCCAGGTCGTACGACAGGTACTCGGTGCCCCAGTCCTCCTCGGTGGCCGGCACCACGGTGGCACCGCTGCCCTCGGCGGCCTTGAGCACCGCCTCGTCGCCGTGCACGGTCACCCCGGCCCCGGCCAGGGCAGCCAGCGCCAACGGCAGGAAGGCGTCGGCGACGTCCTGGTGCACCAGCAGCGTCTCGGCGGAGTTGCAGACGCTGACCCGCTGCGCCTTGGAGTTCAGCAGGATGCCGACGGCCATCGCCAGGTCGGTCCGCGCGTCCACGTACACGTGGCAGTTGCCGGTGCCGGTCTCGATCACCGGGACGGTCGAACCCTCGACCACGGTGCGGATCAGCGAGGCCCCGCCGCGCGGGATCAGCACGTCGACCAGGCCGCGGGCGCGCATCAGCTCCTGCACCGAGTCCCGGCTCTCCCCCGGCACCAGCTGGATCACGTCGGCCGGCAGCCCGGCCGCGACGACGGCGTCCCGCAACACGGCGACCAGCGCGGTGTTGGAGCGGTAGGCGGAGGCGGAGCCGCGCAGCAGCACCGCGTTGCCGGACTTCAGGCAGAGCGCGGCGGCGTCCACCGTGACGTTCGGCCGGGCCTCGTAGATGATGCCGACCACACCGAGCGGCACCCGCACCTGGCGCACGTCCAGGCCGTTCGGCAGGGTGTAGCCGCACACCACCTCACCGACCGGGTCGGCCAGCCCGGCCACGTCGCGCACGTCGGCGGCGATCGCGGCGATCCGCTCGTCGGTCAGGCTCAGCCGGTCGATCACCGACTCGGCCGTCCCGGCCCCGCGGGCCCGGGCCACGTCCTCGGCGTTGGCCGCGACGATCTCGGCGCTGCGGGCCACCAGCGCGTCCGCGATCGCCAGCAGCGCGGCGTCCTTGGCCCGGCGCGGCAGCGGGGCCAGCGCGGCGGCGGCCTCCCGGGCTCGGCGCGCTACGGCGAGGACGGGGCTGTCGGCGGTGCTCAGGTCGCTGGTCATGCCGCAAGGGTAGCGACCGGGCCGTCCCACCGAGCCCTGTTTCCGCCCGGTGAGACGGCCCGTACGCGCTCAGTACCCGTACCCGCTCAGTACGGGTGCACCCCGCTCAGTACGGGTGCACTCCGCCCAGGTGCGGCGGCGGATCGCCGAAGCCCTCCGCCACCCGCTTGTGGTACGTCGCCCGGTCGACCACCTCCAGCCCGACGATCTCCCACGGCGGCAGGCCCGCCGTCACCTTGTGCTCGCCCCACAACCGCAGCGCTATCGCCGCCGCGTCGTGCAGGTCCCGGGCCTGCTCCCAGTACCGGATCTCGGCGTGGTCGGCCGCGTAGCGGGCGGTCAGGAAGAACGAGTGGTCGTGCGCCAGCTGCTCCAGCGAGGCCCGTAGCGAGGACAGCGGGGTGGTCTGCCCGGCCACGCTCAGCACCACGTGCCACAGCCGTGCCTGCTCCGGCACGTTGGGCGGGTCCGCGGCCTGCGCCCGCTGCGGCCGCAGTCTGCGCACCCCGCCGGGCCTCTGCGGCGGCGGACCGGCCGGCTCGGCGGGTCCGTCCCCGCGTCCGCCGTCGATACTGGTCAGCCGCCGGCCCGCCGTCCCTCCGGTCAGCGCTGCCTCGCGCCTGCGTTCCACCGGCGGCCTCCTGTTCGGCGATGTCGTGTCGTCCCCCACCGGACCCGTCGACCCTCGGCCGACCGGTACGGCTGCGCCCCTCCTCGCCCGCGGCCGGGCCGCTCCCGGTACGGAGCGGCCCGCCGACCGCAGTGCGCCGCACGACCGGTGCCGGCCGAGCGGCCGGTCAGCCGTGCAGAACGACCAGGTCGTCGCGGTGGACGACCTCGCGCTCGTACCCGGCGCCGAACTCCTGGGCCAGGTCGCGGGTGGACCGGCCGAGCAGGCGGGGCAACTCCTTCGCATCAAAGTTGACCAGTCCGCGGGCCACGATGTGGCCGTTTTCGGCAAGAAGGTCCACCGGATCACCCGCGGTGAAGTCCCCGTCGACCTTGGTCACCCCGGCGGGCAGCAGCGAGGCGCCGCCGGAGACCACCGCCTCGACCGCACCGGCGTCCAGGTGCAGGGCGCCGCGCGGGCTGCTCGCGTGGGCCAGCCAGAGCATCCGGCCGGAGCTGCGGCTGCCGGTGCGCCGGAAGAGCGTGCCGGTGGGCCGCCCGGCCAGTGCGTCGGCGGCGTGGCTGGCGGCGGTGAGCACCACCGGGATGCCCGCACCGGTCGCGATCCGGGCCGCCTCGACCTTGGTGACCATGCCGCCGGTGCCGACCCCCGCCTTGCCGGCGCTGCCGATCTGGATGCCGTCGAGGTCGTGCGGGCCGCTGACCTCGGCGATCCGGCTGGTGCCGGGCCGGGACGGGTCGCCGTCGTAGAGGCCGTCCACGTCGGAGAGCAGCACCAGCAGGTCGGCCCGGACCAGGTGGGCGACCAGCGCCGCCAGCCGGTCGTTGTCCCCGAACTTGATTTCGGCGGTGGCCACGGTGTCGTTCTCGTTGACGATCGGCATCGCGCCCATCGCCAGCAGCTGGTCCAGCGTCCGGTAGGCGTTGCGGTAGTGGGCGCGGCGGCTGGCGTCCTCGGCGGTGAGCAGCACCTGGCCGACCCGGATGCCGTACCGGGCGAAGGAGGCGGTGTACCGCGCGACCAGCAGTCCCTGGCCGACGCTGGCGGCGGCCTGCTGGCGGGCCAGGTCCTTGGGCCGCTTGTCCAGGCCGAGCGGGGCGAGTCCGGCGGCGATGGCGCCGGAGGAGACCAGGACGACCTCGGGTGCTTCCGGTCGGCTGCGCACCTTGGCGAGCGCGTCCACCAGGGCGTCCACCCGGTCGGCGTCCAGGCCCCCGGCCGCCGTGGTGAGTGAGGAGGAGCCGACCTTGACCACGATCCGGCGTGCGGTCAGCACCTCCTCCCGCAGTGAGTCCTCGCTCATCTCGCTGTACGCCCTTCCGGTGTGGTGCGGCCGCGGCGGGTCCCGGCCGGGCCGTCGTCCCCGCAATCTACGCGATCCGCGCAGGTCACCCCCAGGGAGTTCCGACGGCTGGACCAGGGCCGACCGGCCCCCGCCGAAGTGCCCGGCCGCGCGGGCGGGGTGACGGCCCGTCAGGCCGGAAGGACGCGGACGGCCCCGCCACCTCGACGGGTGGCGGGGCCGTGCGCGTCGTCGAGCGCCGGGCTCAGTGGTCCTCGTCGTCGTCCTCGATGGCCGCCTGCCGGCCGCTGGAGAGCGCCTCGAAGGCGAGGTACTCGGCCTCGGCCGCGTCCCGCCCCTTCTGCTTCTCGCGCCGGCGGTCGACCGCCGGGCGCTGGGTCTCCATGCGGTGGTCCTCACCGCGGCGGCCGAGCATCTCGGCACCGGCGGCCATGGTCGGCTCCCAGTCGAAGACGACGGCGTTCTCGTCCGGGCCGATGATGACGGTGTCGCCCTCGTGGGCGCCGACCTTCCACAGCCGGTCCTCGACACCGAGGCGGGCCAGCCGGTCGGCCAGGTAGCCGACGGCCTCGTCGTTGCTGAAGTCGGTCTGGCGGACCCAGCGCTCCGGCTTGACGCCGCGGATGCGGTAGGCGCCGTCCTCCTCGGTGATGGTGAAGCCCTCGTCGTCCACGGCCTTGGGCCGCAGCACGATCCGGGTGGACTCCTGGACCGGCTTGGCGGCGCGCGCCTCGGTGACGATCTGCGCCAACGCGAAGCTCAGCTCGCGCAGGCCCTTGCGGGAGGCGGCGGAGACCTCGAACACCCGGTAGCCGCGCTCCTCCAGGGAGGTGCGGGTGAGGTCGGCGATGTCCTGGCCGTCCGGGACGTCCACCTTGTTGAGCGCGACCAGGCGCGGGCGGTCGTCCAGACCGCCGTACTGGGCGAGCTCGGCCTCGATGGTCTCCAGGTCGGTCAGCGGGTCGCGGCCGGGCTCCAGGGTGGCGCAGTCCAGCACGTGCACCAGCACCGAGCAGCGCTCGACGTGCCGCAGGAACTCCAGGCCCAGGCCGCGGCCCTGGCTGGCGCCGGGGATCAGGCCGGGCACGTCGGCGATGGTGTAGACACTCTCACCGGCGGTGACCACACCGAGGTTGGGGACCAGGGTGGTGAACGGGTAGTCCGCGATCTTCGGCTTGGCGGCGGAGAGCACCGAGATCAGCGAGGACTTGCCGGCGCTCGGGTAGCCGACCAGCGCCACGTCGGCGACGGACTTGAGCTCCATGACGATGTCACGGGCCTCACCGGGCTCGCCGAGCAGCGCGAAGCCGGGGGCCTTGCGGCGGGCCGAGGCCAGCGCCGCGTTGCCGAGGCCGCCGCGGCCGCCCTGGGCGGCGATGAAGCTGGTGCCGTGGCCGACCAGGTCGGCGAGCACGTTGCCCTGGCGGTCCAGCACCACGGTGCCGTCCGGCACCAGCAGGACGAGGTCGCCACCGAGGGCGCCGGTGCGGTGGCCGCCGGCGCCGGGCTTGCCGTTGGCGGCCTTGCGCTTGGGCGAGTGGTGGTACTCCAGCAGGGTGGTGATCTGCGAGTCCACGGTGAGGATGACGCTGCCGCCCTCACCGCCGTTGCCGCCGTCCGGTCCGCCGAGCGGCTTGAACTTCTCGCGGTGCACGGAGGCGCAGCCGTGGCCTCCGTTACCCGCGGCGACGTGAAGTTCGACGCGGTCCACGAAGGTGGTCATGGGTGTGCCTCCAGTACGGATGAGTCTGCTTGCTTCTGCGTAAAGCGCGAAGGGTGGACCGGAACATTCCGGCCCACCCTTCGTTGTGAGTCGTCAGGCGACTCGTGAGTCCGCGGGGACTCAGGCCTCGACGGCCACGATGTTGACGACCTTGCGGCCGCGACGGTTGCCGAACTGCACCGCACCGGCGGTCAGCGCGAACAGGGTGTCGTCGCCACCACGGCCGACACCGGCACCCGGGTGGAAGTGGGTGCCGCGCTGGCGGACGAGGATCTCGCCGGCCGAGACGACCTGGCCACCGAAGCGCTTCACGCCAAGGCGCTGGGCGTTCGAGTCACGGCCGTTACGAGTAGAGCTTGCGCCCTTCTTGTGTGCCATTTTTCGCTATCCCCTTACTTGCTGACCGAGTCGATGCTGGTGATGCGCACCGCGGTGTGCTTCTGACGGTGACCCTGACGACGGCGGTAGCCGGTCTTGTTCTTGTAACGCAGGATGATGATCTTGTCACCCTTGGTCTGGTCGACCACCTCGGCGTGAGCCTTCACGCCGGCCAGGACCCACGGGTCGGAGGTGACGGCTTCACCGTCGACGACCAGGATGGTCGAGAGCTCCACCGAGTCACCCGGCTTGGCCTCGATACGGTCGATCTCCAGCACGTCGCCGACGGCGACCTTGTGCTGGCGGCCGCCTGCGCGAACGATCGCGTACATGCGGTACCTACTTTCCCAACTCGGTCGGAACTCCCGACGCCAGCCACCTGGGTACGGACACAGGAGCCTCTCCCCGTTCGCGCCGCGCAGGACGCGGAGTGCTCGGGAAGGTGATGTGCTCGGGAGCGCGGCGTAGACACGCCGATGGTCAAGAATACGGACCGGTCGCCCGTGGGGCAAACCGGCCCGTACGACCCGGGGCGGGAGGACTCCCGCCCCGGGCGTGGGCACTACTCCGCCGCCGTATCACCCTCGGCGGCCGCGGCCTTCTTGGCCGCCGCGCTCGTCCGCTTGGTCGCGGTCTTGCGGGCGGTGGTCTTCTTGGCCGCCGTGGTCGTCTTCTTGGCGGCGGTCTTCTTCGCGGCGGTCTTGCGGGCCGCCCGCTTCTTGGGGGCCGGGGCCTCCTCGGCGGCGGCCTCCTCCGCGGCGGGGGTCTCCTCGGCGGGAGCCTCCTGCGCGTCCGGGGTCTCCGCGACGACGGCCTCGGGCGCCGCCTCAGCGACGACCTCGGCAGCGGCCTCGGCGACCGGCTCGACGGCCGGGGCGGCGGCCGCCAGGGCCGCCTCCAGGGCCGCGTCGGCCTTCGCCTGCAGCACCACGATCTCGGCGGCCTGCGGCGCACCCGCCGGAGCGGTCGCCTTGCGCACCGCCCGGCGACGCGGCCGACCGGCCGGAGCGGCGGCCACCGGGGCCACCGGGGCCTCCACAGCCTCCGGCTCCACCGCCGGCACGGTCTCGACGACCGGCTCCTCGACGCCCGGGACCTCCAGGGCCAGCTGGCCCTCGATCTCCTCGCGCACCGGCTCGGCGGGCTCCGCGAACGCCTCGACGACGGCCTCGGCCACCGACGAACCGGCCTCGACGGCCTGCGGCTCCTCGTGGCCCGCGCCGCCCTTGCCCCGGCGCCGGCGCTTGCCGGCGCCCGGGCCCGCCTCGACCGCGGCGGCCGCCGGGGCGTGGACGTGGGCGCTCGGCTGCTCCATGTGGACGATCACACCGCGGCCGTTGCAGTGCACGCAGGCCTCGGAGAAGGACTCCAGCAGGCCTTGGCCGACCCGCTTGCGGGTCATCTGGACCAGGCCCAGCGAGGTGACCTCGGCCACCTGGTGCTTGGTCCGGTCCCGGCCCAGGCACTCCAGCAGACGGCGCAGCACCAGGTCGCGGTTGGACTCCAGCACCATGTCGATGAAGTCGATCACGATGATGCCGCCGAGGTCGCGCAGCCGCAGCTGGCGCACGATCTCCTCGGCCGCCTCGATGTTGTTCCGGGTGACCGTCTCCTCCAGGTTTCCGCCCTGGCCGACGAACTTCCCGGTGTTGACGTCGATGACGACCATCGCCTCGGTGCGGTCGATCACCAGCGAACCGCCGCTGGGCAGCCAGACCTTGCGGTCCAGCGCCTTCATCAGCTGCTCGTCGATCCGGTAGGTGGCGAACACGTCCACCTCGGAGGTCCACCGCTGGAGCCGCTCGGCGAGGTCCGGGGCCACGTTGGAGACGTACTCGTGGATGGTCTTCCACGCCTCGTCGCCGGAGACGATGACCTTGGTGAAGTCCTCGTTGAAGATGTCGCGGACGACCCGGACGGTCATGTCCGGCTCGCCGTACAGCAGCGCCGGAGCGTTGCCGGTGGCGGCCTTCTTCTGGATGTCCTCCCACTGCTGCTGGAGGCGCTGGACGTCCCGGGTCAGCTCCTCCTCGGAGGCACCCTCGGCGGCGGTGCGCACGATGACGCCCGCGTCGTCCGGGACGATCCGCTTGAGGATCTGCTTCAGGCGGGCGCGCTCGTTCTCGGGCAGCTTGCGCGAGATACCGGTCATCGAGCCCTCGGGCACGTACACCAGGTAGCGGCCGGGCAGCGAGATCTGGCTGGTCAGGCGGGCGCCCTTGTGGCCGATCGGGTCCTTGGAGACCTGCACCAGCACGGACTGGCCGGACTTCAGCACCGACTCGATCCGGCGCGGGCCACCGTGGCCGAGCGCACCGAAGTTGACCTCACCGGCGTACAGCACCGCGTTGCGGCCCTTGCCGATGTCGACGAAGGCGGCCTCCATCGACGGCAGCACGTTCTGGACCTTGCCCAGGTACACGTTGCCGACGTACGAGGTGGCCTGCTCCTTGTTGACGTAGTGCTCGACCAGCACGCCGTCCTCGAGCACGCCGATCTGGGTGCGCTGACCGTTCTGGCGCACCACCATGACGCGCTCGACCGACTCCCGGCGGGCCAGGAACTCGGCCTCGGTGATGATCGGCACCCGGCGGCGGCCCAGCTCGCGGCCCTCGCGGCGGCGCTGCTTCTTCGCCTCCAGACGGGTCGAGCCCTTGATGGACTGCACCTCGTCCGGGTCGAACGACGGCTCGGTGGAACGGCGGCGCGGCTCGCGCACCTTCACCACCGTGCGGACGCCGTCCTCGGTGGTCTCGGCGGTCTCGACGGCGCCGGCCTCACCGCTGCGGCGGCGACGACGGCGACGACGGCGGGACGAGGACAGGCCGGAGGCCAGGTCGTCGTCGTCCTCCTCGTCGTCCTCCTCGGCGGCGGCGACGACCCGGACCGGCTCCTCGGCGGGCTGCTCGACCTCGACGGCCTCGACGGCCTCGAACTCCTCGGCCTCGCCACGGCGACGGCGACGGCCGCCCCGACGGCGACGGCGGGACGGACGACCGTCCTCCCACTCGTCCTCGGTCTCCGGACCGGCGGCGGGGGCCTCCACGACGGGCGCCTCGACGGCCGGGGCCTCGACCACGACAGCGGCCTTGGCGGGCGCCTTGGCGGCGGCCTTGGCCGCGGCCTTGCCCTTCACCGGCGCCTCGGCGACCGGCTTGCGGCGACCGGCCTCGACCCGGGCGCGGACCCGGCGACGGCGGCCGACACCGCTGTACTCGTACTCGTCCTCCTCCGTACGCTCGGCCGCGGCCGCAGCCGGGACCGCAGCCGGGGCCGGGGCCTCGACCGGCGCCGGGGCGGCGGCGGGCTGCTGCGGCGCGGGCGCGGACGGCGCGACGTAGGCGGCAGGCTCCTGGAACACCGGGGCCTGGAAGACCGCGGTGGCCGGGCGGACGGCGCGGCGGCGCACCCGGTGGTGCGGCTCGGCCTCGGCGACCGGCGCGGGGGCGGCGGCCGGGGCGGCGACCTCGACGGCCTCCTCCTCGGCGGGCTCCTCCTCGACGGCGGGCTCCTCGGCCACCGGCTCCTCGACCGGGGCCTCGACCACCGGCGCGGCCTCGACCACGCGACGGCGGCGCGGGCGGCGGGCCGGGGCGGCCGGGGCCTCCTCGGCCACCGGCTCGGCGGCGGGGGCCTCGACCGGAGCGGCGGCCTCGACCACCGGCTCCTCGACCGGGGCCTCGGCCTTCTTGCGGGTCCGACGGGCCCGGACGGGCTTCTCCGCCTTCTCCTCGGCCTTCGGCTCCTCGGCCGCCGGCGCGGTGACCACGATCGCGGTCTCCTCCGGGGCACCGGCCGGGGCCTCGGCACGCTTGCGGGTCCGGCGGGCCCGGACCGGCTTCTCGGCCGCCGGGGCCGACTCGGCGGGCGCCTCGGCCGCGACGGCCGGCGTCTCGACCGGGACGACCGTCTCGGCCGCCTCGACGGCCGCACCCTGCGGGGTGCCCGCCGGGCGGGACACCGCCCGGCGACGACGGCGCGGCGGCGCGGCGGACGCGCCCTCGCCACCGGTCACGGCGGTCCCGTTCTGTTCCGTGGCCGCAGTCTGCTGCGGATCGGTGTTATCGAGCATGCGGGTGGATCTCCCGTCAGGCCCCCGGGCTCCGCATCCGGGCACGGCACTGCGTCAGTGGACGGCCGGCATCGTGACGATGCGCGGGCCGGACCCTTTGACGGTGCCGCCGCGCGGACGCGAGGCCGCACAGGGGCTCGTAGTCTCGCTCGGCGCCCCGCGTTCGGCGGGGTGTCGAAAGTCTTCTGGTCTGACCAGTCTTCTGAGGTTTTCCCAAGCTGAGCCGTCCCCCAACCCCGGGTGGCTCCCGGAAGGGGTCCCGGGCCACCGACCGTCCTGGTCGGCGGGCCCCGAGTGGCGGGCCTGTGCTGCGACGACGCTCGCTCCCCTGGGGAGCCGCGGGAACCCTGGAGGACCGTCGGGTCCAGTGAGGCACTGGACCCGGCCTCCGCCCACTAGGCGGACGCGGTAGCGCGCGGTCCGGCAGCCGTTTCTCAGCCGGCCGGGGCCGCGGCGCGGTCGAGCGCCAGCGGGTCGGTCACCGTGCCGGACTCCTCGTCGAGCGGCCCCTGCGCCAGCCTGGTCACCTCTGCGGGGACCGGCGGCGCCAGGTCGGCCGTCGCACGGAGACCGGACAATACGTCGTCGGGTCGTACGGCGGGTGTGGCGTGTCGTACTACCAGGCGCAGTATCGCACAGGGACGGCCGGTCCGAACATCGCGGTCCGTTCCGGCCGCCGTGTCCGCACCGCCGTCGACCTGCGACTCGACGGCCTCCAGCGCCGCCACCGCACCGCGCGCGTCGAAGACCCGCACGCCGTTCTTGGTCCGGCGCTCGACCTCGACCGTCTCCTCGGCGAGGAACCTGCGGACCGCCTCGGCCGCCTCGACCGGCTCCACGCCGTCCAGGCGCAACAGCCACTCGGAGGCCTCCAGGCGCTCCACGAAGTTCGGGGTCCGGACCTCGACGGCGTCGATCACGTCCAGGCCCGCCGGCAGCGACTCGTCCAGCTGCGCCCGCAACTGCTCCGGGTCGCGCTCGGCGGCCAGGCCGATCTCCAGGTACTCCGCCTCGCTCGCCACCCCGGTCGGGGCCGCGTTGGCGTAGGACACCTTCGGGTGCGGGGTGAAGCCGGCCGAGTAGGCCATCGGAACGGCGGACCGGCGCAGGGCGCGCTCGAAGGCGCGCTGGAAGTCACGGTGGCTGGTGAAGCGGAGCCGGCCGCGCTTGGTGTAGCGGAGACGAATCCGCTGCACCGTCGGCGCGGGCGGCGGACCGTCGGGCGTACGGCGTGCCAGGGTCGCTCAGTCCTTAGTCAGTTCTTCCCGTCCGGCGCGGCGTGAACCCGCCACTGTCCGGACTCTGTCACCCCAAAGGGTACGCGCCCCGCCACCCCGCCCGCTCCGCCCCTGCTCAGCCCCGACGCCAGACCCCCGCCCGGAACACTCCGGACGGGGGTCGAAGGCACCTGCGGCGCCGACTACTTGTTGACGACCGTCAACGGCAGCATCTTCTTGCCGGTCGGCCCGACCTGGATCTGGGTGTCCATCTGGGGACACACCCCGCAGTCGAAGCACGGCGTCCAGCGGCAGTCGTCGACCTCGACCTCCTCCAGGGCGTCCTGCCAGTCCTCCCACAGCCAGTCCTTGTCGAGGCCGCTGTCCAGGTGGTCCCAGGGCAGCACCTCCTCGTAGGAGCGCTCGCGGGTGGTGTACCAGTCGACGTCGACCCCGGTGCCGGCCAGGCCCTTGTCGGCGCAGGCCATCCAGCGGTCGTAGGAGAAGTACTCGCGCCAGCCGTCGAAGCGGCCGCCGTCCTCGTAGACCGCGCGGATGATCGCGCCGACCCGGCGGTCACCGCGGGAGAGCAGGCCCTCGACGATGCCCGGCTTGCCGTCGTGGTAGCGGTAGCCGATGTTCTTGCCGTACTTGCGGTCGCCCCGGATGGAGTCGCGCAGCTTGGCCAGACGGGCGTCGGTGGCCTCGGCGGACAGCTGCGGAGCCCACTGGAACGGGGTGTGCGGCTTGGGCACGAACCCGCCGATGGAGACGGTGCAGCGGATGTCGTTCTGGCCGGTGACCTCGCGGCCCTTCTGGATGACGTTCTTCGCCATCTCGCCGATCTGGAGCACGTCCTCGTCGGTCTCGGTGGGCAGGCCGCACATGAAGTACAGCTTCACCTGGCGCCAGCCGTTGCCGTAGGCGGTGGCGACGGTGCGGATCAGGTCCTCCTCCGACACCATCTTGTTGATCACCTTGCGCATCCGCTCACTGCCGCCCTCGGGGGCGAAGGTGAGCCCGGAGCGGCGCCCGTTGCGGGACAGCTCGTTGGCGAGGTCGATGTTGAAGGCGTCGACGCGGGTGGACGGCAGCGACAGGCCGATCTTGTCCTCGGTGTAGCGGTCGGCCAGCCCCTTGGCGATGTCGCCGATCTCGGTGTGGTCGGCACTGGACAGCGACAGCAGGCCGACCTCCTCGAAGCCGGTCGCCTTGAGCCCGCGGTCGACCATCTCGCCGATGCCGGTGATGCTTCGCTCCCGCACGGGGCGCGTGATCATGCCGGCCTGGCAGAAGCGGCAGCCGCGGGTACAGCCGCGGAAGATCTCCACGGACATCCGCTCGTGCACCGTCTCCGCCAGCGGGACCAGCGGCTGCTTGGGGTACGGCCACTCGTCGAGGTCCATCACGGTGTGCTTGGACACCCGCCACGGCACGCCCGGGGCGTTCGGCACGACGCGGGCGATCCGGCCGTCGGCCAGGTACTCCACGTCGTAGAACCTCGGGACGTACACCCCGCCGGTGCGCGCCAGCCGCAGCAGCAGCTCGTCGCGCCCGCCCGGGCGGCCCTCGGCCTTCCAGGCCCGGATGATCGTGGTGATGTCGAGGACGGCCTGCTCGCCGTCGCCGATCACCGCGCAGTCCAGGAAGTCCGCGATCGGCTCCGGGTTGAAGGCCGCGTGGCCGCCGGCCAGGACGATCGGGTCCTCGTCGGTGCGGTTCTTGGCCTCCAGCGGGATGCCGGCCAGTTCGAGCGCGGTCAGCATGTTGGTGTAGCCGAGCTCGGTGGAGAACGACAGGCCGAACACGTCGAAGGCCTTGACCGGGCGGTGGGCGTCCACGGTGAACTGCGGGACGTCGTGCTCGCGCATCAGCGCTTCGAGGTCCGGCCAGACGCTGTAGGTGCGCTCGGCCAGCACGCCCTCGCGCTCGTTCAGCACCTCGTACAGGATCATGACGCCCTGGTTCGGCAGGCCGACCTCGTAGGCGTCGGGGTACATCAGCGCCCAACGGACGTCGCAGGCGTCCCAGTCCTTGACGGTCGAGTTGAGCTCGCCGCCGACGTACTGGATCGGCTTCTGGACGTGCGGGAGGAGGGCCTCCAGGCGTGGGAAGACCGATTCGACAGTCATGTACTAGGAACCCTTACGACGTGATTCGGTGCCGCGAGTCGACACGGGAGGGGTGACCCTCAAGGGTAGCCCAATCCGCGGAACGGCCGGTCCGGGCACCGGCGCCCGCCCGCGCGCCCCGGGGCGTTCCGCCCCCGTCGGTGACCGCCCCGGCACGCGCGGTGCGCGCCCGCCGGCCGGGTCAGTCCGCCGTTGACACGCCCGGACGGCCCGTGCGGTACTGACAGGGCCCTGCCCAAGGCCCTGCACCCCTTCCGGAGACGGGAGTTGGGTCGTACGCTCGGCCAACGCCGATCCCCCGGCGGCCCGCTCGCCCCAGCACCACGCCACCCGTCCCCGCGCGGCCCCCTCCCCCGGCCCCGCAGAGCCCGTCCCCGGCCCGCAGGCCGCGTCCGGCGTGCGGCCCGCCCGCGCCCCGTCGGCCGTGCGACCGGTCGCAAGGAGAACCATGACCGACACCGGTCGGCGGGTCCGGCCCCTGGCCCTGCGGCCCCCCGACGTCCGGCCGGCCCGCTACCCGACCCCGGCGCAGGCCGAGTCCGCGGCCCGCCGGCTCGCCCTGCGCCACCCGGACCGCTGCCGGCTGCGCGAGGTCGGCCGCTCCCGGGCCGGGCGCCCGCTGCTGCTGCTCTCGGTGGACCGCGGGCCGCGGGCCGCGCTGGTGGTCGGCGGCCCCCACCCCAACGAGCCGATCGGCACCGCCGCCGCCGTCCGGCTGGCCGAGGTGCTGCTGGAGCGCCCGGCCCGGCCGGGGCTGTCCTGGCACCTGCTGCTCTGCCTGGACCCGGACGGCGCCGCGCTCAACGCGGGCTGGCTGGACGGCCCGCTCACCATGCGCCGCCACTACGAGCACTTCTTCCGCCCCGCCTTCGAGGAGCAGCCCGAGCTGCTGCCCGGTCCCGGCTCGGCCCGCCCGCCGATGCCGGAGAGCCTGGCGCTGACCGGGCTGATCGACGAGCTGCGCCCGTTCCTGCAGTGCTCGCTGCACGGAGTGGACTTCGGCGGCGCCTTCGTCCAGTTGACCGGTCCGGTGCCGGGTCTGGCCGAGCGCTTCGCCCGCTCCGCCGACCGGGCCGGCATCCCGCTCGACGTGGACTCCTACGACGCCGTCGGCTGGACCAGCCCCGCGCCCGGTACCTACCTGATGCCGGCGCCGGGCAGCCCCGGCACCTCCCGGGCGCTGCCGGACGAGCCCGAGCTTGTCCACCTGGTCCTACCCGGCCCGGTACGGCGCGGTGACCGCCGTCCTGGAGGTCCCGATGTGGGCGGTGGACGCGGTCGGCGACGCCCGCACCCATCCGTCCGGCCTGCGGGCGGTCGGCGCGGCCGCCCGCGACCTCACCGCCCGCACCGAGGAGCTCAGCACGCTGCTCGCCAGGGTCCCGGCGCAGGCCCGGGCGGAGCACGGCCCGCTGCTGCGCACCGCCGAGTTCAACCTGTCGGTGGCGCCGCGGGTCGCCGCCGAGTGGCTGGAGCTGTGGTGCTCCGGGCCGCTGAGCGCCTCCCGGGCGACCACGGCCGGGCTGGTCGCCGCCCGGCTGCCGCTGCGGGTCGCCTCGATCCTGCTGCGGCTGCTCGCCGACGCCCGCGGCCCGGCCGCCGAGGCCGCCCGCGAGCGGGCCCGCACCGTCGTCGCGGACAGCCTGGACCGGCTGCGGCACCGCTTCGGCGCCCGCTGGGTGCCGGTCCAGGAGCAGCTGGCGCACCAGACCCGGGCGATCCTCACCGCCGCCGACTGCCTGCTGCAGCCGGTCTGACGCATCGTCAACTCCCGTGTACAGCACGGCAAAGGGCCGGTCCGGGGAACTCCCTCGAACCGGCCCTGGCCGTCGAACGCTCAAGTCAGCCGTCGAACGCTCACGTCGCCCGTCGAACGCTCACGTCGCCCGTCGAACGCTCACGTCGCCCGTCGAACGCTCAGGCCGCTATCGGCCGCTGGCTGCGCACCGCCTGGAGCAGCCCGATGCCGATCCAGACCGCGAACATCGAGGAACCGCCGTAGGAGACGAACGGCAGCGGGATGCCCGCGACGGGCATGATGCCCAGGCACATCCCTATGTTCTCGAAGGCCTGGAAGGAGAACCAGGCGATCACCCCGGCCGCCACGATCGTCCCGTACAGGTCGGTCGCCTGGCGGGCGATCCGGCAGGCCCGCCAGAGGATCACGCCGACCAGCGCGATGATCGCCAGCGCCCCGACGAAGCCCAGTTCCTCACCCGCGACGGTGAACACGAAGTCGGTCTGCTGCTCCGGCACGAACTGCCCGACGGTCTGCGTCCCGTGGAACAGCCCCTTGCCGGTGAGCCCGCCCGAGCCGATCGCGATCCGGGCCTGGGCGGTGTTGTAGCCGACGCCGTTGGGGTCGAGCTGCGGGTTGGCGAAGGCGGCGAAGCGGTCGATCTGGTACTGGCTCAGCAGGCCGAGCTTCCAGATCGCGATGCTCCCGCCGACGCCGAGCGCCAGGATCCCGAGCACCCAGCGGTTGGCCGCGCCGGAGCCGAGCAGGATGCCCAGCACGATCGCGGACATCACCATGACCGACCCGGCGTCCGGCATCAGCAGCACCAGGCCCATCGGCAGGCCGGCCCAGAGCAGTCCCCGGAACACCGCCCGGTGCGAGGGGAACTCCCGCTCCCCCGCGTCCACCTGGTCCGAGAGCACGACCGCCATCGAGAGCAGGATGGCGATCTTCGCGAACTCGGCGGGCTGGACGGAGAAGCCGCCGCCGAGCTGGATCCACGAGTGGGCGCCGTTGACGGTCGAGCCGAGCGGGCTGAGCGTCGCCAGCAGCAGCAGGAGCACGCCGACGTAGACGAAGGGCACCAGGGTGCGGACCCGCCGGGCTCCTATCGCTATCACCACGGCGCACAGCACCAGGCCGATCACGAAGTTCGTCAGGTGCCGGTAGAGGAAGTACTGCGGGTCCCCGTGGGTGAGGTTGTCGCGCCCGCGGGTGGCCGACCAGACCAGCAGCGAGCTGCCGAGCGAGAGGGCCAGCCCGGCCAGCAGCAGTATCCAGTCCAGCCGCCAGATCGGGGAGTCCTTGGCCAGGGCCTTGGAGACCCCGCTGCGCTGCGGGCTGAGCCTCAGCTGCCGGTACGAGCCGTAGGAGGTCATGCCCGTCCCCTTCCCTGGCGGTTCGGTTCGAGCGCGGCGTCGACGGCGGTGTACCAGGCCGGGCTGTCGGCCGGTGGCGCCGGGTCGAGGAAGGTCGGCGACGAGCCGAGGGCGGTCGGCACCGGGCCGGTGGGATCCGGTGCCGGGACGAGGGCGGTCGTCGCCGGTTCGCCGTCGGCCCGGAGGTCGACGGGCGTCTGCAGCGCCTGCGCGGAGGCGGCGTCCAGCAGCGCCGGGGCCGCGGTGGCCGGGGCCGCGGTGGAGGCGCCCTGCGCCGGGGCGGCGTCGTAGGAGGCCGGCTTGATGATCGCGGTGCCGTCCGGGTTGAACTTCGGCAGGTCGCCCTGCGGGGTGGGCAGCAGCGCCTTGCTGTTGTCGATGTTGCCCTTGTCGTCGACGCCGTACAGCGCCTGGTAGATCCGGCGGACGGCGTCGCCGGAGCCGCCGGAGCCGGTGCCGCCCTGGCTGATCGTCATGACGACGGCGTAGTCCTTGCTGTACGTGGTCAGCCAGGAGGTGGTCTGCTTGCCCTCGACCTCGGCGGTGCCGGTCTTGGCGTGCAGCTCGATCTTGTTCTGCGGCCAGCCGGCGCCGGAGAACTTCCAGGCGGCGGTGCCGCTGGTGATGACGCCGGCGGTGGCCTGGTCGATGTAGCTGAGCAGCTTCTGGCTGCCGGGGAACTTGGCGTCCTCGTGCGGGGCGATGTCGCGGACGAGGTCACCGCTGGGGCTTATCACGGCCTTGGCGATGGTCGGCCGGTAGAAGGTGCCGCCGTTGGCCAGCGCCGAGTAGATCCGGGCCATCTGGACCGGGGTGACCAGGGTGTCGCCCTGGCCGATCGCGAAGTTGACGGCGTCACCGGCGCGCATCTGGTAGCCGTCGACGCAGTTCTCCTTGGCGATCTGGTCGGAGAAGCTGTTGCCGCCCTTCTGCGCCTGCGCGCACCAGGCGTCCTTGTTGTTGTCGTAGAAGGACTGCTTCCACTGCCGGTCCGGCACCCGGCCGGGGACCTCGGCCGGCAGGTCGATGCCGGTCTTGGCGCCGAGGCCGAACTGGTGGGCGGTGTTGAAGAAGAAGTCCCCCGGGTCCTTCTTCGGCTTGATGCCGCCGTCCTTCATCCACTGGTCGTACGCCAGGCCGTAGAAGACGGTGTCGCAGGAGACCTCCAGCGCCTTCTCCAGGGAGATGGAGCCGAAGTTCTCGCTCTCGAAGTTCTTGAACTCGCGGCCGCCGATGGTCAGGCTCTTGGGGCACGGGTAGGTGCCGTCCAGCGAGTAGCCGGCCTCGACGGCGGCGGTGGTGGAGACGACCTTGAAGGTCGAGCCGGGGGCGGACTGACCCTGTATGGCCCGGTTGAGCAGCGGGAAGTTGGAGTCCTTGCTGGTCAGCGACTGGTAGTCCTTGCCGCTGATGCCGCCGACCCAGAGGTTGGGGTCGTAGGTCGGGGCGCTGGCCATCGCGACGATCCGGCCGGTGTGCACGTCCATCACGACGGCGGCGCCGGAGTCGGCCTCGTAGTTGCGGTTGGTGACCTTGTCGAAGGTGTTCCGGGCGTCGGCCATGGCCTGCGCCAGGTTGTCCTCGGTGACCTTCTGGACCCGGGCGTCGATGCTGGTGACCAGGTTGTTGCCGGTCTGCGGGGCGACCGTCCCGGCGGTGCCGATCACCCGGCCGAGGTTGTCCACCTCCAGCTTGGTGATGCCGGCGGTGCCGCGCAGGTCGCGGTCGTACACCGACTCCAGGCCGGCCCGGCCGATCTGGTCGGCCGGCAGGTAGCGGTCCAGGCCGCTCTTGTCGGCGGTCTTGCTGACCTCGTCGTCGGTGACCGGCGAGAGGTAGCCGAGCACCTGGGCCAGGTTGGCGCCCTCGGCGCCGGTGTAGCGGCGGACGGCGGTGGGCTGCGCGGTGACTCCGGGGAAGTCCTCGCGGCGCTCCATTATCTGCATCGCCTGCTGGGTGGTCGCCTCCTTGGTGACCGGGATCGGCTGGTAGGGAGAACCGTTCCAGCAGGGCTGCGGGGTCTTGGCGTCGCAGAGCCGGACCTTCTCCTGCACGTCCTTGGCGGGCATCCCGAGGACGTCGGCCAGTCGGCCCAGCACCCCCTTGCCGCCGTCCTTCTGCTGGAGCAGCGAGGTGCGGCTGACGGAGACCACCAGCCGGGCCTCGTTGCCGGCCAGGATCCGCCCGGAGGCGTCCAGGATCTCGCCGCGGACGGCCGGTTCGACCACCTCGCGGATGTGGTTGCCGGTCGCCTTGGCGGTGTACTCCTTGGCGTTGCGGATCTGCAGGTACCACAGCCGTCCGCCGAGGGTGGCGAGCAGCGACAGCACCAGGATCTGCAGCACCACCAGACGGATCGTCACCCGCCGGGTACGGCCGGTCTCGGGGATGTTGCTCACGTCTCGTGCGCTCCAGGGGTGCGGGAGGGTCGGGAAGACTGGGGACCCGGGCGGGCCGACGGGCTACGGGCGCCGGGCGAAGCCGGGCACGCGCCGCTTCTTGTAGGACGGGCCGCTGGAGACGTCGCGTGTGGTGCGGTAGCGGGCCAGCGAGCCCAGCCCGGGGCCGCCCTCGTCGTCGTCGCTGGCGGCGGTGACCGGGTCGCGTCCGAAGCGGCGGCCGAGCAGCATCACCAGCGGCACCACGAACGGGGCCAGCAGCAGGTCGTAGAGCAGCGCACTGATCACCAGGCCGCCGAGGCCGACGTGCCGGGCCGCGGTGTCGCCGACCAGGGCGCCGACCATCGCGTACAGCAGGGTGGAGGCGATCGCCGCGGCGCCGACCACCAGCAGCGCGCTGGAGACGGAGCGCTGGCGGCCGTGGTCGGGGCGCAGCAGTCCGGCGGCGTAGCCCATCAGGCAGAGCACCAGGGCGTAGCGGCCGATCGCGTGGTCGGAGGGCGGTGCGAGGTCGGCCAGCAGGCCGGCCGAGAAGCCGACCAGGCAGCCGCCGCTGGGCCCGTAGACCATGGCCAGGCCGACCACGACGAGCAGCAGTATGTCCGGGGTGGCTCCCGGGAGCTGGAGCCGGCCGAAGACGCTGACCTGGAGGATCAGGCCGAGCAGGATCAGGCCGGCGGAGACGGGGATGCGGGCGAGGCGCATGGCTCAGTTCCCCCCAGTGGGCTTGGCGGGCGGGGCGGCGGGCGCGGAGCCCTGCGGCTGGGCGGGGGCGGCCGGGGCCTGGCTCTGCCCCGGGGTGGGGGCGGGCGGCAGCACGGCGTCGCGCGGGTCGGTGCGCGGCGGCACGACCACCACGCCGACCAGGTCCAGCCGGGTGAACTGGACGAAGGGCTCGACCAGGACGGTCTTGGTCAGCTGGCCGGCGTTGGCCTGGACCTCGGTGACCTTGCCGACCGGGACGCCGGGCACGAAGGGACGGCCGCTCTGCGAGCCGAAGGTGACCAGCCGGTCGCCGGCCTTGACCTGTGCCTTGCCGTTGAGCAGGGAGACCTTCATCGGGCTGTCGCCGCCCCCGGAGGCGAAGCCGATCTCGCCGCTGCCCTCCAGCCGGGTGCCGGCCGAGAAGCCGGGGTCGGAGGCGAGCAGCACGGTGGCGGTGGTCGGGGCGACGGTAGTGATCCGGCCGACCAGGCCCTGGCCGTTGATGACCGTCATGTCGCGGGTGAGGCCGTCGTCGCTGCCGGCGTCGATGGTGATGGTCCAGGAGAAGCCCTGGGCCGGGCCGATGGCGATGACCTGGGCGGCCTTGACGGTGTATCCGCCGGCGCCGGCCGTGCGCAGCAGGTCGTCCAGTTGCTTGGTGCGCCCGGCGGCCATGTCGGAGGCGGCCAGCTTCTGCCGCAGTTCGGTGTTCTCGCGGGCGAGTTGGTCGGTGCGGCCGTTGTCGGTGGCGGCGTCGCGGAAGGCGCGGACGGTGTTGGCGACCGGGTCGACGACGGTGGCGGCGCCGCGCTCGACCGGGCCGAGGGCGCTGGCCGCCGCGTGCCGGGCCGGGCCGAGCGGGGAGTCCTCACCGCCCTTGATGTCCACGGTGATCAGCGCGAAGGCGACGGCCACCAGCAGGATGAGCAGCAGCCGGCTCTCTCGTGTGTCCCTCACGGTGCTGGTACTGCCCCTTCGTACCTGGCGGCCGCCCGGGGCTGTGGGGCCCGGGCGGCGGCCCGTTCAGTTGACTGTCGGATTGTCGTCGTGGTGCTAACGGCGCGGTGAGGCGTCCAGTACCTGCTGGAGGGCCTCGAACTCCTCGACGCACTTGCCGGAGCCGAGCGCGACGGAGTCGAGCGGGTTCTCGGCGATGTGGATCGGCATGCCGGTCTCGCGGCGCAGCCGCTCGTCCAGGCCGCGCAGCAGGGCGCCGCCGCCGGTGAGCACGATGCCGCGGTCCATGACGTCGCCGGCCAGCTCGGGCGGGCACTGGTCGAGGGTGGTCTTGACCGCGTCGATGATCGAGTTGACCGGCTCGTCGATGGCGGCACGGACCTCGGCGGCGGAGATCACCACGGTCTTGGGCAGGCCGCTGACCAGGTCGCGGCCGCGGATCTCGGCGTGCTCGTCCTTCTCGCCCTCCATGCCGTAGGCGCTGCCGATGCTCATCTTGATCTGCTCGGCGCTGCGCTCACCGAGGAGGAGGGAGTACTCCTTCTTGATGTGCTGGACGATCGCGTTGTCCAGCTCGTCGCCGGCCACCCGGATGGACTGGGCGGTGACGATGCCGCCGAGGGAGATGACGGCGACCTCGGTGGTGCCGCCGCCGATGTCGACGACCATGTTGCCGGTGGCCTCGTGGACGGGCAGTCCGGCGCCGATCGCGGCGGCCATCGGCTCCTCGATGATGTGCACCTGGCGCGCGCCGGCCTGCGAGGAGGCCTCGATGACGGCGCGGCGCTCGACCCCGGTGATGCCGGAGGGCACGCAGACCACGACCCGCGGGCGGGCGAGGTAGCGGCGGCGGTGGATCTTGAGGATGAAGTAGCGCAGCATCCGCTCGGTGATCTCGAAGTCGGCGATCACGCCGTCCTTGAGCGGGCGGATGGCGACGATGTTGCCGGGCGTGCGGCCGATCATCTTCTTGGCCTCGGCGCCGACGGCGAGGATCCCGCCGGTGTTGGTGTTGACCGCGACGACGGACGGCTCGTTGAGGACGATCCCCTTGCCCCTGACGTACACCAGCGTGTTGGCTGTTCCGAGGTCGATCGCCAAGTCGCGGCCGATGAACGACAGGTTGCTCGCCATGGGGTGTGGGTGCCTTCCCGGGCTCGGAGTTCTTGGGGGTGGACGGATGCGCGCGCCCACGCTTGGGCGGAGACCAGCTGAGCTGCCTTACCGGGCCCTTGAGTCGCGTCCATCGTAGTCACGCCGCACCGCACGGACGTCGACGCGGGGCATACCGTCCATTGTCCGGAGCGTGATCGCTTCTCCGAGGATTGGGACGCCGTGTCGGCGTTCCCAGTTCCCTATTTCACGATAAGAATGCCCCGGCCGGGCCAATGGTCCCGACCGGGGCGGTACGAACGTCCTGCCGGGCGTGTCGCCCGTCAGGTCAGGCGTTCGCGGGGAAGAAGATCTTGATCTCGCGCTCGGCGGACTCCGGGGAGTCGGAGGCGTGGATCAGGTTCTCGCGGGTGATGGTCGCGTAGTCGCCGCGGATGGTGCCGGAGCCGGCCTCCAGCGGGTTGGTGGCGCCGGCCAGCATGCGGATGCCCTTCACGACCTCCTCGCCCTCGACGATCATCGCGATCGACGGGCCGGAGGTCATGAACTCCATCAGCGGCTCGTAGAACGGGCGGCCGACGTGCTCGGCGTAGTGGGTCTCCAGGGTCTCCCGGTCGAAGGTGCGCAGCTCGACGGCGGTCAGCCGCCAGCCGGCCTTGCGCTCGATGCGGCTGATGATCTCGCCCGCCAGGCCGCGGCGGACGGCGTCGGGCTTGAGCAGGACGAGAGTGCGCTGGGACACGGTGCGTCTCCTGGGGATTTGGTGCGGCATGCGGTATGGGGCAGAGGTTACCTTGCGTGAACGACCGGTCGGTTCCGCAGACCCCCGCCGTCAGACGGCCGGTGCCTCGGCGGCCGCGCGGGCGGCCTTGAACGCGTCCACCTTGCGGCCGTAGTGCACCGAGCACCACCACAGGCCGGCGAAGACCACGCCGAGGCCGAACATGGTCGGCAGGACGAAGCCGCTGGCGATCAGGCCGATCTGCAGCGCCCAGCCGATCTGCACCGCGCCGGGGCGGTTGATCATGCCGCAGAGCGCGATGCACAGCGCCATCGCGATGCCGCTGACGATCCACACCGTGGCCGTCGAGACGCTGGAGAGCTGCATCGCGACCAGCGCCGCGAAGAGCACCAGCAGCGCCTCGCCGATCAGCGTCGAGGAACAGAGCGTCCTCATGTCACTTCCTCCCGAGCAGCAGGCGGGCCTCGCCCACCGTGATGACCGAACCGGTGACCAGCACCCCGGCGCCGCCGAGGTCGCCCTCCTCCTCGGCCAGGGTGACGGCGGCGGCGATGGCGTCGTCGAGCCGGGGCTCGACCTGCACCCGGTCGTCGCCGAAGACCTCGACGGCGAGGGCCGCGAGCGCGTCCACGTCCATCGCGCGGTGGGTGGAGTTCTGGGTGATGACGACCTCGGCCAGGATCGGCTCGAAGGCCTCCAGCAGGCCGGCCACGTCCTTGTCCCCCGAGGTGCCGATCACGCCGACCAGCCGGGTGAAGCCGAAGGACTCGGAGAGCGCGGCGACGGTGGCCCGGGCGCCGTGCGGGTTGTGCGCGGCGTCCAGGATGATCGTGGGGCTGCGGCGGACGACCTCCAGGCGGCCCGGCGAGGAGACGCCGGAGAAGGCCTGGCGGATCTTGTCGGCGTCCAGCTGGCCGCCGCGGGCGCCGCCGACGCCGAAGAAGGCCTCGACCGCGGCCAGGGCGAGCGCCGCGTTGTGCGCCTGGTGCTCGCCGTGCAGCGGGATGAAGACGTCCTCGTACTCCTCGCCGCCGAGTCCGCGCAGCGTCACCAGCTGGCCGCCGATGGCGAGCTCACGGCGGATCACGCCGAACTCCATGCCCTCGCGGGCGACCGTGGCGTCCACCTCGACGGCCCGGCGCAGGATGACCTCGGCGGCGTCCAGCTGCTGCTGGGCGACCACGGCGACGGCGCCGGACTTGATGATCCCGGACTTCTCGACCGCGATCTCGCCGGTGGTCTCCCCCAGCTTGTCGGTGTGGTCCAGCCCGATCGGGGTGATCACGGCCACCGCGGAGTCGATGACGTTGGTGGCGTCCCAGGAGCCGCCCATGCCGACCTCGACCACCGCGACGTCCACCGGGGCGTCGGCGAAGGCGGCATAGGCCATGCCGGTCAGCACCTCGAAGAAGGACATCGGGACGGGCTGCGCGGCGTCGACCATCTGCACGTAGGGCTCGATGTCGCGGTAGACCTCGACGAAGCGCTCCGGGCTGATCGGGGCGCCGTCCAGGCTGATCCGCTCGGTGACGGTCTCCACGTGCGGGCTGGTGTAGCGCCCGGTGCGCAGCTCGAAGGCGTTGAGCAGCTGCTCGATCATCCGGGCGGTGGAGGTCTTGCCGTTGGTGCCGGTGATGTGGATGGACGGGAAGGCCCGCTGGGGCTGGCCCAGGATGTCCATCAGCGCCTCGATCCGGTCGAGCGAGGGCTCCAGCTTGTTCTCCGGCCAGCGCTTGGCGAGCTCCAGCTCGACGTCGCGCAGGGTGTCGCCGGTGTCGCCGTCGGCGGGGCGGAGGGTGTACGGATTCGGGTCGGCCTTGTCGCTCACGACCACAGTCTACGGAGCGTCGGCGGTTCGTCCTCACGGGGTGACGGCGGGGGTGGCGGCGGGGATGGCGGCCGGGTCGCCCCCGGAGTGAGAACGACCACTTTGCCCCGACTTTGCCATGATCACCTAGTTTTATCCCTTTACTATCTTTTCGGCGATCTGAACCGCAATGAAGCATCGATTCGCAACCAAAAGGAGCCAAACACCTTTGTTCACAAGGAGTGCTGCCCCATGCCCGACGCCCTGCACGACTGGTTCGTGCTCCGCCAGGACGCCGTCGTCTGGTTCGCCGGACTGATCTCCCTGGCACTCGTCGGCTACATGGCCTTCGTCTTCGGACGCTTCCTCGTGTACTGGGCCGGCTCCCGCCACGCCTTCCGGCACAACCGCCCCGCCCACCCCGGCGACCCCGCCGCCCTCCAGTGGCACCTGGTCATCCCCTGCCGCGACGAGGAGGCCGTGGTCACCCAGACCCTGGACGGCCTGCGCGCCGCCGCGCCCGAGGCCCACCTGTGGGTGATCGACGACGACAGCGAGGACGCCACCCGCGAGCTGGTCCTCGCCGCCGCGACCCGCGACCCCCGGGTCCACCTCGTCCAGCGCCGCCGCCCGCACGCCCGGATCGGCAAGGGCGCCGCGCTCAACGCCGCCTACCGGGAGATCTCCGCCTGGCTGCCCGAGTCCACCGACCGCTCCCGGGTGGTGATCGGCGTGGTCGACGCCGACGGACAGCTCGACCCGGGCACCCTCGGCCAGGTCTGCAACCCCAAGGCGCTCGGCCGCCCCGACACCGGCGCCGTGCAGATCGGCGTCCGGATGCGCAACGCCGACGACGAGCGCCCGCTGCCCGGCCGCGGCCGCACCGCCAACGCCCTCGCCCGCGCCCTGGTCCGGATGCAGGACGTCGAGTTCCAGGCCAACAACGCCGGCATGCAGCTGCTGCGCCGCCGCACCGGCAGCGTCGGCCTCGGCGGCAACGGCCAGTTCATCCGGCTCACCGCCCTCGACTCGCTCACCGCCGAGGAGGGCCGGGCCGGCCGCCCTTGGCCCGAGCGCGCCCTGCTGGAGGACTACGAGTCCGGCCTCGACCTGCGACTGGCCGGCTGGCGGCTCACCCACGTCACCGAGACCAGCGTCTCCCAGGAGGGCCTGATCTCGCTGCGCCGCTTCCTCACCCAGCGCACCCGCTGGGCCCAGGGCAACATGCAGTGCCTGCGCTACACCGGCCGGGTGCTGCGCTCCCCGCACTACACGGCCGCCGGCAAGGCCGAGGTGATGTACACCTTCCTCCAGCCCGTGGTCTGCGTGCTGCTGGTGCTGCTCCTCCCGCTCTCGCTCGCCATCACCACCGCCGGGCTGGTGCTCTTCCCGGCCGAGACCGCCGAGTTCCAGCTCCGCTGGGGCCCGTGGATGCTGCTGGCCTTCGCGCTGGCCACGCTGCCGATGGTGTTCTGGGGCTTCGCCTACCGCAAGGCCGTCCACCCGGACCGCAGCCGGCTCACCGGGCTGCTCTGGGGCGTCCTGGTCTGGCTCTACGCCTACCACCTCTTCGTGGTCGCCACCCGGGCCGCCGTCCGGCTGGTGCTCGGCCGCAACGGCTGGGCCAAGACCCGGCGCAACGCCGAGAAGGTCGCCGTCGGCGCCCCCACCGCGCTCGAATCCTGAACCGCCCCGCCCCCGCCCCCGCCGCCGTCACCTTCCGCCGCCGCCCCACCGGAGCCTCCCCATGAGCATGTGCCTGCCCCCGAACAGCGTCGCCGTCGTCCTCGGCACCCGCCCCGAGCTGGTCAAGCTCGCCCCGCTGATCCACGAACTCGGCGACGCCACCCGGCTGGTGCACACCGGCCAGCACTGGGACGAGGCGATGTCCGGCCGCTTCCTGCGCGACCTCGACCTGCCGGAGCCCGAGCTGCTCACCGGCGTCGGCGGCCGCCCCCGGGCCGGCCAGATCGCCCAGTCCCTCGGCCAGCTGGACGCCGCCTTCGCGGAGGACCGCCCGGCCGCCGTCGTGGTCCAGGGCGACACCAACGCCACCCTCGCCGGGGCGCTGGCCGCCAACGCCCGGGAGATCCCGCTGGTGCACGTCGAGGCCGGGCTGCGCAGCTACGACCGGGCGATGCCCGAGGAGCACAACCGGGTGATGGTCGACCACGTCGCCGACCTGCTCTGCGCCGCCACCGAGGACAACGTCGCCAACCTGCGCGCCGAGTCCCTCGACGGCGACCGGATCGAGCTCACCGGCAACACCGTCGTCGAGGTGGTCCGCCGCCAGCTGCCGGACGCGTCCACCCGTGCCGCACTGCTCGCCGCGCACGGCCTGCGCCCGGACGGCTACGTGCTGGCGACCGTGCACCGCCCGGAGAATACCGACACCGCCGAGGCGCTCGGCGCGGTGCTGGCCGAGCTGGACCGGATCGCCCGGGCCGGCACCCCGGTGCTGTTCCCGATGCACCCGCGCACCCGCGCCGCCGTCGGGCGCTTCGGGCTGGACGGCCTGCTGGAGCGCCTCGCCGTCACCGAACCGGTCGGCTACGGCGACTTCCTGGGCCTGGCGAGCCACGCCGCGCTGCTGGTCTCCGACTCCGGCGGGGTGCAGGAGGAGTGCACCGTGCTCGGCCGCCCGCTGCTGGTGGTGCGCCGCTCCACCGAGCGCCCGGAGGCGGTGGACGCCGGCTTCGCCGCCCTGGTGCAGCCCGGCGAGGAGCTGGGCGCACTGGCCCGCGACTGGCTGTCCGACACCCCCGAGCGGCTGGCCCGGCTCGGCGCCACCCCGAGCCCGTACGGGGACGGCCTGGCCTCGGCCCGGATCGCCGGGCTGACCGCCGAGCTGACCGGTCGCGGCCCGGCCCAGGCGCTGCCGCAGGCCGCGTAGGGCCTCTTGACAGCCGGATTGGTCTACTCCACCTTGTGAGGCAAGTCCCCTTTCCCACCAGGGACTTGAGTTGTCGGTAGCTCCCGTAAGCGCACCATCGACACCCCGGACGGCATCACCCCCACCCCGTGCCGCCGGGCCTCCCCCACAGGAGCTGGAGTCATGCCACCTGCCCGCCACCGGCGCCCGCGCGCCGTCCACCCCCTGCTCGCCGGAGCGAGCGCGGTCGTCCTCGGCCTCGGCGCGCTCGCCGTGGCCGACGGCACCGGCGCGCACGCCGCCGACACCGAACTGATCACCAACGGCGGCTTCGAGACCGGGAACCTGTCCGGCTGGACCTGCTCGAACGGCACGGTCGAGAGCACCACCGTCCACTCCGGCGGCTACGCCCTGCAGTCCACCCCCGGCGGCTCCGACACCGGCGAGTGCACCCAGACCGTCGCCGTCCTGCCCTCCTCGACGTACACCCTGAGCTCCTGGGTGCAGGGCTCGTACGTCTACCTGGGTGCCCGGGGCACCGGCGGCACGGACCCGAGCACCTGGACCCCGGGCGGCAGCGGCTGGAGCCGGCTGAGCACCGGCTTCACCACCGGCCCGAACACCACCGGCGTCACCGTCTACCTGCACGGCTGGTACGGGCAGCCGGCCTTCCTCGCCGACGACGTCTCGCTGCTCGGGCCCGGCGGCCCGCAGCCCTCGCAGAGCCCCAGCCCGACGGCCACCGACACCGGCAGCCCCTCGCCCACCGGCAGCCCCACCGGCACCCCGACCGGCACCCCGACCGGAAGCCCCACCGGCACCCCGACCAGGCCGCCGGGCCTGCCCAAGCACGTCCTCACCGGCTACTGGCAGGACTTCGACAACGGCGCCACCCCGCAGCGGATCAGCGACGTCCCGGACGCCTACGACATCATCGCGGTCTCCTTCGCCGACGCCACCGCCACCCGCGGCGGCCTCTCCTTCACCCTCGACCCCGCGCTGTCCGCCAAGCTCGGCGGCTACACCGACGCCCAATTCAAGGCCGACATCGCGGCCAAGCGGGCGGCCGGAAAGCGCGTGGTGCTCTCGATCGGCGGCCAGAACGGCACGGTGTGGGTGGGCGATCCGGCCTCCGCCGCCGCCTTCACCGACACCGCCTGGGCACTGATGCAGAGTTACGGTTTCGACGGGATCGACATCGACCTGGAGAACGGCATCGACTCCACCTACATGGCGCAGGCGCTGCATTCCCTGGCCGCGAAGGCGGGCAGCGGATTCACCCTCACCATGGCGCCGCAGACCATCGACATGCAGTCGACCGGGATGGAGTACTTCAAACTGGCGCTGAACGTGCGGGACGTCCTCACCATCGTCAACATGCAGTACTACAACTCCGGCGCGATGAACGGCTGCGACGGCAACGTCTACGCGCAGGGCACCGAGAACTTCCTCACCGCGCTGGCCTGCATCCAGCTCAAGGGCGGGCTGCGGCCCGACCAGGTCGGCCTCGGGGTGCCGGCCTCCACCGCCGCGGCGGGCGGCGGCTACGTCGACCCGGGCACCGTGGACAACGCGCTGGACTGCCTGGCCACCGGCACCAACTGCGGCAGCTACCGGCCGGACACCACCTGGCCCGGCATCGGCGGGGCGATGACCTGGTCCACCAACTGGGACGCCGCCGCGGGCAATCCGGTCGCGGGCACCATCGGCGCCCACCTGCACGCGATGAACTGAGCACGCCCCCGGGCCGGGGCGTCAGACCCCGGCCCGGGCCTCCGGGACGTGCGCGGCGCCACCGTGCCGACGGCGCAACTCGGCGGTGATCTCGGCCAGTTCGCCCTCGGGCAGCAGCGGCAGCATCATCGCGACGCCCTGCAGCAGCCCGCCCAGCAGGTAGGTGGTGTCCGCCGTCGCGGCGACCAGGCCGCGCACCTCCGCCACCCGGCCGTCGGCGACCGCCTCGATCAACTGGGCGGCGCCCGCGGTCTCCTCGTCCACCTCGACCGCCGCAGTGTCGTCCGGCGCCCGCCGGGCCATCGCCCGCAGCACCCGGTCGCCGACCTCGGGGGCGTACGCCTTGCGGACGGCCTCGGCGGCGATCCAGGTGAGCAGGGTGGCCACCTCCCGCTCGACGTTCTCCGCCAGCAGCAGGTCCAGCTCGTGGTCGAACGCGAGCTGGTTCCCGTGCCGGAAGGCGAGCAGCAGGGTCGCCGCCCTGGCCTTGGCCTCCTCAACCGCCTCGGCAGGCAGTTCCTGGGCCAACTCCTCGGTCACCACCACGCCATGCCCTCCCGTCCGTCGCTCAGCAGGAACGCTCAGCAGAAACACCTTCGGAAACTCCGTGCACACCGTACACATCCGACCTGGAAACTTCCGCGAACGCGCGCGGGCAAGACCGGAATCAATTCGCTCGGAATAGGACCTCACCCGGTCCAGGATGAATATTCGCCGGAAGGGAGCAATGTTGCTGCGCTATTAGGCGTAGCGGCTGGCGTATTAGCCGCCGAGAGCGAGCGCCGGGACCGGCGCGCAACGGACCGGAGAACGCCGAGGGGCCGCACCCCGCGCGTCGCGGAGTGCGGCCCCTCACGGGCTGGTGCGGGCTCAGCCCTGCGGCAGCGCCGCGAGCTGGGCGGTGATCCGGGCGATGTCGGCCTCGGCGGCCTCCTGACGACCCCGGATCTTGGCGACCACCTCGTCCGGCGCCTTGGCCAGGAAGGCCTCGTTGCCGAGCTTGGCGGTGGTCTGGGCCTTCTCCTTCTCGGCGGCCGCGAGGTCCTTGGCGAGGCGCTTGCGCTCCGCCGCGACGTCGATGGTGCCGGAGAGGTCCAGCGAGACGGTGGCGCCGGCCACCGGCAGCGAGGCGGTGGCCGCGAAGCCCTCCGCGGGAGCGGTCAGCCACAGCAGCGAGCGGATCGCGTCCTCGTGCGCGACCAGCGCGGTGCCGGCCAGCTCCAGGACGGCCGGGACGCGCTGGCGGTCCTGCAGCCCCTGGTCGATGCGGAACCGGCGGACCTCGGTGACCACCTGCTGGACCGTGGCGACCTCGGCCTCGGCCCCGGCGTCACGGAAGCCGCTGTCCTTCGGCCACTCGGTGACGACCAGCGACTCGGCCCCGGTGAGCCGGGTCCACAGGGTCTCGGTGACGAACGGGACGACCGGGTGCAGCAGCCGCAGGGTGACGTCGAGGACCTCGCCGAGCACCCGGCGGGAGGCGTCCGCCTGCGGGCCGCCCTTGGCCAGGGTGGTCTTGGAGAGCTCGACGTACCAGTCGAAGACCTCGTCCCAGGCGAAGTGGAACAGCGCGTCCGAGAGCTTGGCGAACTCGTAGCCGTCGTACAGCGCGTCCACCTCGGCGACGGTGGCGTTCAGCCGCGACAGGATCCAGCGGTCGGCCGCCGTCAGCTCCTCCGGCGCGGGCAGCGGGCCCTCGACGGTGGCGCCGTTCATCAGCGCGAAGCGGGTCGCGTTCCAGATCTTGTTGCAGAAGTTGCGCGAGCCCTTGACCCAGTCCTCGCCGATCGGCACGTCGGCGCCCGGGTTGGCGCCACGGGCCAGGGTGAAGCGGACGGCGTCGGCGCCGTAGGCGTCCATCCAGTCCAGCGGGTCCACGGCGGTGCCGGAGGACTTGGACATCTTCTTGCCGAACTCGTCGCGCACCAGACCGGTCAGCGCGACGGTCTTGAACGGCGCCTCGCCGTCCATCGCGTACAGGCCGAACATCATCATCCGGGCGACCCAGAAGAAGATGATGTCGTGGCCCGTGACCAGGACGTCGGTCGGGTAGAACTTCTCCAGGTCGGCGGTCTTCTCCGGCCAGCCCAGCGTGGAGAACGGCCACAGGCCGGAGGAGAACCAGGTGTCCAGGACGTCCGGGTCCTGCACCCAGCCCTCGCCGGTCGGCGGCTGCTCGTCCGGTCCGACGCAGACGACCTCGCCGTTCGGGCCGTACCAGACCGGGATCCGGTGGCCCCACCAGAGCTGGCGCGAGATGCACCAGTCGTACATGTTGTCGACCCAGTCGAAGTAGCGGCGCTCCAGCGACTTCGGGTGGATCTCCACCTTGCCGTCGCGGACGGCGTCGCCGGCCGCCTTGGCCAGCGGCTCGACCCTGACCCACCACTGCAGCGACAGCCGCGGCTCGACCACCGTGTGGCAGCGCGAGCAGTGGCCGACGGCGTGCATGTACGGGCGCTTCTCGGCGACGATCCGGCCCTGCTCGCGCAGCGCGCCGACGACGGCCGAGCGGGCCTCCATCCGGTCCAGGCCGAGGAAGGGGCCGTGCACGGTGATCGCGCCGCGCTCGTCCATCACGGTCAGGTTCGGCAGGTCGTGGCGCTGGCCGATGGCGAAGTCGTTCGGGTCGTGCGCGGGCGTCACCTTGACGGCGCCGGTGCCGAACTCCGGGTCGACGTGCTCGTCCGCGACGACCGGGATCTCACGGTCGGTCAGCGGCAGCTTGATGGTCCGGCCGATCAGGTGCCGGTACCGCTCGTCGTCCGGGTGGACGGCCACCGCGGTGTCGCCCAGCATCGTCTCGGCCCGGGTGGTGGCGACGACGATGGAGTCCTCGCCGTCCCCGTAGCGGATCGAGACCAGCTCGCCCGGCGTGTCCTCGTGCTCCACCTCGATGTCGGACAGCGCGGTGAGGCAGCGCGGGCACCAGTTGATGATGCGCTCGGCGCGGTAGATCAGGCCGTCGTCGAACAGCCGCTTGAAGATGGTCTGGACGGCCTGCGACAGGCCCTCGTCCATGGTGAAGCGCTCGCGCGACCAGTCCACGCCGTCGCCGAGCCGGCGCATCTGGCCGAGGATCCGGCCGCCGTAGCTCTTCTTCCAGTCCCAGACCTTCTCGACGAAGGCCTCCCGGCCCAGGTCGTGCCGGGACAGGCCGACCTCGGCGAGCTGCTGCTCGACCTTGTTCTGGGTGGCGATGCCGGCGTGGTCCATGCCGGGCAGCCAGAGCGTCTCGAAGCCCTGCATGCGCTTGCGGCGGGTCAGCGCGTCCATCAGCGTGTGCTGGAAGGCGTGGCCCAGGTGCAGGACGCCGGTGACGTTCGGCGGGGGGATGACGATCGTGTACGCGGGCTTGTCGCTCTTCGCGTCCGCGGTGAAGTAACCACGCTCCACCCAGCGCTCGTACAGCTCGCCCTCTACGTCCGCCGGGGTGTAGGTCGTCGGGAGGGTTGCCGCATCGTCCCCGGCAAAGGTGCTCACGGGGCGCTGGTTCGTCGTGTCGGTCACGACGCACAGTTTACGTACCGCGGGCGCTGGTCACGAACCGCTTTCGGTCCGCGCGCTCGGCCCCTCCGGGCCCTCCCCCGGCGGGCGCCGTGCGGTAGCGTGCCCGGGCACTCGTCCGGGTGACCGGACGTACACGGACATACCCAACCGAAGATCGGCCGCAGGTGCGGCGGGGGAGCACGAGGACACATGTACGGCCAGGGACAGGGACAGCAGTATCCGCAACCGCAGGGCCAGCCCTACGGGGGACAGCCGTACGGCGGGCCCCCGCCGCAGCAGCCGCCCTATGGCGCCCCCCAGCCCCAGTACGGCTACCCGCCCCAGCAGCCCTACGGCCCGCCGCAGCCCCCCTACGGCCAGCCCGGCTACCCGCCGCAGGCGCCGTACGGCCAGCCCGGCTACCCCCCGGCGCCGCCGCGCAAGGGCAAGGGCGGCCTGGTCATCGGCCTGGTCGTCGGCGCCCTGGTGCTCGGCGGCGGCGGCTTCGCCGCCTGGAAGTTCCTCGGCGCGGGCAGCGACTCCGGCGGCCAGTACAAGCTCAGCGCACCGCAGACGCTGCTGGACGGCTACGTCCAGAAGTCGGCGAAGGAGGAGGCCGTCGACATGAGCAAGCCCGACGTCGCCAAGATCGGCTCGGACCTGCACGGCCTGGGTGCCAGCTACAGCAAGGGCGCCGACATCAAGAACATGGACTCGCTGTCGGTCCTCGGCATCTACGGGACCCTCAACGACCCGGCCCAGATCATCGCCGACTCCAAGAAGGAGAGCGGCGGCCTGACCTGGTCCACCCCGATGACCGACTTCCCCGCCAAGGACAGCCACGCCTCCGACGGCAAGCTCAGCTGCGGCGTCGCCAGCCTCATCGGCAAGCCCGGCCCGACGGTCTGCGTGTGGGCGGACAAGTCCACCTACGGCCGGGTCACCTTCAGCCACCTCAGCCTGGGCAGCGCGGGCGGCTCGGCCGGCAGCGACCCGGGCATCACCCCGGACCAGGCCGCCGAGAAGACCCGCGCCGTCCGGGACGCCATGAAGGTCGCCAAGTAGTCCGGGCCCCGCCCGGAACCATCCCCGACAGCAGCAGCACTCCACCGCCGGAGTCCCCGGCGGCGTTCACGCGTGACGTCCAGAAAGGGCCCCGCATGTCCGACCAGAACCCCTACGGGCCCCCGCAGCCGGGCTACCCGGCGACCCCGCCGCCGGCCGGCCCCGGCTACGGCGGCGTCCCGCCGCAGGCCCCGCCGCCCGGGTACCCCGCCCCCGGCGCCCCGGAGGCCGGCGGCTACCCGGGGTACGCGGACGGCATGCCCGGGGCCCACCCCGGCTACGGCTACGCCGGATACGCGCCGGTCCCGCCGCGCAAGTCCCGCAAGACGCTGTGGATCGTGCTCGGCACCATCGGCGCCGTCGTGGTACTGGTCGTCGGCGCCCTGGCGTACCTCGGCTGGAGCATGACCAACGGCGCGGGCACCCAGAAGATCGTCATGCCGACGGCCTTCAAGGACCTCAAGGCCAACAACGACCCGGCGGTGACCGGCAAGCTGCAGGACGAGCTCACGTCCAAGATCGGCCAGGGCGACGGCAACTGGAAGCCCACCGGCGTCGCCGGGGTGTACGAGGACTCGGACTCCAACGTCCAGCTGGTCGCGGTCGGCGTCTACGGCAAGGTGCTGCTGCCGAAGCAGGAGCTGGACCAGATGTTCAGCGGCTTCGCCGGCGCCGGCGGGACGCTCAGCGGCCGGCACTCGGTGGACCCCGGCCCCAAGGGCGGCCAGATGGACTGCGCCACCTCCCAGGACGGCGAGACCAAGCTGGCCCTCTGCGCCTGGGCCGACAAGAGCAGCGTCGTCATGGTGCTGAAGGGCGCCGAGGACGGCACCCAGCCCGACATGGACAAGCTCGCCGCCGACACCCGCGACCTGCGCGCGGCGGCCGAGGTGGCCAAGTAGCCCACGCCGTGGGCGATCCGCGGTGAACGCGAGGGGCCCCGCACCGGAGATCCGGTGCGGGGCCCCTCGCGTACGGCCGTCGGGTCAGGCGCTCTTGTCGCGCCGCTCGCGCTTGATCATGTCGCGCGGGACCAGGGTGGGGATGGCGTGCTTGGAGACCACGTCCCCGGTCACCACCACGCGGGCGACGTCCTGGCGCGAGGGGACCTCGTACATCACGGACATCAGCACCTCCTCCATGATGGCCCGCAGACCGCGCGCGCCGGTGCCGCGCAGGATCGCCTGGTCGGCGATCGCCTCCAGCGCGTCCCGGGAGAACTCCAGCTCCACGCCGTCCAGTTCGAACAGCTTGCGGTACTGCTTGACCAGCGCGTTCTTCGGCTCGGTGAGGATCTGCAGCAGCGCCTCGCGGTCGAGGTTGTGCACGCTGGTGATCACCGGCAGCCGGCCGATGAACTCGGGGATCATGCCGAACTTCACCAGGTCCTCGGGCATCACCTGGCGGAAGTGGTCACTGGCGTCCGACTCGCGCTTGGAACGGATGTTGGCGCCGAAGCCGATGCCCTTGGCACCCGCGCGGCCCTCGATGATCCGCTCCAGGCCGGCGAACGCGCCACCGACGATGAACAGCACGTTGGTGGTGTCGATCTGGATGAACTCCTGGTGCGGGTGCTTGCGGCCCCCCTGCGGCGGCACCGAGGCGGTGGTGCCCTCCAAGATCTTCAGCAGCGCCTGCTGCACGCCCTCGCCGGAGACGTCCCGGGTGATCGACGGGTTCTCGCTCTTGCGCGCGACCTTGTCGATCTCGTCGATGTAGATGATCCCGGTCTCGGCCTTCTTGACGTCGTAGTCGGCCGCCTGGATCAGCTTGAGCAGGATGTTCTCGACGTCCTCGCCGACGTACCCGGCCTCGGTCAGCGCGGTGGCGTCCGCGATCGCGAACGGCACGTTCAGCATCCGGGCCAGGGTCTGCGCCAGCAGCGTCTTGCCGGAACCGGTGGGGCCCAGCAGCAGGATGTTCGACTTGGCGAGCTCGATCGCGTCCTCGCGGCCGTTGCCGCCGCTGCGCCCCGCCTCGCCCGCCTGGACACGCTTGTAGTGGTTGTAGACCGCGACCGACAGCGCCTTCTTGGCGAGGTCCTGACCGACCACGTACTGGTCCAGGAACTCGTAGATCTCACGCGGCTTCGGGAGCTCCTCGAAGCGGACCTCGGAGGTCTCGGCGAGTTCCTCCTCGATGATCTCGTTGCACAGGTCGATGCACTCGTCGCAGATGTACACGCCTGGGCCGGCGATCAGCTTCTTCACCTGCTTCTGCGACTTGCCGCAGAACGAGCACTTGAGCAGGTCGCCACCGTCTCCGATGCGTGCCACGAGGTGCTTCCCCTTCGCCAGGGGCCCCGCAGGGGTTCCGGGGCCTGGTGCTGTGGACCGTCCGCGCCGACGGCGCTCGGTCTCGCTATCCGACGGTACTCTGCCGGGCCCTTGATTCCGTCCTCTTCGCCGGGTCTGCCCTACGCCCTGGGCGAATTGATACCGAACAGATGCCGTGGCAGACCCCGCCGACGGGCCGGGGCGGGGCGCGCAGTGGTTCGCGCGCCCCGCCCCGGGGGTGCCGGCCTCAGGAGGTCAGCGAGGTCTTGCGGGTCGAGATGATCTGGTCGATCAGGCCGTACTCCTTGGCCTCCTCGGCGGTCAGGATCTTGTCGCGCTCGATGTCGTCGCGCACCTGCTCCACCGACTTGTCGGAGTGCTTGGAGAGCATCTCCTCCAGCTGCTCGCGCATCCGGAAGATCTCCTTGGCCTGGATCTCCAGGTCGGACACCTGGCCGCGGCCGGTCTCGGTGTACGGCTGGTGGATCAGGATCCGGGCGTTCGGCAGCGCCATCCGCTTGCCGGGGGTGCCGGCGGCGAGCAGCACGGCCGCGGCGGAGGCCGCCTGGCCCATGCAGACCGTGGTGATGTCCGGCTTGACGTACTGCATGGTGTCGTAGATGGCCGTCAGGGCCGTGAACGAGCCACCGGGCGAGTTGATGTACATCTGGATCTCGCGGTCCGGGTCCATCGACTCCAGGCACAGCAGCTGCGCCATGATGTCGTTCGCCGAGACGTCGTCCACCTGGGAGCCGAGGAAGATGATGCGCTCCTCGAACAGCTTGGCGTACGGGTCGTACTCGCGGATGCCCTGGGTGGTGCGCTCGACGAAGCGCGGGACGATGTAGCGGCCCTCGGCACGCATGTCCTCGACGCGGGCCTGGGCGGCCGACAGGCTGGGGATGTTCATGGGGATTCTGGTCCTCCGGGGCGTTGTGGCTGTGGTCTCGTGGGCCGGGCCGAGGCTCAGGCGCCCGTGCCGCCGCCGCCGGGGACGTCCGCGGCGCTGTGCATGATCGCGTCGATGAGGCCGTACTCCAGGGCCTCCTCCGGGGTGAACCAGCGGTCACGGTCGGAGTCCGAGGTGATCTGCTCGAAGGACTGGCCGCTGTGGAAGGCGATCAGCTCGGACATCCGCTTCTTGGTGCGGAGCAGCTGCTCGGCCTGGATGCGGATGTCGGTGGCGGAACCGCCGAGGCCCGCGGAGGGCTGGTGCATCAGGATGTTGGCGTTCGGCAGCGAGAAGCGCTTGCCCTTGGCACCGGCGGTCAGCAGGAACTGGCCCATCGAGGCGGCCATGCCCATCGCGATGGTGACGACGTCGTTCTTGATGTACTGCATGGTGTCGTAGATCGCCATGCCGGCCGAGATCGAGCCGCCCGGGGAGTTGATGTAGAGGAAGATGTCCTTCTCGGGGTCCGCGGCCAGCAGCAGCAGCTGCGCGGTGATCTTGTTGGCGATGTCGTCGTCGACCTGCTGGCCGAGGAAGATGATCCGCTCGTTGAGCAGCCGGTTGTAGACCTGGTCGCCAAGGCCGCCGAGCACGTCACCAGCGGCGGCGTGCGGCGCCATCGGGCCAGGCATCTGCATCTGCGGGAACGTCACTTAGCCACCTGCTCAGTCGATTTGGACGGTCGCTCCACGGCCGTCACGATGTCGCACAGCTTCCGGGTATCACGTCGTGATTGGTGCTGTCCAAGGACCCTAACGCGCAGGCCCGGCCGCAGAATCCCTCACGCAGAACTGTTCGCTGTGAGCGCAGGGTCGCGGGGTGCGCGATGGGACGACAGCGGGCCCGGACACCGTACGGCGTCCGGGCCCGCTGCAGCACCTCAGGGGGCTACCGGGGCGCTCAGGCCTCGGTGCCCTCCTCGGCCTTGTCCTCGGCGGCCTCGGCGACGGCGGCCTCGACGGCCTCGCCCGTCTCGTCCTCGTCGTCGAAGTTGATCTCGTTGCCCTCGGTGTCGACGACCTTGGCGGCCTCGACCACGGTGGCCAGCGCCTTGCCGCGGGCGACCTCGCCGACCAGCAGCGGAACCTGGCCGCCCTGGACGACCTGCTGGGCGAACTGGTCCGGGGTGAGGCCGGAGCCGGCCGCACGGCGGATGAGGTGCTCGGTGAGCTCCTCCTGGTTAACACCCAGCTCCTCGTTGGCGACGATCTGGTCCAGGACGAACTGGGTCTTGATGCCCTTCTTCGCCTGCTCCTCGATCTCCGCGTCCCACTCCTCGCGGGTCTTGCCCTGGGTCTCCAGGTAGGTGTCGATGTCGAGACCCATCGGCTCCAGCTGGTGGTGCTCGACGTTGTGCTTGCGGGTCTCGATCTCGTCCTTCAGGAGCTTCTCGGGGTACTCGATCTCAACCAGCGTGAGCAGCGCGTCGAGGACCTTCTCCTGGGCCTGGGTGGCCTGGTCGTACTCCTTCATGCGCTCCAGGCGCTTGCGGGAGTCGGCGCGCAGCTCCTCCAGGGTGTCGAACTCGCTGGCCAGCTGGGCGAACTCGTCGTCCAGCTCCGGCAGCTCCTTCTCCTGGACGGCGGTGACGGTGACGGAGACCTCGGAGGTCTTGCCCGCCTGGGTGCCACCCTTGAGCTCGGTCTCGAAGGTCTTCTCCTCGCCGGCCGACAGGCCGACGACGGCGTCGTCGATGCCGTCGATGAGACGGCCGGAGCCGATCTCGTAGCTGACACCGGTGGCGGTGCCGTCCTCCGGCACCTCACCGTCGACCTTGGCGATCAGGTCGACGACCACGATGTCGCCGGCGGCCGCGGCGCGCTCGACGTCCTTGACGGAGGAGAAGCGCTCGCGCAGCTGCTCCAGCGACTTCTCGATGTCCTCGTCGGAGACGGCGATCGGGTCGACGGTCACCTCGATGGAGGAGAACTCCGGGAGGGTGATCTCGGGACGGATGTCCACCTCGGCGGTGAACTTCAGGTCGCCGCCATCGGCGATCTTCTCGACACCCTCGATGTTGGTGATGTCGGGCTGGCCGAGGACCTCGATCTTGCCCTCGTCGACGGCCTGCGTGTAGAAGCGCGGCAGGGCGTCGTTGACGGCCTCCTCCAGCACGGCACCACGGCCGAAGCGCTGGTCGATGACGCGAGCCGGGATCTTGCCCTTGCGGAAGCCCGGAACCGTGACCTGCTGGTTGATCTTCTTGTACGCCGCGTCGAGGCTGGGCTTGAGCTCCTCGAAGGGCACCTCGACGGTGAGTCGAACCCGGGTCGGGTTCAGAGTCTCGACGGCGCTCTTCACGGTTAGGTCTCCTAGGGGCTTGCGGTCAGGTTGTCTCCGCCCGTCCCTCACGTCCGGCCGGAGCCGGTACGGGTGGGGCGGACGAGACGGGCGATGGGCGGTTGGAGCTGCATCTCCCGTGTGGGTGGACGGTGAGCTTGACTCCTCGCCCTCGTGCGGTTGACCTGGGTGGACGCCACAGGGACTACCGCCAGCGCCCCATCCTACCGGTACCACGAAAGGCGGACGCCAGACGCCACCGTACCGCCGTCCCGGGGCCGTCACACAGACGGCACAGAAGGCCGTGACACAGAACAGGGCCCCGCCCCGGTGGGCGAGACCCTGCCGCACTGTCGGGGTGACCGGATTCGAACCGACGGCCTTCCGCTCCCAAAGCGGACGCGCTACCAAACTGCGCCACACCCCGTGGTGCCGAGAGGAAGCGTACACGCCGGGCCTGTACGGCTCGTCGACTTATTCGGGGTCCGACGGGAGCACGTCGGAAGGGGGTGCGCGGGGAATGCGGTGTGCACGGGAGGGACCGGACCAGGTACGCTGTGTCCCGAACTTCCGGCCGGCAACGGTCGGCGGCTTCGCGCGGGTGTAGCTCAATGGTAGAGCCCTAGTCTTCCAAACTAGTCACGCGAGTTCGATTCTCGTCACCCGCTCTTCCGGCCCGGCCCCGGTGCGCCCAGCGCACCGGGGCCGTCGGCGTTCCCGGGCTGCCTGCGTTCCCGGGGCCGGGCGGGCCTCAGAGGCCCAGCCGGGCGGCCCGGGCGGCGGCCCGGTCCAGCAACCGGTGCACGTCGCCCTCCCGGGTGGTGGGGCGGTCGTTGTACTCGTCCGGGGAGCGCGCCGGGCGGCCGGTGGCGTGCAGCACCTCCATCAGCTGGACCCGGCCGGTGCGCACGGTCGCCGGGGTGCCGTAGCCGTACGCCAGCACGGCCGCCTGGGCGCCGAGCAGGCAGACCCGGCCGGCCTGGTCCCACATCGCGCCCTGCAGCCAGCCGTGGGCGCCGATGTAGCGGGAGGCCAGCCGCAGGTGCTCGGCGGCGGTGACCGGGACCGGCCGGGCGGGCCGGCGCAGCGCCCGGTCGAGCAGGGTGGCCCGGGGCTCCGGGTGGCCGGCCTGCCAGGGGCGCAGGGTGCTCCCGTACCGGCAGACGTACGGCCCGGGGGCGGACGCGGGGGCGGGCAGCGAGGCGAGGTAGGCCTCGATCTCGGCGACCAGGCCGGAGCCGTCCCAGTGCGGCGGGTAGGGCGGAGCGGGCGTCAGGGCGGTGCGGGGCATGCGGGCTCTCCAGGCGGGCGGCCTTCAGGTTCCGCTCCCCAAAGTGGGGCATTCAGGACATTCCCGCGACCGGAGGGCAAGGCCGTGCGAACGGTTTCCCGCACGGCGGTCGGGCCGATAGCCTCGGCGGCGTTCGAGCGCAGTTCGAGCGCTGCCCAGGCGCCGCGCTCCCGAGGTGGAGGAGTCCCGGTGCGTCCGCAGGAGCGACTGGCCGTCATACAGCGCTGTGTGGTCCTGGAGATGGCACGGCTGGGCCAGGACTTCCACCCGGACGGCGAGGTGGTGCGCGGGCCGGGCACCACCGCGGTGGCGGTGCGCGAGCACCCCGGGGACGACGGCGGCGCCGGGCACGTGGACCTCGGCTTCGTGCTGCAGCTGGGCCGGGCGGACGGACCGGTGGTGTGGGACTGCGCGGCCGGCCTCGGCAAGACCGAGGAGGAGAAGCTCGCGAACGCGGTGAAGATGTGGGCGACCACCACCGCCTCGGTGCTGGTCGAGCTGGCGGACGGGCGGGGCATCCACGCCGACCGCCCGGACCTGCCCGAACTCCCGGGCTGGCGGGCGGTGCAGGGGCCGGCGGCGGTGTTCGGCTTCGGCAACGAGCACCTGGCGGCCTGGCTCGCCGAGCACCGGGTGCTGCCGGCGCTGGCTCCGGCGCTGCGTCAGGAGCTGGCCGGGCCGGGGCCGGTCGGGGTGAAGCTCTTCCTGGGCGGGAAGGCCGGGGACGACGTCGCCGAGGTCCGGGTGGGCGGCGAGGTGTCGGAGGCGGCCTCCGCGGCGCTGCGCGCGCTGGACTGGCCGCGCGGCGAACGACTGTGCTGGGCGCGGCTGTTCGTGCTGCTGACGGCGGAGCGGGCAGCACCGGTCACGGCCGCGCCGGCGGGTGCCGCGGCACCCGCGCCGGTACGTGCCCCGGCCCCGGCGGCGGCACGCCCCCGGGGTCTGTTCGCCCGCTGGCGGGAGGCCCGGCGAGCCGGCCGGTAGCTGTAGCTGTCATTCGCCCGCTCGCCTCCGGGGCGCTGTGACCCGGTGCCGACGGTCGGCGCTCCGTCACTCCTGCGTCGCTCCCTCGCTTCTCCCTTTCGGCACCGGCGCGCCCCTTCGGCTCGGGACGTGCTTCGGCTCGGGGCGTGCGGGAGCAGTCCGGTCAGCCGCCGGTGATGCTGGAGATGCTGTGCGCCAGGTTGGCCAGCATGGAGTTGATCGAGGTCGCCATCGTGGTCTCGTGCAGCATGAAGCCGAACAGGGCGGCGACGATCGCGTGCGGGATCTTCAGCTGCTTGTTCCGGATGAAGATGATGCACAGGATCGCGAACAGAACCAGCGCGGAGACGGAGAGTGCCACCCGGACTCACTTCCTCGTTTCATACCGTGGTGCCGCCGCCCGGCGGCACCTGCGAAGCCGGACCCCGGCCTGTCCGACGGTCCCGAGGCGGAATCGCGGACCGTCCGGCGCAGCGCCGGCGAGGGGGCCCGCACCGAACCGCTGTCTGCTGTGCCGCACGTGTCGCCCCCAATCCCCCGAATCCTGAACAGTCCCGCCCGGACTCAGTGTGGTCGACCGTGCCGATTGCGTAAAGGTCTGACAGTCAGCCCAATGCCGACATCCTGCGGTGCGGGACGAGTTTCCGCCGACCGGGACGATAGCGGAGCCGTTCTGACGAATCGTCGGCGGGGCGGTGCTGAGCGGCGGGGGAACGCCCGGGGGTGGGGAACGGAAGCCGCTGATCCGGTCCGCCGACGGGTCGTCCGATATGGCCGAAGATCAGCTGCCAGGCTTGACAGGGCCGCCCTCACCTGCCGGGGGCATGTGCCGACCGTCGGTGCCGGATCGGAGTCGGCGGACGACCCTCAGTCGCGCCAGAGCAGCAGGACGGCGCGGTCGTCGTTGATGTCCCGGGCCACCGTCTCGATCAGTGCGGACGCCGCGCCCGCGCCCGAGCCCGGGCCGCCGCCGGGGACCAGCCGGTCGGCCTCCCCCATCAGCCGGTCCATGCCCTCGGTGAGGTCCCGGCCGGGCGCCTCGACCATGCCGTCGGTGCACAGCATCAGCACGTCGCCCCGGTTCAGCCGGCCGCGCACGCCGTCGAACTTGGCGCCGTCGTAGATCCCGAGCAGCGGGCCGTCGGCCTCCTTGACCTCCCAGCGCCCCTCGCCGGCCAGCCGCTGCATCCCCGGCAGGTGCCCGGCCGAGAGCAGTTCGTACTCGCCGGTGTCCAGGTCCAGCACCAGGTGGACGGCGGTGGCGAAGCCCTCCTCCCAGGACTGGCGCAGCAGGTAGCCGTTGGCGGCGGGCAGGAAGTCGTGCGCGGGCAGCGAGCCGACCAGGCCGCCGAAGGCTCCGGAGAGCAGCAGCGCCCGGGAGCCCGCGTCCATGCCCTTGCCGGAGACGTCCGCGAGGACCACCTCCAGCAGCCGCTGGCCGGGGCCGGTGCGGGCGGCCACCACGAAGTCGCCGGAGAAGGACTGCCCGCCGGCCGGGCGCAGCGCCATGTCGGCGTGCCAGCCGGCCGGCAGGTCGGGCACCCGGCTCTGCACCCGCAGCCGCTCGCGCAGGTCGAACAGCATGGTGGAGCCGCCCCACCAGGGGACGCCGACCCGGGCCCGGAACTGGGCCAGCAGCAGGCCGCCCACCCCGGCGGCGCCGACCACCAGGGCCGCGCCGGGGGTCACGCCGTAGACGTAGGCCTCCGGGTTCTCGCTGGCGACCCGCTGGCCGGTGTGGATCACGGACTCGGCGGACAGCCCGAGGGCGGCCAGCGCGTACAGCACCACCAGGGAGCCGGGGCGCAGCAGCAGCGCGCCGGCCAGGATCGGCAGGACCAGGGCGGTGGGCGGGGCCCAGTCGGGGATCCAGATGTTCAGCAGGATCATCAGCGGGACGAGCAGGGCCAGCGCGCAGAGCACCGGCCAGTCGGCGGCGCCGCCGCGGAAGTAGTCGACCCCGGCCGTGCGCAGCCTTCGGCGGACCCGGCGGAGCCTCTTGCGCAGCCGGGCCGTCACGGGCTCGGCGGCCTGGGCGGCGCCGGGCCTCGTCGCAGTCGTCTGGGGCGGTGCGCCCGGCGGTCTGCCAGCCATGGGGCCCGACCCTATCCACGGGTGCGGCCCGGCGTCGACGGCCCGGGGGCGGGCGGCGGCGCGGGCGCGCGGGCCGCTCAGCGCGTTTCGGCCGAACGGCGCGGTGGCGGGCATGCCGTCAGGAGGCGTGCGCCGGTTGGACGTACGGAGCCTGCGGGCCGCGCGTGCGCCCCGCGTACGGGGTTGTGCGTACGCCGGGTCCTGTGGCCGATCCCACAGACGCGGACGGGGCGGGAACGACGACGGCCGGCCGCACGGGAGGATGCGGCCGGCCGTCGGGGCGGGTGGGTGGCGGGATCAGCCCTGGGGGTGGTGGGCCGGGATCGGCGGGAGCTCGCCGGTGGTCTCGTACTCGCTCAGCATCTCGATCCGGCGGGTGTGCCGGGCCTCGCCGCTGTAGGGGGTGGCGAGGAAGACCTCGACGAACTTGGTGGCCTCCTCGACGGTGTGCATCCGGCCGCCGATGGAGATCACGTTGGCGTCGTTGTGCTGACGGCCGAGCTCGGCGGTCTGCACGCTCCAGGCCAGCGCCGCGCGGACGCCCTTGACCTTGTTGGCGGCGATCGCCTCGCCGTTGCCCGAGCCGCCGATCACGATGCCCAGGGCGTCCTGGTCGGCGGCGGTGCGCTCGGCGGCGCGCAGGCAGAACGGCGGGTAGTCGTCCTCGGCGTCGTAGATGTGCGGCCCGCAGTCGACCGGCTCGTGGCCGGCCCCCTTGAGCCACTCCACCAGGTGGTTCTTCAGTTCGTAGCCGGCATGGTCGGAGCCCAGGTACACGCGCATGCCCATGAGTGTGGCATGCGGGTGCGCCCGGGCCCGACAACGGGGGCCGGGTGGGTCAGCGTCGGCCGAGCAGCTTCCAGGCGAGCGGCAGGGCGCCGGCCGCGAAGGCGGCCTTGAGCGCGTCGCCCACCAGGTACGGGTAGAGGCCCAGCTCGGCGGCGCGGGCCAGCGGGACGTGCAGGGTCAGGGCCAGGTACGGGACGCCGACGGCGTAGATGGCGAGGCTGCCGAGGACCATGGTGACGGCCGTGTTCACCGGGGTGCGGTCGGCGCCGCGGCGGGCCAGCGCGCCGGTCAGGGCGGCGGCGAGGACGAAGCCGAGCACGTAGCCGAAGGAGGGCATGGCCCAGCCGGAGGTGCCCTCGGCGAACCAGGGCAGGCCGGCCATGCCGGCCAGCAGGTAGAGCGCCATCGAGGCGACGCCGCGGCGGGCGCCGAGCGCGGTGCCGACCAGCAGGGCGGCGAAGGTCTGGCCGGTGACCGGCACCGGCGAGCCGGGGACGTTCACCGACAGCTGGGCGGCCACACCGGTCAGCGCGGCGCCGCCGACCACCAGGGCCAGGTCGCGGGCCTGGGCGCCGAGGCGGGTGGAGGCGGTGGGCAGCAGGTCGGCGAGGACGGCGCGGCGCGCTATCGGGGTGGTGGCAGTGGCCATCGGGGGCTCCTCCGTGAGGGTCCAGGTGAGTGAACACCTGTGAACCTACGCGGTGATCCACTCCCACACCGGCACGGTTTCGGACAAAGCCCCGCCCTCGGACGTTGTCGGAACCGTCCGCACGCGACGATGTGCTGTCATGGGGTCACGTACGGCGACCGGCCGGTCCGCATGGTGGGCCCGGACCGGACATTCTTGGCATGGACAGCGGCGTCGCCGGATATTGGACAGCTCATGCCGCATTCCGCAAAGTCTGGATCCACCCCTATGGCCCCCACCTCCGCGCCCCCGGCGCCCGGGAACGGCGACGCCGCTCCCCCGCCGCCCGGCGGCCAGCAGCTCAGCCACGGGCTCAAGCAGCGCCACCTGTCGATGATCGCCCTCGGCGGCGTGATCGGCGCGGGCCTCTTCGTGGGCTCCGGCGCCGGCATCGCGGCCGCCGGGCCGGCGATCATCCTCGCCTTCACCCTCTCCGGCCTGCTGGTCATGCTGATCATGCGGATGCTCGGGGAGATGTCCGCCGCCCGCCCGGCCTCCGGCTCCTTCTCGGTGCACGCCGAGAAGGAGGTCGGCCCCTGGGCCGGGATCACGGCCGGCTGGATGTACTGGGTGATGCTCTGCTGCGGCGTCGCCGCCGAGGCCACCGCCGCCGGGAAGATCGTCAACGGCTGGATCCCCGGAGTCTCCTCCTGGGTCTGGGTCGCCCTGTTCATGGTCTTCTTCTGCGTCAGCAACCTCACCGCGGTGAAGAACTTCGGCGAGTTCGAGTTCTGGTTCGCCACCATCAAGGTCGCCGCGATCATCACCTTCCTGGTCCTCGGCGGGCTCGGCATCGCCGGCGTGATCGGCCCCGGCTCCCCCGGCACGGACAACCTCACCGGCCAGGGCGGCTTCCTGCCCACCGGCGTCAGCGGGCTGATCGTCGGCCTGCTCGCCTCGGTCTTCGCCTACGGCGGCCTGGAGACGGTGACCATCGCAGCGGCCGAGTCCGACGACCCCAGGAAGAACGTCGCCAACGCGGTGCGCACCGCGGTGTGGCGGATCGCGATCTTCTACATCGGCTCGATGGCCCTGGTGGTCACCCTGGTCTCCTGGAAGGACCCGGCGGTCGTCGCCGACGGCCCGTACGTCACCGTGCTGCGCCACCTCGGGGTCCCCGGGGCCGGGACGATCATGGAGGTGGTGGTGCTGATCGCGCTGCTGTCCGCGATGAACGCCAACATCTACGGCGCCTCCCGGATGGCGTACTCGCTGGTCGGCCGCGGCCAGGGCCCCAAGGCGCTGGCCAAGGTCAGCGGCGGGGTGCCGCGGCGGGCCGTGCTGGCCTCCTGCCTGTTCGGCTTCGGCGCCGTGCTGGCCGCCAAGTTCTGGCCGGACACCGTGTTCACCTGGCTGATGAACACCACCGGCGTCGCGATCCTGGTGGTCTGGCTGTTCATCTGCATCGTCCAGCTGCGGATGCGCCGCCGGCTGGAGCGCGAGGCACCCGAGCTGCTCACCGTGAAGATGTGGGGCTACCCGTACCTGACCTGGATCGCGATGGCCGCCGTGGCGGGCATCCTCGCCCTGATGACCACCACCGAGGGCAACCGCCAGCAGCTGTACGCGGCCGGGGTGCTGGTCGCGCTGCTCAGCGTCGCCGGACTGGTCAAGCAGCGCCGGGACGCGGCCGCGCGCCCCTGACGCACGGCGAAGGGCCCGGTACCTCGGTACCGGGCCCTTCGCCGTGTCCGCGGGAGCCTCACTCGAAGGACGGACCCGCCGTCCGGGTGCGCTTGATCTCGTAGAAGCCCGGGGTGGAGGCCACCAGCAGGGTGCCGTCCCACAGCCGGGCCGCCGCCTCGCCCTTGGGGGCCGGGGTGACCACCGGGCCGAAGAAGGCGACCCGCTCGCCGTCCGCGCCCTCGACCGCGATCACCGGGGTGCCGACGTCCTCGCCGACCAGGGTGATGCCCTCCTTGTGGGAAGCGCGCAGGGCCTCGTCGTACACGTCGGTGTCCGCCGCGTCCGCCAGCTCGGCGGGCAGGCCCGCGGCCACCAGGGCTGCCTGGATCGTCTCCCGGTTCTGCGGCAGGCCCTGGTTGTGGAAGCGCAGGCCCAGCTCGGTGTAGAGGCGGCCCAGCACCCCGTCGCCGTGCTGCTGGGCGGCCGCGATGCACACCCGGACCGCGCCCCAGGCGTTGTCCAGCAGCTCGCGGTAGTTCTGCGGCAGGTCGCGGTGCTCGTTGAGCACCGACAGGCTCATCACGTGCCAGTTCACGTCGACCGGGCGCAGCTGCTGGACCTCGATCAGCCAGCGGGACGTCATCCACGCCCAGGGGCAGGCCGGGTCGAACCAGAAGTCGGCGGTCTTGCGCTCAGCGGCAGTCGTCACTGGGTCTCGTCCTTCGTGAGTGTTCCGAGGCGGCGCGCCCCACGAGGAATCCCAACACCCGCCGGGCGCCGCTGATTCCGGCCCCCGCCCACGGGCTGTGCAATGGTACCGATCGGGGCGGGCGTGAAAGGATGCCCCCGCGTGCGCGATGCACACCGCGCACGGACCCGCACCACCCACGCAAGCACCACCGTGCGAGCCGGACAAAGGAGTACCGCCGTGCCGGGCAAGAACCTCAGCCGCGAGGAAGCGCAGCAGCGAGCCGGCATCCTGGCCGTCGACGGCTACCGGATCCGGCTGGACCTCACCTCGGCCCCCGACCCGTCGGCCGCCACCTTCCGCTCCACCACCACCATCGCCTTCCGCTGCTCCGAGCCCGGCGCCGCCACCTTCCTCGACCTGCTGGCCCCGGCCGTCCGCTCGATCACCCTCAACGGCCGCGCCCTCGACCCGGCCACCGCCTACGACGGCGCCCGGGTGCACGTCGACGGCCTGGCCGCCGAGAACGTCCTCACCGTCGAGGCGGACTGCGCCTACAGCCGCACCGGCGAGGGCATGCACCGCTTCGTCGACCCGGCCGACGGCGAGACCTACCTCTACACCCACTACGAGCCGGCCGACGCCCGCCGGGTGTTCGCGAACTTCGAACAGCCCGACCTGAAGGCCCCGTTCACCTTCACGGTGACCGCCCCGGCCGTCTGGGACGTGCGCTCCAACGCCGCCCACGAGAGCACCACCGTCGAAGGCGACGCCCGCACCTGGGAGTTCGCGCCGACCAAGCCGATCTCCACCTACCTCACCGCGGTGGTGGCCGGCCCGTACCACGTGGTCACCGACCACTACAGCCGCGAGCTCGCCGACGGCAGCACCCTGGACATCCCGCTCGCCGCGCTGTGCCGCCGCTCGCTCGCCCCGCACTTCGACGCGGAGGAGATCCTCGGCGTCACCAAGCTCGGACTGGACTTCTTCCACGAGGAGTTCGACTTCCCGTACCCCTTCGGCAAGTACGACCAGTCCTTCGTCCCCGAGTACAACATCGGCGCGATGGAGAACCCCGGCTGCGTGACCTTCAAGGAGGAGTTCGTCTTCCGCTCGAAGGTCACCGACGCCGCCTACGAGTCCCGCGCGAACGTCGTGCTGCACGAGATGGCGCACATGTGGTTCGGCGACCTGGTCACCCCGCGCTGGTGGGACGACCTGTGGCTGAAGGAGTCCTTCGCCGACTTCATGGGCTCCTACGCCCTGATCGGCGCCCGCACCCGGTACTCCTCCGCCTGGGTCACCTTCGCCAACCAGCGCAAGGCCTGGGCCTACCGGCAGGACCAGTTCCCCACCACCCACCCGATCACCGCCGACATCCGCGACCTGGAGGACGCCAAGCTCAACTTCGACGGCATCACCTACGCCAAGGGCGCCTCCGTCCTCAAGCAGCTGGTCGCGTACGTCGGTTCGGAGGCCTTCTTCGAGGGCGCCCGCCGCTACTTCCAGCGGCACGCCTACGGCAACACCGAACTGGGCGACCTGCTCGGCGTGCTGGAGGAGACCAGCGGCCGCGACCTGAAGAGCTGGGCCGCCGCCTGGCTGCAGACCGCCGGCGTCGACGCGCTCACCCCGCAGGTCACCACCGACGCCGAGGGCCGGATCACCGAACTGGCCGTCCTCCAGGACGGCGACGTGCTGCGCCCGCACCGGATCGCGGTCGGCCTCTACGACCGGGACCCGGACGGCGCCCTGGTGCGCACCGAGCGGATCGAGCTGGACGTCACCGGCGCCCGCACCGTCGTCGCCGAGGCCGCCGGCCGCCCCCGCCCGGCCCTGGTGCTGCTCAACGACGAGGACCTCACCTACTGCAAGATCCGCTTCGACGACGGCTCGCTGGAGACCCTGCGCACCGGCCTCGGCGACATCCGCGACGAACTGGCCCGGGCGCTCGCCTGGTCCGCGGTCTGGAACCTCACCCGGGACGGCCTGATGCCGGCCCGCGACTACGTCGCCCTGGTGCTGCGCTTCGCCGGCCAGGAGGGCAACATCGGCGTGCTGCAGTCGCTGCACGCCCAGGCCAAGACCGCCGTCGACCTGTACGCCGCCCCCGAGTGGCGCGCCGAGGGCGCCCGGCAGCTCGCCGACGGCGCCCTGCGCGAACTGCGCGACGCCGTCCCCGGCAGCGACCACCAGCTCGCCTGGGCCCGCTTCCTGGCCCAGACCGCGGGCGGCGCCGAGCACCTCGGCCTGGTCCGCGGCCTGCTCGCGGGCAGCGCCCGGATCGACGGCCTGGAGGTCGACCAGGAACTGCGCTGGTCGCTGTGGCTGGCACTGGCCGCCGCCGGACAGGCCGGCGACGAGGAGCTGGCCGGGGAACTGGCCGCCGACAACACCGCGGGCGGCAAGCGCCAGTACACCCAGTGCCTGGCCGCCCGGCCCACCGCGGAGGCCAAGGCCGCCGCCTGGTCCGCCGTGGTCGACTCGGACGAGCTGCCGAGCGCCCTGGTCGAGGCCAACAGCGCGGGCTTCGCCGTCCCCGCCCAGCGCGACCTGACCGCCCTCTACGCGGCGCCGTACTTCAAGCTGCTGGAGAAGGTCTGGGCCGAGCGGACCATCGAGATCGCGATGCGGATCGTCGGCGGCTTCTTCCCGATCGCCCAGACCGACGCGCAGACCCTGGCCGAGGCGGACGCCTGGCTGGACGGCCACCCGCAGGCCGCGCCGGCGCTGCGCCGCCTGGTGCTGGAGCGCCGCGACGACCTGGCCCGCGCGCTGCGCGCGCAGGCCTGCGACCGGGCCTGAGGCCGTGGAGCCGTAAAGCCGTAAAGCCGTAAAGCCGTAGAGCCGGAGGGGCCCGCCGACCGCGTGTCGGCGGGCCCCTCCGTCGTTCCCGGGGGTCAGTCCCGGCGCAGACCGCGGTCCAGGGCGGCGATCGCGCTGCCCCGGGCGTCGTCGCCGTCCAGCGACCAGACCATCACCCCGGCCAGGTCGTTCCAGCGTGCGTAACGGGCCTTCTCGGTGAGCACCTCGGCGGTGTCGTAGCTGTAGAAGGTGGAGCCGTCGTACTTCCAGGACGCGCCGTGGTCGCGGTCCAGGTACACCTTGCCGGGCAGCGCGTTGAGCTCCTGGTAGGAGTGGTCGGGGGCGGCCGCCCCGGCCCCCTGGTACAGGCCGCCGCGCTGGCCGGGGGCGACGCCGGTCCAGCCGTGGCCGTACAGCGGGGCGCCGAGGACGAGCTGCTCGGCGGGCAGGCCGCGCTCCTGGTAGTGGGTGACGGCGCCGTCCGCGCTGCGGCCGCGGGCGTCCGGGTCGGCCGGGTCGGCGTAGAGGTTGGCCTGGTGGTTGGTGGGGCCCTTGCCCTCCCAGGGGCCGTGCAGGTCGTAGGTCATCAGGTTCAGCCAGTCCACCGAGCGGCTCAGTTCGGGCAGTTCGAGCCGGTCGGCGACGGTCTCGTTGGCGGCGACGGCGGCGGTGAGCAGGGGGTGCCCGCCCTTGCGGCCGCCGAGCGCGTCGAGCTGGGTGCGGAACTCCCGCATCAGCAGGGTGTAGTTGCGTCCGTCCTCGGGGCGGACCACGTTGCCGGCGTCACCGCCGCCGCCCGGGTACTCCCAGTCGATGTCGATGCCGTCGAAGACCCCGGCGGCCGCGCCCGGGCCGCCCTCCGGGGAGCCGGCCAGGACCGGCAGGTTCCCCTTGAGGTAGAGGTCGATGCAGGAGGAGACGAACTTCTTCCGGGAGGCGTCGGTGGCGGCGGCGTCCGAGAAGTACTTGGACCAGCTCCAGCCGCCCAGCGAGATGACCGTACGCAGCTGGGGGTTCTTCGCCTTGAGCTTGCGCAGCTGGTTGAAGTGGCCCTTGAGCCGCTGGTCCGGGGTGTCGGCGACGCCGTCGACGGACTCGGCGGCGGAGAAGGGTCGCTGGTAGTCGTCGCGGGCGTCGCCCTGCCCGGCGTCGTTGCCCTCGAAGCAGGTGCCGTCGGCGGAGACGTTGCCGAAGGCGTAGTTGACGACGGTGAGCTTGGCGGCCTGACCGGAGTCCTGGACCCGCTTGGCGGAGCTGTCGGCGCCCCACTGGGTGAAGTAGCCGACCCGCTGGCCCTTCAGCTTCGGGCCGTGCCCGTGGTGGCCGTCGGCGGCGGAGGCGGTGGCGGGGGCCGCTATCAGGGCGGCGGCAGTGGCGGCGGCGAGCAGGGCTGAGGCGCGAGTGGGCATACCGGAGCCGTTCTCTGAGGCATCGTCAAATGGTCTGGACCAGATTGCACAGAGGTTTAGTCCATCGACGGCCGCCCGCACAAGGGGGCGGGGCGGAACGGCGCAGCATGCAGAAGGGGCCGGACCGCGCGGTGCGGTCCGGCCCCCTCGGGCGCTAGCTCGGAGCTCAGCCGATCAGCGAGCGCAGCACGTACTGCAGGATGCCGCCGTTGCGGTAGTAGTCCGCCTCACCGGGGGTGTCGATGCGGACGACCGCGTCGAACTCCTTGTCACCTGCCTTGACCTTGACGGTCTTCGGGGTGCGGCCCTCGTTGAGCTCGGTCACGCCGGTGAAGGAGAAGGTCTCCTCGCCGGTCAGGCCGAGGGACTCGGCGTTCTCGCCCTCCGGGAACTGCAGCGGCAGGACGCCCATGCCGATCAGGTTCGAGCGGTGGATGCGCTCGTAGGACTCGGCGATGACGGCCTTGACGCCGAGCAGCGCGGTGCCCTTGGCGGCCCAGTCGCGGGACGAGCCGGAGCCGTACTCCTTGCCCGCCAGGACGACCAGCGGGACGCCGGCGGCCTGGTAGTTCTGCGAGGCGTCGTAGATGAACGACACCGGGGCGTCGGCCTGGGTGAAGTCGCGGGTGTAGCCGCCCTCGGTGCCCGGCGCGATCTGGTTGCGCAGACGGATGTTGGCGAAGGTGCCGCGGATCATGACCTCGTGGTTGCCACGGCGCGAGCCGTAGGAGTTGAAGTCACGCTTCTCGACGCCGTTGGCGGTCAGGTACTGCGCCGCCGGGGTGCCCGGCTTGATGTTGCCGGCCGGGGAGATGTGGTCGGTGGTGACCGAGTCGCCCAGCTTGGCCAGGACGCGGGCGCCGGCGATGTCGGTCACCGGGCTCGGGGTCTTGGCCATGCCCTCGAAGTACGGGGGCTTGCGGACGTAGGTGGACTCGGTGTCCCACTCGAAGGTGTTGCCGGTCGGGACCGGGAGCGACTGCCAGCGGTGGTCACCGGCGAAGACGTCCTGGTAGCCCTTGTCGAACATGGCCTCGTCGATGGAGCCGGCGACGGTGTCGGCGACCTCCTGCTCGGTCGGCCAGATGTCGGCGAGGAAGACGTCGTTGCCGTCGGCGTCCTGGCCCAGGGCGTCCCGGGTGATGTCGATGTTCATGTTGCCCGCGAGGGCGTAGGCGACCACCAGCGGCGGGGAGGCCAGGTAGTTCATCTTGACGTCGGGGTTGATCCGGCCCTCGAAGTTGCGGTTGCCGGAGAGCACCGAGACGACCGCGAGGTCGGCCTCGTTGACGGCGGCCGAGACCTCCTCGGGCAGCGGGCCCGAGTTGCCGATGCAGGTGACGCAGCCGTAGCCGACCAGGTTGAAGCCCAGCTTCTCCATGTACGGGAGCAGGCCGGCCTTCTCGTAGTAGTCCATGACGACCTTGGAGCCGGGCGCCAGGGTGGTCTTGACCCAGGGCTTGACGTGCAGGCCCTTCTCCACGGCCTTCTTCGCCAGCAGGGCGGCGCCCAGCATGACGGAGGGGTTGGAGGTGTTGGTGCAGGAGGTGATCGAGGCGATCACGACCGCGCCGTTGTCGATCTCGTAGGTCGAGCCGTCGGGGGCGGTGACGGCGGTCGGCTTCGAGGCCTCGGCGGAGTAGGTCGGCAGCGCCTCGGCGAACCGCTCGGCGGCCTCGGCCAGGATCACGCGGTCCTGCGGGCGCTTCGGGCCGGAGATCGACGGGACGACGGTGGAGACGTCCAGCTCCAGGTACTCCGAGTAGACCGGCTCGTGCGCCGGGTTGTGCCAGAGGCCCTGCTCCTTGGCGTAGGCCTCGACCAGGGCGAGCTGCTGCTCGTCACGGCCGGTCAGGCGCAGGTAATTGATGGTCTCGGCGTCGATCGGGAAGATCGCGCAGGTCGAACCGAACTCCGGCGACATGTTGCCGATGGTGGCGCGGTTGGCCAGCGGGATGGAGCCGATGCCGTCGCCGTAGAACTCGACGAACTTGCCGACCACACCGTGCTTGCGCAGCATCTCGGTGATGGTGAGCACCAGGTCGGTGGCGGTGGTGCCGGCCGGCAGCTCGCCGGTCAGCTTGAAGCCGACGACGCGCGGGATCAGCATGGAGACCGGCTGGCCGAGCATGGCGGCCTCGGCCTCGATGCCGCCGACGCCCCAGCCCAGCACGCCCAGGCCGTTGACCATGGTGGTGTGCGAGTCGGTGCCGACGCAGGTGTCCGGGTAGGCCTGGCCGCCGCGGACCATGACGGTGCGGGCCAGGTGCTCGATGTTCACCTGGTGGACGATGCCGGTGCCCGGCGGGACGACCTTGAACTCGTCGAAGGCGGTCTGGCCCCAGCGCAGGAACTGGTAGCGCTCCTTGTTGCGGCCGTACTCGATCTCGACGTTCTGGGTGAACGCGTCCTTGGTGCCGAACTTGTCGGCGATGACGGAGTGGTCGATGACCAGCTCGGCCGGGGCCAGCGGGTTGATCTTGGCCGGGTCGCCGCCCAGCTCCTTGACCGCCTCGCGCATGGTGGCCAGGTCGACCACGCACGGCACGCCGGTGAAGTCCTGCATGATCACGCGGGCCGGCGTGAACTGGATCTCCTGGCTCGGCTGGGCGTTCTCGTCCCAGCCGCCGAGGGCGCGGATGTGGTCGGCGGTGATGTTCGCGCCGTCCTCCGTGCGGAGCAGGTTCTCCAGCAGCACCTTGAGGCTGTAGGGCAGCCGCTCGGAACCCTCGACGGCGGAGAGCTTGAAGATCTCGTACGACTCGTCGCCCACCTGCAGCGAGCTGCGGGCGTCGAAGCTGTTCGCGGACACGACTGACTCCTTCTGGGTGCTTCGTGCGGTATCCGGCCGCCACGCGGTGGTAAGGTCAGCCTTAGTTAGGCCTGCCTAACCCGCATCGCCGGTGAGCGCCTCTCGGCAAGTATCTTGATGTCGAGATATATCGTAAGGGGCAGTTATCTCGATGTCGAGATAAACCATAGTGCATGCCGCCGCCATCACCACCGCAGGCATGCCCCGGCGGGCGACCAGTGTCCGGTGGCGGGTGCGGGCGTTGAGCAGGGTGACCGTCACCCTGACCGTGGAAGGCCCGAACCGATGCCCGCTCCGCTCGCCACCGCCCTGCTGCCGCTGGCCCTGCTCGTCCCCGCCGCCTCGCCGGTCTCCGTCCTGGAGGCGCACTTCGACCCGGCGACGGCCTTCGTCCCGCCGGCCGCGATCAGCTACGCCGAGGACCTGGTGCCGTACGGCTCGCACGCCCGGGTCGTCACCGACCGCTCGGAGCCCGGGCGGACGGTGCTCACCCTGACGGTGGCCGGGCTCGCCCCCGACCACGAGTTCCCGGTGCACCTGCACACCGGCGACTGCGGGGCCGACCCGGCCGCCTCCGGGCCGCACTACCAGGACGTGGTCGACCCGGTGCAGCCGTCCACCGACCCGGCGTACGCCAACGACCGCAACGAACTGCGGCTGGTGCTGCGCACCGACGCGGACGGCGGCGGCACCGCCCGGGCCGCGGTGGACTGGCAGCCGCGGCCCGGGGAGGCGCGCTCACTGGTGGTGCACGCGGGCACCCCGGCCGCGCCGCACGCGGCGGGCGACCGGGTGGCCTGCATCAAACTGGCGCACTGACCGGCCGGGGGCCGGGGCTGGGCCGGGCCGACCGGCCGGACAGGCCGGGCCGGTCGGACTGGTCGGACTGGTCGGACAGGCCGGGTCGGCTCAGGAGCCGAGGGTGGCGACCAGGACCGCCTTGATGGTGTGCAGGCGGTTCTCGGCCTGGTCGAACACGATGGAGTGCGCCGACTCGAACAGCTCGTCGGTGCACTCCAGCTCGGTCATGCCGGTCGCCTCGTGCATCTGCCGCCCGACCACCGTGCCGAGGTCGTGGAAGGCCGGCAGGCAGTGCAGGAACTTCACGTTCGGGTTGCCGGTGGTCCGGACGGTTTCCATCGACACCTGGTACGGCTTGAGCAGCTCGATCCGCTCGGCCCACACCTCCTTGGGCTCGCCCATCGAGACCCAGACGTCGGTGTAGAGGAAGTCGGCGGCGGCCACGCCCTCGGCCACGTCCTCGGTCAGGGTGATCCGGGCGCCGGTCCGCTCGGCCAGCGCCTGCGCCGCCTTGCGCACCTCGTCGGCCGGCCAGAGCTCGCGCGGGGCGACGATCCGGATGTCCATGCCGAGCAGGGCGCCGGTGACCAGCAGCGAGTTGCCCATGTTGGAGCGGGCGTCGCCGAGGTAGGCGAGGGCGACCTCGGTGAGCGGCTTGGCGGTGTGCTCGGTGACGGTGAGCACGTCGGCCAGCATCTGGGTGGGGTGCCACTCGTCGGTCAGGCCGTTCCAGACCGGGACGCCGGCGTACTGGGCCAGCTCCTCGACGATCTCCTGGCCGTGGCCGCGGTACTCGATGCCGTCGAACATCCGGCCGAGCACCCGGGCGGTGTCCTTCACCGACTCCTTGTGGCCCATCTGCGAGCCGGACGGGTCCAGGTAGGTGGTGCTGGCGCCCTGGTCGTGCGCGGCGACCTCGAAGGCGCAGCGGGTGCGGGTGGAGGTCTTCTCGAAGATCAGCGCGATGTTCTTGCCGCGCAGCCGGGGCTGCTCGGTGCCCGCATACTTGGCCGCCTTGAGTCCGGCGGCGAGGTCCACCAGGAAGCGGAACTCCTGGGGCGTGAAGTCGAGCTCCTTGAGGAAGTGCCTGTTCCGGAGGTTGAAGGCCATACCGGGCTCCTGGGGTGACGGGAGTTGCGGGAAAGCGGCAAGTGTATACGACTAACGGAATTTCTATACAGAGCGAGGTCGAAGGAGGGGAGTCCCGGGCGGAACTCCCCTCCTTCGCCGCCTTCCGCAAGTCTCCGCCGGTCTCCGCCGGTCTCCGCCGCCGTCCGCCGCGCCTCCTACAGTCGCGGGTCGACCGGCTCGGACTCCAGCGCCAGCACCGCGAACACCGGCTCGTGCACCCGCCACAACGGCTCCCCCGCCGCCAGCCGGTCCAGCGCCTCCAGGCCCAGCGCGTACTCGCGCAGCGCCAGCGAGCGCTTGTGGCCCAGCGAGCGCATCCGCAGCCGCTCCAGGTGCTCGGTGTAGTCCGGGCCGTAGACGATCCGCAGGTACTCCCGGCCGCGGACCTTCACCCCCGGCTGCACCAGACCGCCCGGCCGGCCCTCGCCGCGGACCGTCCGCACCACCGAGGCCAGCGGCTTGACCACCATGCCCTCACCGCCCGCCGCCGTCAGGTCCTCCCACCAGGCGGTGGCGGCGGCCACCGAGGCCTCGTCCTCGACGTCCACCAGCATCCGACGGGTGCGGTGCAGCACCGGGGCCGTCGGATCGTCGGCCGCCACCAGACGGTCGATCCACGCCAGGTGCGCGTCGTGCGGGCGCACCGCGAGGTTCGCCCCCTCGGCGGCCAGCAGCTGGAACGGCGCCAGCCGGATGCCCGACAGGCCCTCGGTCGGCCAGCAGTAGCGCCGGTACGCCTCGGTGAAGGCCCGGGCGTCGGCCGCCCGGCGACGCTGGCGGGAGGCCAGCTCCCCCAGCTCCAGCCCGCGCGCGGCCGCCTGCTCCAGCGCCGACAGCACCTCGGGCAGGGCGGCCCCGGCCGCCGCGCCGACCGCGGCGTACTGGCGGCGCAACAGCTCCACCGCCTTCAGCGACCACGGCATCAGCTCGGCGTCCAGCAGCAGCCAGTCGGTGCCCAACTCGTCGAACAGGCCCGCCCGTTCGGCCGCCGAACGGACCCGGCCGAGGACCGCCGCGGTCAGCTCCTCGTCGTCCAGGAAGGCCCGGCCGGTCCGGGTCCAGATCGCGCCCGGCCCGGCCACCCCGAACCGCCGCTCCAGCGCGGCACCGTCCCGGGCGACCAGCAGCACCGCGCGCGAACCCATGTGCTTCTCCTCGCACACCAGCTGCCGGACGCCGTCCGCGCGGTAGGCGAGGAAGGCCTCCTCCGGGTGTTCCAGGTAGCCCTCCCGGCGGGAGGTCGGGCTCGGCGCCATGGTCGGCGGCAGGTAGGCGAGCAGCCGCGGGTCCAGCGCGAAGCGGCTCATCACCTCCAGGGCCGCCGCGGCGTTCTCCTCCCGGACCGCGACCCGGCCGTGCAGAGCGGTCTCCACCACCCGCCGCCCGGCCACGTCGGCGAGGTCCAGCGGACGGCCCTCCCGGGCGCCCGGCGCGTCGCTGAGCAGCGGACGCACCGGGGCGTACCACTCCCGCTCGGCCTCGACGCCCACCAGCTCGCGCTCCGGGTAGCGCAGCGCGGTCAGGCTGCCGCCGAACACGCAGCCGGTGTCCAGGCAGATGGTGTTGTTGAGGAAGCTCGCGGTCGGCACCGGGGTGTGGCCGTAGACCACCAGGGCCCGGCCGCGGTACTCCTCCGCCCACGGGTAGCGCACCGGCAGGCCGTACTCGTCGGTCTCGCCGGTGGTCTCCCCGTACAGCGCGTGCGAGCGCACCCGGCCGGAGGCACGGCCGTGGTACCGCTCCGGCAGACCGGCGTGGCAGACCACCAGGGCGCCGCCGTCCAGCAGGTAGTGGCTCACCAGGCCACGCATGAAGGCCCGCACCTCGGCCTTGAACTCCTCGGACTCACCGGCCAGTTGGTCCAGCGACTCGCGCAGGCCGTGCGAGACGGTGACCTTCTTGCCGTCCATCGCCCGGCCGAGCTTGTTCTCGTGGTTGCCCGGCACGCAGAGCGCGTGGCCGGCCGCCACCATGCCCATCACCAGGCGCAGCACGCCCGGGGTGTCCGGGCCGCGGTCGACCAGGTCGCCGACGAACACCGCGGTGCGGCCCGCGGGGTGGACGGCGTCCACCGGGCGGCCCTCGGCGTCCCGGGCGAGGACGTAGCCGAGCCGGGTCAGCAGGGTCTCCAGCTCGGAACGGCAGCCGTGGATGTCGCCGACGACGTCGAACGGGCCGGTGAGGTGGCGCAGGTCGTTGTACCGCTTCTCCAGCTCGATCCCGGCGGCCGCCACCTCCGCCTCGCCGCGCAGGACGTGCACCTTGCGGAAGCCCTCCCGCTCCAGGCCGCGCAGCGAACGCCGCAGCTCGCGGTGCTGGCGCGGGACGACGTGCGCGGGCAGCCGGCGGTCCGGGCGGGAGCGGTTGCGCTCGGCGCACACCCCGGGCGGGACGTCCAGCACGATCGCGATCGGCAGCACGTCGTGCGCGCGGGCGATCGCGACCAGCTGGCGGCGGGCCTCCGGCTGGACGTTGGTGGCGTCCACGACCGTCAGGCGGCCGGCCGCCAGCCGCTTGCCGACGATGTAGTGCAGGACGTCGAAGGCCTCGGCAGAGGCGGACTGGTCGTTCTCGTCGTCGGCCACCAGGCCGCGGCAGAAGTCGGAGGAGACCACCTGGGTGGGGAGGAAGTGGCGGCGGGCGAAGGTGGACTTGCCGGCGCCGCTGGTACCGATCAGGACGACGAGGGAGACGTCGGTGACCGGGAGACGGCGGGGGGCGGTGCTGCCGGTTTCTTCGTCGGTCATCGGGGGTCGCCTCCTTCGGTGACGGTGGTGGTTTCGGTGGTGGTGTCGGTGGTGGTGTCGGTGGCGTCGTCGCCCTCGACACGGAACAGGGCGAGCTGGGTCGGCGGGCCGACCTCCGGGTCCTGCGGGCCGACCGGGCGCAGCTCCACCGTGTAGCCGTACGCCGCCGCGACCTTCTCCGCCCAGGCGGCGAACTCGGCCCGGGACCACTCGAAGCGGTGGTCGGCGTGCCGCGCCCGGCCCGCCGGCAGGCTCTCCCAGCGGACGTTGTACTCGACGTTGGGCGTGGTGACGACGACCGCCCGCGGACGGGCCGCGCCGAACACCGCGTACTCCAGGGCGGGCAGCCGCGGCAGGTCCAGGTGCTCGATCACCTCGCACAGCACCGCCGCGTCGTAGCCCTTCAGCCGGGCGTCGGTGTACGTCAGCGCGCCCTGCGCCAGCGTCACCCGCGCCGCCTGCCGCTCGGGCAGGCGCTCCAGCCGCAGCTTGCGCTTCGCGACCTGGAGCGCCCGGGCGGACACGTCCACGCCGAGGATGCCGGTGAACCGGGCGTCCTTCAGCAGCTCGCCGATCAACTCGCCCTGGCCGCAGCCGAGATCGGCGACCCGGGCGGCGCCGGTGTCGCGCAGGGCGGTGAGGATCGCGGTGCGGCGCTGCTCGGCGAGGGAGGGCGGGCGGGGCTGCTCGACCTGCTCGGGGGCGCTGCGGGTCTCGGGCGTTTCGGGGGTGTCGGGGGTGTCGGGGGTGTCGTCGTCCGGGCGGTCGTCGACCGCGTTGTCGACCTCCTCGACCTCGCGGTCGTCCGCCTCGGCCAGCCGGGCCAGCTCCAGGCGCTCCATCGCGACCCGGGTCAGCGACCAGCGCCGGGACAGGTAGCGCCGGGTGATCAGGGCGCGCTCCGGGTGGGCGGCCAGCCAGCCCTCACCGGCGGCGAGCAGCTTGTCCACCTCGTCCGGGGCCACCCAGTAGTGCTTGGCGCCGTCCAGCACCGGCAGCAGCACGTACAGCTGCTGGAGCGCGTCGGCGAGGCGCATCGTGTCGGAGGACAGCACGAGCCGCACGTAGCGGGACTCGCCCCACTCCGGGAAGGCCTCGTCCAACGGGACCGCCGTCGCCTCCACCCGCCAGCCCAGCGGCTCGAACAGCCGGGCCGTCATCGCCGGGCCGCCGCTCCCGGGTACGCCGTCGGCGGGCGTGCCGCTCGCGGCTACGCCGTTCGCGGGTACCGCGGGCAGCTCGATCCGCAGCGGGCGGACCTGCCCCGGCAGTTCCGGGCGGAGCGGGCAGTCGCCCTTCATCGCCGAGCGGAACACCGTGCGCAGCGCCACCGCGAGCAGCGAGGACGCGGCGTACGGGCGGTCGTTGACGTACTGGGAGAGCGCGAAGTCGGGCGAGCCGCCGCGCCCTCTGCCGTTGCCCCGGCCCTTGCGGACCAGGTCGATCGGGTCGATGTCCAGCAGCAGCGCCGCCGTGCAGACCTCGTCGTCCGCCCGTGGGTAGAAGACATGGGCCTCACCGTGCGACGTCGTGAAGCGCTGGACCTTGCCGGGATGCTTGTGCAGCAGGAACCCGAGATCCGTCGCCGGGCTCTCGGCGCTGCCGGTAGTGGAAATCGACATGAACACCCGGCCGAGTATTGCCCAGCGGACGGCGTCCGAGCACCGGGTTTTCCCGCCCCGCGAGCCGCTGGCCTGCGGCTCCGGCGGGCACGTCCGGACCCTGGGCGTGTTCGGCAGCGGAGCCCCGCATTGGTTAACGTGCACGGTGTGACTGCTGAATCCACCTCCCTCCCGAACGGCGCCGTGGCCACCGGTCTGGCCACCATCGCCGCCGACGGCACCGTCCTCGACACCTGGTACCCCGCCCCCGCGCTGGCCGCCGAGCCCGGCCCGGCCGGCACCGTGCGCCTGACCGCCGAGCAGGCCGAGGCCGAGCTCGGCGCCGGCGCGGCCGCCGCCCTGCGCACCGACGCCCGCCGCGGCGTCGAGGTGGTCGCCGTACGCACCACCATCGCCTCGCTGGACGAGAAGCCGCTCGACACCCACGACGTGTACCTGCGCCTGCACCTGCTCAGCCACCGCCTGGTCCAGCCGCACGGCCAGAACCTGGACGGCATCTTCGGTCTGCTCGCCAACGTCGCGTGGACCAGCATCGGCCCCGTCCCGGTGGACGGCGTCGAGCAGGCCCGCCTCGCCGTCCGCGCCGAGGGCGGCCAGCTCGCCGTGTACGGGATCGACAAGTTCCCGCGGATGACCGACTACGTCGCCCCGAGCGGCGTGCGCATCGCCCACGCCGACCGCGTCCGGCTCGGCGCGCACCTGGCGGCCGGCACCACCGTGATGCACGAGGGCTTCGTCAACTTCAACGCCGGCACCCTCGGCACCTCGATGGTCGAGGGCCGGATCAGCGCGGGCGTCGTGGTCGGCGACCACAGCGACATCGGCGGCGGCGCCTCGATCATGGGCACCCTGTCCGGCGGCGGCAAGCAGGTCGTCTCGGTCGGCGAGCGCTGCCTGCTCGGCGCCAACGCGGGCATCGGCATCTCGCTCGGCAACGACTGCGTGGTCGAGGCCGGCCTGTACGTCACCGCCGGCACCCGGGTCACCGCCCCGAACGGCGAGGTGGCCAAGGCCGTCGAGCTGTCCGGCCAGGACAACCTGCTGTTCCGCCGCAACTCGCAGACCGGCGCGGTCGAGGTCATCGCCCGCTCCGGCTCCTGGGGCGGCCTGAACGCGGACCTGCACGCCCACAACTGACCTGCGGGCCACGGCCCTTGGGGGCCGCAGGCCGCTGGGCACAGCGGATCGGAGGGGCCCGGCGCCGGATGCGCCGGGCCCCTCCGGCCTGCCCCGTCACTCGCCCGGCGCCCGCCCGTACCGCCCGCCCCGCCCGTACCGCCGTCAGCGGCTGCGCAGGACCACCAGCTGCCGGGTCGCCCTGGTCATCGCGACGTAGCGGTCGACCGCGCCCTCGACGCCGTCGCCGAAGGCCTCCGGGTCGACCAGGACGACCAGGTCGAACTCCAGCCCCTTGGCCAGCTCCGGGGTCAGCGAACGGACCCGCGCCCGCTCCCGGAAGCCCGGATCGCCGATGACGCAGGCCGTGCCCTCGTCGTGCTCCGCGAGCCAACCGTCCAGGAGCGCCGCCAGCTCCGCCACCGACCCGTGCCGGACCGGGACGCCGCTGCTGCGCACCGAGGTCGGCACGTTGGCGTCCGGCAGCGCGGCCCGGATGGCGGGCTCGGCCTCCGCCATCACCTCCTCCGGCGTGCGGTAGTTGATGCTCAGCGAGGCCATCGTGGTGCGGTCGAGGCCGACCCGTTCGAGCCGCTCCTGCCAGGACTCGGTGAAGCCGTGCCGGGCCTGGGCGCGGTCCCCGACGATGGTGAAGCTCCGGGACGGGCAGCGCTGCAGCAGCATCTGCCACTGGGCGTCGGTCAGTTCCTGGGCCTCGTCCACCACGATGTGGGCGAACGGGCCGTCCAACGGCTCCGCGCCGGTGTCGAACAGCGCGTCCTCGTCGACCAGGGTGTCCTGGAGGTCCCGGCCGCGCAGCATCGTCACCACGCCCTCGCCGTCGTCGTCGGCCTGGATCAGGTCACCGATCACCTCCGCCATCCGCTCGCGCTCGGCCGCCACCGAGACCCGGTGGCGCTGCCGGCGCAGCGTCGCCTCACGGTCCCCCAGCCGCTGCCGGGCGGCGTCCAGCAGCGGCAGGTCGGAGACCGTCCAGGCCTGCGGGGCGTGCTTGCGCTGGAGCGTGCGGACCTCCTCCGGGGCCAGCTGGGGCGCGCACATCCGCAGGTAGGCGGGCACCGCCCAGAGGTCGCCGACCAGGTCGGTCGCGTCCAGCAGCGGCCAGGCCCGGTTGAGCGTCTCCACCAGCTCCCGGTCCTGCCGCAGCGACCGTTCGAACTGCTCGGGCGTGACCTCCTCGTCCTCGTCCTGCTCCAGCTTGTCCAGCAGGATCGTGACCAGCTCGTCCCAGATCTGCTCGCGGGCCTCGTTGTGCGGGGTGCCCGGGTCCGGGGCGTCGAAGGCCTCGGACCACTCCTCGGCGCTCAGCCAGAGGTCCGCCCAGTGGGTGCTGACCTGCAGCCCCTCGGTCGGCGGCTCCTCGTAGAAGCGGACGGCCCGGTCGATCGCCCGCACCAGCCCCACCGAGGACTTCAGCCGCGCCACCTCCGGGTCGGCCTCCTCCGCCGCGCCCGCGCCCTCGGGCACCAGGTCCCGCAGGGTGCAGGTGCGCACCCCCTCCTCGCCCAGGCTGGGCAGCACGTCGGCGACGTAGTTCAGGTACGGCTGGTGCGGGCCGACGAACAGCACGCCACCGCTCCTGCCGCCGGCCCGGTGGCCGAGCCGGGGGTCGGAGTACAGCAGGTAGGCGGAGCGGTGCAGGGCGACCACGGTCTTGCCGGTGCCGGGACCGCCGTCGACCACCAGGGCGCCGCGCGAACCGGCCCGGATGATCGCGTCCTGGTCGGACTGGATGGTGGCGAGCACGTCCCGCATCCGGGCCGACCGGCTGCCGCCCAGACCGGCGATGAACGCCGACTGGTCGTCCAGCGCGACGTGCCCCGCCAGGCCCTCGGCGGTGAACACCTCGTCCCAGTAGTCGGTGATCCGGCCGCGGGTCCAGCGGTACCGGCGGCGGCTCGTCAGACCCAGCGGGTCGGCGTGGGTGGCCGCGAAGAACGGCTCGGCAGCGGGCGAACGCCAGTCGACCAGCAGCCGGCGACCCTCACTGTCGGTGAGCCCGAGCCGGCCGACGTACAGCGGCTCGGCGTCGTCCGCGGCCACGATCCGCCCCAGGCACAGGTCCAACCCGTAACGGCGCAGCGCGCGCAGCCGGCCGCTCAGCCGGTACACCTCGATGTCCCGGTCCATCGCCGCCTGCCCCGCCCCACCCGGGGCACGGCGTACGGCGTCGAGCTGGTCGGAGAGCTCGGCGATCGCCCGCTCCAGGCTCTCCGCGATGGCCGCGAAGTGCCGCTCGTCGGCCGCGACGAGGGCGGGGGCGGCCTTCGCGGACAGGCGCTCGGGGAGGTCGAAAGCGCTGGTGGTCAGGGGGTTCATGGCATCAGCTCCGATCTGAGGCCTGCGATTGTGCGCCACCAGGGGGGCCTTGCCGCAAGACCCCCCACCCGCTATAGATTGATAGTGGCGGGAGGAGTGTTTTCCCCTCCCCTCCCCGCCTTCCGCCCCTCGCGGGCCTCCCGGAGCTCCGGCCCTCAGCCGGCAGTACCCAGGCGCTCCGCGGCCATCTCGTCCAGTACCGCGCGGATCGGCGTGGACGTCAGATTCAGGACCGCCGACGTGTTCGCCGCGTCGAGGAGGTTGGGGCGGTCGTACAGGTACAGCATCTCCGGGAATTCGGCCATGACGGAATCCTTCCGGCCGATCTCCTCCAGTTCGGCCCCGGTCATGTGGGCCAGCTCGGGAGCAGGCACACCGGCCGCCAGCGCCAGGGACGCGGCCAGCTCACGGACCGGGGCCTGAGAGGTGGACGGCGTGTGCCAGGCCCGGCCCCACGACTCCTCGCTCCGGGCCGCCGCGATCAGCGTGCGCGCGGCGTCACCGGTGTAGGTCCAGCTGTGCGGGGCGTCGAGTCGCCCCGGGTAGGCGACGGGCGCGCCGCTCAACACCTGCGCCCCCACCATGATGGTGAACGGCGAGTAGGCGCCGGCACCGAGGTAGTCGCTCGCCCGGACCTCCGTCACCCGCACCCGGCCGGCCTCGTACGCGGCGAGCGCGTCGTGCCACATCTGCGCCCTGACGCGGCCCTTGACACTGCTGGGTGCCATCGGAAGGTCCTCCGTGACGGGTCCGTCGACCGGCCCGTAACCATAGGTGTTGCCGAGCATCACATAGTCCGACCCACCGCGTTCCGCGGCCACCAGCAACGAGGCGGCCAGCGGCGGGAATTGGGACGGCCACCGGTCGTAGGCCGGCATGGCGCAGTTGAACAGGACCGCCGCCCCGCGGGCCAGCTCGACCAGCCGGCCGGTGTCGGTGGCATCCACGGCCACTCGCTCGATCCGCTCGTGCAAGGGCCCACCGCCCCGGCGGGTGACCAGCCGGACCTGCTCACCGGTGTCCGCCAACAGCCGCGCCGCAGCAGCGCCGGTGGCTCCGGCTCCCACGATGACGTACAAGGACACGCTCGTACTCCCTGGTTGATGGTTCACGAGAAGGGGCAGGCCGCCCCGACTGCTCCACCTTCCGCCGCGGGCGGCTCGTACAGTAGTGGCCCGAATGCCAAACATCCGGAGGTTCGGGCCATGCACCGCGTCGCCGTCGTCGCCGTCCCCCCTGCCACCACCTTCGACCTGTCCATCCCCGAGTTGGTCCTCGGCGAGACGGTCGTCGACGGCCGCCCCGGCTACCGGGTCCGCGTCTGCACCGCACGCCCCGGTTTCGTCGCCACCGGCGGCAGTCTGGAGGTCACCGTTCCCCACGGGCTGGAGGCCGTCAACGACGCCGACACCGTCATCGTGACCGGGACCGGGGCCCGCGAGGACGTCGACCCGCACGTCCTCACGGCCCTGCGCCGCGCGGCGACCGCGGGCAAACGCGTCGCCTCCATCTGCACCGGAGCATTCGTCCTCGCCCAAGCCGGACTGCTCGACGGGCGCAGCGCCACCACCTACTGGGCCAAGACCGCGGAGTTCTCCACGCGCTTCCCGTCGGTCCGGCTGCAACCCGACGTCCTGTACGTCGAGGACGGCAATGTGCTGACCTCCGCCGGGCTGTCCGCCGGCATCGACCTGTGCCTGCACCTGGTGCGTACCGACTACGGTGCCGCGACGGCCAACGCGGTCGCCAGGTTGGTGGTGGCGGCGCCGGTGCGGCCCGGCGGGCAGACGCAGTTCATCGCGACACCGCTGCCACCCGAGACGGGAACCTCGCTGGCCGCGACCCGGGCCTGGGCGCTCGACCGCCTGCACGAACCGCTCACTCGCACCGACCTCGCCACCCACGCGGCGAGCAGCGTCCGCACCCTGACCCGCAGGTTCCACGAGGAGACCGGACTGAGCCCGCTGCAGTGGCTGCTCCACCAGCGCGTGATCCGGGCCCAGGAACTCCTGGAGACGACCGACCTGCCGATGGACCAGGTCGCCCGGCTCAGCGGCCTCGCCACCCCCGACTCCCTGCGTCACCACGTGTCCCGACGCACCGGCCTGACTCCCACCGCCTACCGCACCGCCTTCACCCACGCCCCCCGCCGAGAAGGCGCCCCGAGCCCAGGCTGAGCCCCCATCCCAACCGCGTCCGACGACGGGGCCGGACCACGCCGAGGGCCCGGACCGCACGGAGCGGTCCGGGCCTTCGATCAGGGCGGGGGATACGAGATTCGAACTCGTGAGAGGTTGCCCCCAACACGCTTTCCAATTCTCACGAGCGGTGTCCGCCGGGGTTCACACCCGTCCTGATCTGCGCCGGAGGGAGCCTCGCCATAGCGTCCGGATCCTGCTGGACGGGCATGAATGAGACCAGAACTGAGACCGCCAGCTGCTGGCCGGTCCAGCAAGAAGCCGTCCCGGTTAAGCTCCGCCTGAATCGTGCCGCGGTCGATTGCCCTCCGTCTCACATTGGAAGCAGTCGTCGCGATTCAGTGCTGGTCTATCCCTGGACCACACGTATCGCGAGGGCAGTCCCGTCCGACCGGAAGGAGGTCGCGCCCCAGTCACTGACGTCGTCCGGCGTGGGCCATTCCATGCGGCGTTCGTACGCCTGTCGGCGGTACTCCTCGACATTGCCGTTCGCAAGAAGGGCGTACAGATCCGTGGCCATACCGGAGAAGGCCTCGACGCGACGGCCGTTGATGCGGAAGACCTGGTCGGTACCGACGTAACGCTCGTCCGCGAAGGTGGCTTCTGCATCGTGGACACTTGCCGTACCGGCGAACGCCGTCTCGCTGAAGTGTTTGCCTCCTTGCTCTGCTATCAGGTATTGGCCCACTGTCCCTCCACCGCCAGCCAGTGAGAGCTGGCCGGCAGCGTGGGCCCGGGCGACGACCCGGCCGAACCAGGCGAGTTCCTTCTCTGGGACACAGAAGGCATTGTGCCGGGAGGTGCCGTGCTTCGTCGGGACAGTCACGGAGTTCACGTACGGCAGAGCGCGACGGCCGATGGCAACGTCAGCGCTGCCGGCACCGAATGCTGGCCGCGTGGGGAGTACGACACCTCCCTCGGCCTGAAGCATGTGGACGGTGACTCCGGCCTTGGCCAGGAACTCGGTCGACGTCAGGAGCGCTGGGGTGTCATCCCACCGGCCCAGGTGAAGGCGTGCCACCCGCTCGCTGCTCCGGGCCAGTTGCTTGAACGTCGTGCGGGAGCTCGTGGATGTCTTGGCCGTCACAGCCTGGTGGTTGCCGTTCACATTCACCACGAAGACCCGTGATCCCTCGCCAGGCCGCCACACCTCCAGCAGGAAGTCCGGCCGCGGCCTCGCGCCCAGCGTCGCCGCCGGCTTGATCCGGGCGAAGCCGGGAAGCAGGGCGATATCGGCGTCAAGGATGCTGACAAGGTGGTCCGGAAACCGCTTGCTGATCACCCGCTCGGCGACCGCGAGCCCGAAGGCCTTGCCCAGCTCCCGTGCCTGCATGGCCCGGTAAGAGAGCTCGGGCGCTTTCCCCTCACGTGTGAGGCGCATACTGCCGTGCCAGTCTCCGGCGAAGGCACGGCAGTACTTCAGACCCTGCCAGTGCTCGGCCAGGCCTCTTCCGCGTCCCTGTCGTGCCAGGGTCGTAGCGCGTGCGAACGTCGCCAGCAGGTCCCACGGGGTTATCTGCAGCGGGAGGCCCTCAGGAAAGCGGACTTGATCGAGGTTCGGCTTGCGGGGGCCGTGGATGTCCTTCTTGATCCCTTTCTTCGCCCGCTCGCGATCGATGGCGGCAGCGGCCTTGCCCATTCCCTCAACGAGTGCGGACGACGAATTCACCTGCACGGCCAGCGACTCGTTGAGACGTTCGATGACTTCGAAGGCTGTGGAGTCCATGACTCTGGACAGTAGGAATCGTGGCCAGAATCGACAAGAGGGCCTACTTGCATGGTGGTCCATTCAGGCCAAGACGGTACTGAAGGCCGGGCATTCCACCTGCGGCGGGCGCCCGATGTGCGCCCCGTGCACACGCACCACATCGGATGCTCCTCGCACGCTCTGTCCGCTCGAATCCGCGTCTGATTTCCTGACCGGGCAAGCAGTTGTGTCGACCATGAGGTGGGATATGGAGCGTACGGCCCAAGGGACAGCAGGGTGCTGCACGGATGGTACCGGCCGGCGCCGTCCTACTCTCTTCCTCGGTAGCCTGCCGGGGACGGTGCGGGAGGAACTGCTTAGTATCGGTTCCCCGCAGCGGTATTCGCCGGGGCAGGAGATCCTGCTGGAAGGGGCACGAGAAGATTACCTGGTGCTCCTGAAGTCCGGTCGAGTGAAGGTCACTGGCAGGCTCGGCAGCGGGCAAGAGGTTCTGATCGCCATTCGCGTCGGCGGGGACGTGGTCGGGGAGATGGCTGTGATCGACGATGTGCCAAGGTCGGCCACGGTGACGGCAAGTGACGATGTTGAGGCGTATGTCATCCAAGGCTGGGCGATGCGGCGCTTCCTCGAAGAGCGCCCCGAGGTCACCCTTGAGATCGCGCGGCTCAGCACCCGCCGCCTGCGCAAAGCGAATTCCTGGCGCATCGCGTTCGCCGACTCCTCGGTTCGAGTGCGGCTGGCCTGGATGCTCGCCGAACTCGCCCAAGAGCACGGCATCGCTGTCCGCTCGTACGTTCTAATCTGCCTCGATCTCACGCAGACCGAACTCGGAGCCTTCATTGGAGCGAAGCAGAGCGCGGTGCACAAGACATTGGCGAGTTTCCGTGACGAGGGGATCATCACGACCGGCAGTCGCCGGATGGAGGTGATGAAGCTGGACCGCCTCCGGGAGATTGGAGGTCTGCCGACGATCGGCCGCTGAAAAGACCTAGCAACTCGCATTTTTACGCCTTGTTTCGCGAATCCGGACCACCTGGCACACAGTTGGCGTCAAGCGCAACCAACTACCCACTCTCATCGAGCAGGTGATGGTTCATGACGTCGCACCCGACGGTCCGGACCTGGGACACGCCCAGGCCGGACGACAACCGCCGCCTCTGCCTGGCAGCGGACATCGAGCAGTACAGCCGCTTCGACACCCCGGACCAGTGGGCCGCGCAGGCCCGACTCGCCCGAGCGATGCGGACGGCCGCCGAACGCAGCGGGCTGGACCACGGCAGGTGGTCCAGCCAGCCGCAGGGCGACCTGGAGTTTGCGGTCCTCCCGCCCGGTACCCCCGAGGAGTTGGTCCTGGGCGAGTTCGTTACGCACTTGGCAGCCGAGCTCGGCGGCTACAACGCAACCCGCCGGCCCCCGGGGCGGATGCGGCTTCGGCTGGCCATCGACATTGGAGTGGCAGCCAAGGCGGCCCTGGGCTTCTCCGGCCCCGCCCCGATCGCGGTGGCCCGCTACCTGAACGCTCCCGAGGTGAAGCAGGCGCTGGCGACCGCCATGTCGGCGAGCCTGGTCGTGGTGGTCTCCGACCAGTTGTACCAGGACGTGGTGCGCTCGCGGAGCCACGGACTCGACCCGGAGCAGTACCGCCGCATCCACGTGCAGCAGAAGGAGTTCGCCGGGTATGGCTGGGTCAGGCTGCCGGGGGCGGACCCACAGGACGAGCGGAAGCCCTGCCCGGGTGCGCCGGCGGGCGAGCCGTGGCACTTGGCGCGAGCCGAGGAGAGGGCACAGCCGAGCTTCGTGCAGCACGGCGTCCACGGCACCGCCGTCCAAGGCGTGATCCACGGCTCCGTCGTCTATGAGCCAGTGCCGGGCAGGGCCGGCCGATGAGCGACGACCCGGTCGCCGGAGACTGCACCGTCTGCGGGAAGGTGCCGGGCGGCAACTGCCAGCAGGGCACCCAGGGCCTCTCGGTCCAGGGCCAGACCGGAGACGTGCACTACTACGCCGCAGCGTGCGGCCACCACTCCGTCGCGGGTGTGCGGCGGCGCACAGCCGGCTTTTCGCCGGTGCCGTACGAGATGTTGCGTGAGGAACTGCACCGGATCACTCGGGCCTGCTCGCGCCTCGTGGACGACCTGCGTGCCACCCCCGACTCTTCGGAAGGTTCACCATGGGACTGATCACCCACAGCCGGGTGTTCGACGTGCTGGAGCACCGGTTCCGGCCCGCCGAACTGCCCTTCCTGGTCACAACGGCCGAGGGCTTGACCCGGCTCTCCACGCTGGCGGCCCGACGGGCACTGTACGGCAGGTCGACGGACTCCCGGCTTCGCGAGGAAATCTGGCGCGAGACCGTCCGTGCGGCGCAGCGTGACACCGGCACGGCCGGACCTGACCGGCTGTTGGCGCTCTGGATGGCGCTGCCTGCGATGCGGCGCACCCTCCACCGGATCGCGCTCTGGTGGACGATCGATGGGCGGGAGCTTGAATCCGAGGCGCTGCTCGCCCTGTTGGCAACACTCGCGAACGTGGACCCGCAGGCCCAGGAGGTCGGTCCAGCCCTGCTGCGTCCCGCCGTCAACCGGGTCTGGGCGTTCGCCCAGGCCAGCTTCCGGGAGCGGCCGGTGTCGGACATTGCGGCGCTTGCCGCCGCGCACCTGGCCATGGAGTCGCCGGTCAGCGATTGGCAGAACGGCTGGGAGCTGTGCGTGTCGCCGCCTGCCAGGCCTGATGGCCTGTCGGCAACGGTGCGGTTCAGTGTCGCACCCGAGCGACTGGAGAGCTTTCGGCTGGGTGAGTTGGCAGGCCACCTGGGCCTCGGGGAGATCGTGCACCGGGCGCGGCGCCCGAGCGAGGGCAGCCGGATCGGAACGCTGTCGCTGCATCCGGTTGGAGGTCGGCGATGACCCCGCGCTCCGGCAGCTGGCTGTCGTTCGGAGAGGCGTTCGACCTACCGCTGGCCGTCGACCTGCGAACCGCCGCTCGCGCGCTCGGGCTCTGCCCCGCCACCGCCTACAAGCTCATCCACGAGGGTGGTTTCCCCTGTCTGGTCCTGCGCCTCGGGTGGCAGTACCGGATCCCCACTGCCAGCCTGCTTCGGACGCTCGGGATCGAGGAGCGCCCTGTCTACCCGGCTGATCTGCGAGCCGGGGTTGATCTCGCGGAACAGCGCCGCTATGCAACGGAGTTCGAAACGGAGGACTACGCATGAGCGTCGTGACCGTCGCTGACTCGGAGGCCAAAGGGGCGCCGATGACGACTTGCTTCGTCATCGCGCCCATCGGCAACGAGCACGCCCCGGACGGGAGCCCGGAGCTGCTGGCGTTCGAGGAGAACCTGGAGATCTTCGAGAAGGTGATCCTGCCCGCTTGCGCCAGGCATGGCATCGTCCCAGTCCGGGCGGACGGGATCGCCGACTCGGGCGAGATCACCGAGCAGATCTGCCGTCACGTGCTGCAGGACGACATCGTGATCGCCGACGTCACCGGCGGAAATGCCAACGTCACGTATGAGCTTGGGATCCGGCACTTGACTGGAAAACCCATCATCCACATCGGCGAGCACGGGCAGTTGCCGTTCGACCTCTCGCAAATCCGGACGATCATGTTCAAGCGCAGCCGGAGCGGGTTGATCAAGGCCAGGCGGGACCTGGAGAGCGCACTGGAGGGCGCCCTGCACAACGGGTTCGAACCGCTGACCCCGGCCCGGATCCTGTTCGGGCTGCCAGCGGTGGCATCGCTTCCGGTTGTGAGCGAGACGGAACCGGACGACCCGGATGCCCCCGGGCTGTTTGACCGCTTCGCTCGGGTGGAGGAGCAGATGGAGGCGATGACCGAGACCTCGGAGGCGATCGCCGGGTTCATGACGGTCATCGGCGAAGCCGCCGTGCAGGTCGGACCCGTGATGGAGCGGGCCTCCCAGCCAGGGGCGCCGATGAGCGCGTGGCTGCCGGCGATGACCGAGCTGGGGACGGCGATGACTGAGCCGGCCTCCGGTCTCCGGGAGGCATGCACCCGTTTCGCCGGGCAGATGGTGGAGATGGACGCGGCAGCCCAAACGGCGTTCGACGTCATTGCGGCGATGCCGCCCGAGCAGCGCACCGGTTCGCCGACCGGGTTCCTGGGGCAGATGATCAGCATCGCCGAGTCCACCCATGAGGTGGTCGGCGTCCTCGGTGAGGTCGAGGCCTACATGCGATGGCTGGCGAAGATGAGCCGAGAGCTGCGGGCGCCCGCCCGGGACATCTCGGCCGCGGCCAAGCAGGTGAGTGCCGCGATGACCCGGATCGCCGACTGGGAGCGGCGGGCCCGCACGCTGATCTGACCGTGCGGCGGGTGGCGCCACTTGCTCCACCATGGCCCAGCGGCTGAACCGGGTGTACACGGTCTCGGTGGGCACTGCCACTGAAAACGCAGAAGGCCCGGACCAGTGAACCGGTCCGGGCCTTTGCACAGGCGGAGGATACGAGATTCGAACTCGTGAGGGGTTGCCCCCAACACGCTTTCCAAGCGTGTTGAACAGCGCCCGAGCTCATGGACGCTTCGTGCTCGTGGGCCGGCACTCCTCTCGATGGTGCTTTTCTGGGCCCCGGCGCCGCGGTCGCGCGGCGCCGGGGCCCAACTTCTTGATTCAGTCGCTTCCTTGGGCCCCTCCCCCTCCCCCCTCCCCCGTCCGCCCACCCTCCTCCTGCCCACCTCCGCTCCACCCCGGTGGATCCGGTCCCTAGCCGAGGGCGTGCCGCAGCGGCAACCTCGGATCACCCGGGAGGCTTACCGCGTACCGGAGTTGGACCGCATCGGGTGGTGCGCGGTGACCGGCCGCCGGAACGGTTCGTTGGTCGCTGCGGCACACCGCACCACCGATCCGAAGAGGTCCCCGTCATGTCCGAACCCTCCGCCACGCCGCAGTTCCCGAGCGGCCCGGCCGGGCCCGCGACCCCCAAGACCCTGCTTGAGCAGATGCAGGAACTGCTCGCCTCGGTGACCGCGGACCTCGCCGCGCTGCAGTCCGACACCCGGGACATCACCCCGGCCCACGCCTACCCGGCCGACACGGACACCTCCGACACCTCCGACGCCTCGGCCACGCCGGTCACCCGGTAGTCGCTCGGGCCGTCCTCGCCCGGCGGGCCGAGCCGGACCACCAGTAACGGCGCACTCCGACCGTCCGGTTCCGGCTCCGCGCCACCGAGCACCGTACGCTCCGCTCCGCCACCCCTATCAGCCGCCTCGATCAAGCGCGCGGTCACGTCCTTGCACTCCGACACCGCGTCGACCCCGTCGATGCACGCCCAGTAGAGGCTCTCGCTGTCGGCCCCGCAGGCCAGCACCACGAGCGTCTCCCCGACCTCCCGCAGCAGGTCGTCCAGTGCCTCCAACGCCACTGCCGGTTCGCCGAGTTCGGTGATCCGGCCGACCCGGCCGCCGTGCACCAGGGCGTTCGTGGCGACGGACCTGCCCAGGCAGATCGCGGCATGCGCGCCCGCCTCAGAGAGCTGCCGGCCGAGCCCCGGGAGGTCGTCGTCCTCCTCCGACTCCGTCAGCAGGGCGCCCACCGCCTCGGTGAGCAGCGCCGCCCGCCGTGCCTCGGCCAACACATCCGGCACGTGCCTGGCCTCGACCAGGGCGTGCCGGGCCGTCTTGATCAGTCGCAGCGCCTCCATGGCCCCGTTCCTTCCGCTCGTCGTCGCCGTCGACCAGCTCCGCCGCCGGGGCGGTGAGTGGTCACGGGGAGAGCGTGCGGGGAGGGCGGGGTGGGGCGCATCCACCATTCGGAAAGCTGTGGACAACCCGGGGGTTGTGGATAACTTCCGTCCCTCACACGGGTGGTCAGCCCACGCCCGGGTTGACGTCGGCCTCCTCGTCCGGCACCGGGAAGCGGTGTTCGTTGCGCTCGATCTTGGCCGCGAGCGCTTCCAGGGGGTCGACCCCGACCGCCGTGCAGAACTGCACCAGGTACGCGAGCACGTCCGCGACCTCGTCGCGGACCCGGTGGGCCCGCTCCGGGTCGGACATCACCGCGGCCGCCTGCTCGGGCGTGAGCCACTGGAAGATCTCCAGCAGCTCCCCGGCCTCGACGCTCAGCGCCGCCGCCAGGTTCTTCGGCGTGTGGAACGGCTCCCAGCGCCGGGCCGCCGCGAACTCCACCAGCCGTTGCCGCAGCCCCTCCAGGCTCGGCTCCCCGGGCGTCACCACCGGCTCCACCGGCACCGACCCGGGCCCCGAATCCGACACCGACCCCAACCCCGACACCGACCTCGTTACTCGCTCGTTCACGCCCCCAGGTCTACCGCATCACCGCCCCCGGCCGAAGCCGAGCCCTCCTCCCCCCGCCCGCACTGGACCGGCACCCGGCTCGCCTCCGCCCTCAGCACCGTCAGCCCCGTCCCCGGATCCCGCCGACACTCCACCAGCGCCACCTCCCCCGACCGCCCCTCGCCCGCCCCGAACGCCTCCCGGGCCGCCGCCGGCCCTTGCAACGCGGCCACCACCCGCAGCTGGTTGCGCCCGGCCATGTCCCGCGCCAGCCGCAGCAGCGAGGCGGCCTGCTCGGTGGCCAGCCCCGCCCCGAGGTCCTCGGCGAGCACGGTGAGCTGCCGGTGTGCCCACGGCACCTCGGCGGCCACGTCGAGGTCGAGCACCCCGGCACCGGTCAGCAGCACCGCCGCGAAGGCGAGGTGGCGCAGCATCCCGTCGGAGGCCTGGTCGGCCCCGGTGCGGCCGAGCACGCCCTCGTCGAAGACGGCCAGCACCCGCCGCGCCGCCCCGCGCTCACCCTCGCGTTCGGCGAGGGTGAGCCCGAGCAGCGGGTGCGGCGCGGCCGTCTGGACGGCCCGCAGCAGTTGCCCGTAGCGGCGCGGGCACTCGTGGGCGAGCCGGTGGATGACGGCCGAGATGTTGGCGGCGTTGCTGCGCAGCCGGGCCTGCGGGTCGGCTGCGGCCCAGCCGCGCATCAGGGCGGGGACCGGGTGCAGCGGGAAGACCTCGCGCAGCGCGGTGAGGAGGTCCTCGGTGGCGGCGAGGACGAGTCGTTCGCCGGTGGACGAGCCGGCCACCCGCAGCGGCAGCTGCGCGGCGATCATGGTGCCGCTGGGGAACGGCGCCCGGATGTCGCCCTGACGGGTGTCGTTGTGCCAGCAGACGTTGACGCGCCCGTTCCGGACGTCCTGTTCACCGGTGTCCACCAGGGTGCGTCCGTCGAGGCTGAGTGACTCCCGGGCGATCCGGACCGCTCCGTCGGTGCGGATGACCAGGTCGAGCCGGATCCGGCCGCGCGGCGAGCGGACGGTGCAGCCCAGGATGACGGCGTCCCGTCCGTGCGGGACACAGCCGGCCAGGCCGCCGCGCACGGGGGTGGCGAGCGGGCCGGTGCGGGCCGGCAGTCCGTCCAGGGAGCCGGCGATCTCCTCGCCGAGGGCGAGCCGGGCGAGTACGGCCAGCGCATCCAGGGCGTTGGACTTGCCGACCCCGGCCGGCCCGTGCAGCACGGTGAGCGGCGCGAGCGGCAGGACGGCCCGCCGGTAGGACTTGAAGGAGGTGAGCCGCAGCTCCTCGACGGTGGGGCGTGGCACGGGCGGCCGGTCGGGCCCCGGGGCGCTCGGGCGCAGTTGGGCCGGCCCGACGGGCGCGGCGACGTCGCGGTTCACCCGTCGGACGTTAGCCGCAGCCGGGCGGGGCGAAACGTCTCTGCGCGCCAGATTCATCCCAACGTGGCGAACCTGCCGCACACCGCTGACCGGGCCCGCCCCGGCGGATCCCGCCGCTCCCGCCGCACTCCCGGCAGCGGCCGCACGGGTAGCCGCCGGACGAACCGGAGCGGAGGGCCTACACCGACCGCCGGTACCCGGCCACCATCACCGAAGCGGTCACCTCGACCGGTTCCGGCAGCTCCGCGAGGGCGGCGGCGAGCCGGTCGGGGTCGGTGTGCCAGGCGCTCGGCCCCATGCCGACGACGGTGCGGACGTCCTGCGCGGAGAGCCGCAGGGTGAACTCGACCGACTGCTGGTCGACCGGCGTCAGGTAGGGGCCGAGCTTCTCGTCGATCCGCCGCTGCTTGTCCTCGTCGACCGACAACAGGCCGAGAGCGGAGACGAGTTCGCACAGGTGGCGGGCGGTGGGCGAGACCAGCAGCAGGGTGCCGCCGGGGCGCAGCACGCGGCGGATCTCGGGGCCGTTGCGCGGGGCGAAGACGTTGAGCATCAGGTCGGTGGAGGCGTCGCGCAGCGGCAGTGGGCGCCAGGCGTCGCAGACCACGGCGCCGATCCGGGGGTGGGCCTTGGCGGCGCGGCGCAGCGCGTACTTGGAGATGTCGAGGGCGGCGCCGACCCGGCCTGGCAGGGCCTCCAGGACGTGGGCCAGGTAGTGGCCGGTGCCGGCGCCGAGGTCGGCGACCAGGCCCTCCGGGTCGGCGCCGGCCGCAGCGGCGGCCTCGGCGAGGGCGTCGGCGATCGGCCGGTAGTGGCCGGCGGCGAGGAAGTCGGCCCGGGCGGCGACCATCTCGGCGGTGTCCCCGGTGCCGGTGTGGGCGTCGCCGGCGAGGAGGCTGACATAGCCCTGCTTGGCGAGGTCGAAGCTGTGCCCGGCGGGGCAGCGCAGGCTGCGCTCGTGCCGGGTGAGGTCCTGCGCGCAGTGGGGGCAGGCCAGGTAGGGCTCGATGTCCTGCAGCAACGTTCCGTCTTCTCTCGCCGTTCGGCCCCGACCGGTCGGGGGCGTCAGCCAGCCTAACCACCCACGCCGGCGACGGCCGCCCGCGCTGCGCCGGCACCGACCGGCCGCCCACCGTCGCGCAGACGCCGCCGGTACGCCGCCGTAGCGCACGCCGACGCGCCGCGAGCACGCTAGCGAGACCCGGCGGCCCGCTCCCCCGCCACCCGCAGGGCGAGCCCGGCGACGGCCTCGGGCGCGCCGGGCCGCCCGCGGATGCCGGGGAAGGCGTTGACGTCCACGATCACCGGCTCGGCGGCCCCGTCCAGCAGGTCGACCCCGTACACCTGCAGCCCGAACACCTCGCCGACCCGCAGCGCCAGCGCGGCCTGTCCGGCGGACGGCTCCCATTCCTCCGCGGCCACCGACTCCTCGCCCTCCGGGGAGAGTTCGGAGCGCCGCCGGGCGGCGAACAGCTGCCCGTCGACCACCCACAGCTTCTGGTCCCAGCCGTTCCCCCGGACGTACGGCTGGATGACGACCTCCTCCGCCGGCCAGCGTCCGACCAGCTCCCGCAGCCGGTCCGGACCGTCGACCAGCGCGACCAGGTCGTGGCGCCGGCTGTGTCGGCTCTTCACCACGAACGGGTCGGCGGGGCAGGCGAGTCGGGCCAGCACCCCGGCCGCGAGCGTCGGCGCGAACGGCAGCCCGGCGCCGCGGGCGAGCTCCGCCATCCGCACCCGGTCCTGACACCGTCCGGTCGCCGCCGCCGAGTTGACCACGACCGCCCCGCGCCGCTCCAACTCCCGTGCCAGCGCCAGCGCTTGCGGTGTCCGCGCCTTGAGCAGGTAGACGTCGGCGAGGGCCCCCGCTCCGACGGCGCCGTCCGGCCCGACGTGCTCCATCCGGCATCCCCGCCGCGCCAGCGCCCCGGCGGCGGCCGCGAGCACCGGATGCCCCGGGTCGCGGGCGATCAGTCCGACCCTCATCCCAGCCCACCCTCCGCCAGGCCGAGCCGGCCACCGTCGCCGCCGCCCGCCGACACCAGCGCGGGCACCGACCCCGAAGGCACCGAGGACACCGCAGGCACCACCGACACCGAGGACACCGCCGACACCGAAGGCACCGAAGGCACCGACACCGCCGTCCCGCTGCGCGCGAGCCGCAGCACCGCCCGGGCGACCCGGGCCACCGCGTCCGGCACCTGCCGGAAGCTCGGGAAGTCGTTGACGTCCACCACCACCGGCCCGTCCGGCCCGAGCAGCACGTCGACCCCGTACAGGTCCAGCCCGAACACCTCGCCCACCTGCGCCGCGATCCGCGCGACGCTCCCCGGCAGCGGCACCGGCCGCTCGCGCACGGCGTGCCCGGGGTGCAGCGGGGAGGACCGTTCCGTCGCGAAGAGTTCGCCGTCGACGCAGTACACCTTGAGGTCCGTGCCGCCGTTGGGGACGTACGGCTGCGCGATCAGCAGCCCCTCCCGGGCGAGTTCGGGCCCGAGCGCGGTCAGGTCGTCGGGCCCGGCGACCAGCCGCACGCCCCGCCCGGAGCTGCCGTCCGCCGGTTTGACGACCAGCGGGTACTCGGCGGCCGGGATGTCGGCGAGGCGCTCCCAGCGGGCGGCGGCGTAGGTGACCGGGACGGGCAGGCCGCGGGTGCGGGCGATGACGGCGGCGAGCGCCTTGTCCCGGACGCCCCGGATCGAGCGGACGTCGTTGACGGTGGTGAGGCCCACCGCCGCGGCCGCCTCCAGCAGGGTGAGCCCGGGGCCGCCGGAGACGGTCTTGAGCACCCAGGCGTCGTGGCTGCCGGCCCGGACCGCCTCGGAGATCGCCAGCAGCGAGTCGCCGGGACGCAGCACGTCCACCCGGTGCCCCCACGCGGTGAGTTGACGCACGACGTCCAGCGGCATGCCGTCCCGCCGGTAGTGCTCCTCCACCAGAAAGCAGAGCCTCATGGGCCTGACTTCCCCCCTTGCCTCGCCGAGTACGGACGTCCGCCGTCCCCCTCGGCAGAGCTGTGAAGGCCTCAGCATGCCCGGCGCATACGCACAAGATCGCCGCGAGCGGGTCATCGTTCGGCAACAATCGTTCGGCAACGACCCTTCGGCGGCCACCACCAGACGAAGGCCGTTCGCCGGAGGCGGTTCCGCCGGAATTCGGTGGCGCCCCACCCGCACCCCTGCTTGGATGCACGCCGTGACTTCAGCTGATCATGCTCCGGACCCCGCCCTGCTCCAGGCGATCGAGTGCTACTACGACGCCGTGCCGCGCAGCGCCGCCGTCGCCGAGGACTTCGGCCCGCTGACCCTGTTCGTCCGCAAGGGCGGCACCGGCTGGCACTACTACGCCCGCCCCACCCCCTGCCACGACGGCCCGGCCGCCACCGCCGAGGACGTCCGCCGGGTGCTGGAGCGGCAGCGGGAGTTGGGCCTGCCGGAGGCCTTCGAGTGGGTCGCCGAGCAGAACCCGGAGCTGCGCGCGGCGGTGGAGGAGGCCGGGCTGGCGGTGCACGAGCACCCGCTGCTGGTGCTCGGCCCGGAGGACGGGGCGGCCCCGGCGCCGGCCCTCCCGGAGCGGGTGACGGTGCGGGTGCTGGGCGCGGACGCCCCCGAGCTGGCCGCCGCGGTCGCCGTCCCGCACCTGGCCTTCGGCGACCCGGGCACCGCCATCGGCGCCGCCGGAGCGGCCGAACTGGCCACGGCCGCCGCCAGGTTGACGGACGAGGGCGCGGTGGCGCGGATCGCCGGGCGGATCACCGACGGTGTCTCCGCGCTGGCCGCCGTCCTGGACGGCGACGAGGTGCTGTGCGCGGGCCAGCACAACCCGGTGGGCCCGGTCACCGAGGTGGTCGGGGTCGGGACGCTCCCGTCCGCCCGTCGGCGCGGGCTGGGCCTGGCGGTGACCGCGGCCCTGGTGGCGCACGCCCGCGCGAACGGCGTACGGACGGTGTTCCTGTCCGCCGCGGACGAGGACGTGGCCCGGATCTACCGCCGGGCCGGCTTCCGCCCGTTCGCGACGGCCCTCATCGCCGAACCCGCGTAGGACTCACGGGGCCGCGCGGGGACCCGCACGACCCGCCCGGCCCAGGCCCCGACCCCGGACGGGGACGGGGACAGCGCTCAGTCGTCGTCCCCGTCCTCGTCCTCCGCCCCCGTGACGCCCTCCCCCTCCGCCTCGTCGACCACCCAGGCCGCCAGCCGTTCGGCGACCCCGGACACCCCGAGCCGCCCCTCCCGGATGGCCCGGGAGAGGCTGCGCACCTCGCGGGCGGTGGTGGCGACGGTGCAGCCGCTGGCGACGAGGTAGGCGTAGGCGACGGCGGTCGCGAAGAGCTCGTTGGTCTTCTCCAGCGCGGGCACCCGGATCAGCTGGTGCATCAGCGCCGCCGCGCGGTCCGGCGGTTCGGGGTAGACGGAGATGTCGAAGATCTCGGCCTGGTGCCGGGTGACCGCCGCGAGCAGCGAGCCGTAGTCGGTGACCTGCGGGTCACCGGGCGTGTACTGCTCGGCGGTCATGAGCAGCCACGAGAGGTCGACCTCCAGCTTCAACGGCGCACGTCCTGGAGCTCGCCCGACTCCCCGAACTCGGCGAGGAAGGCCGTCTCGTACTCCTTCATGAACTGTGCGGCGGCGTCGATGAAGGCCTGTCCCGACTCACCCATGTCCTGCTGGACCAGGCGTTCGATGTACTGGTTCATGCTGATCCCCTGCTGCTCCGCCCGTTCCCGGGCCATCTCCGCGGTCGTGGCGTCCACTCGGACGTTCAGCTGCTTCTTGCCCATGCCGTTCAAGCTAGCGCCGAAGTGCTAGCACAACAAGGGCGCACGCACACCGCCCGCACACCTGCCGCACGCCCCCGCGCAACCTGTCCGTCACCGAACCGCGGCCCGGACCGCCGCCCCACCCCGGAATCCGGACGGGAACCGAACGGGAAACCGGACGCGAGGCCGGACGGAGCACCGGACGGGAAGCCGAACCGGAAGCCCCCGGCCCCACACCGGTACCCGACCGGACCTACCCTGAACCTGACCGGACCCGACTTGAACAGTCCTGCACCATCCGGGACTCTGAACTCTCCCGAGCGTTCCCCGAGCGGCACCGACCGGTTTTCTGGAGGCCGGCAATGACAGCCATGTTCGACCAGGAGCTGCGCGAGCAGCTCGCCCAGGCCCGGCGGGACCTCGCGACGGCCCGGGCCGAAGGGGACGCCGACGGCGTCCAGGCGTACGAGGGCCGGGTCGCCTCACTCATCAGGCTCGCCGCCCAGCACGGCATCGACCTCCCGCACACCGCCGACGAGGAGGAGCACAACGAGTAGCGGCCCGCCGAGCGGCCCCGCGAACGCCGAGGAGGCGGCACCCGTGTGCCACGGGTGCCGCCTCCTCTCCGTCTCCTCGCCGTCTCCGGGGTCGTCCCCCGGTCAACGCGACTCCGGGATCACTTCCCGGCCGGCTCCAGGATCGCCACGCACTCGAAGTGGTGCGTCATCGGAAACAGGTCGAAGGCCCGCAGCGAGACCGGCCGGTAGCCGCCCTCGCGGAAGAACGCCAGGTCCCGGGCGAGCGCCGCCGGGTCGCAGGCCACGTACGCGATCCGACGCGCCTCCAGGCCGACCAGGTGCGCGACGGTCTCGCGCCCGGCGCCCGCCCGCGGCGGGTCCAGCACGATCAGGTCGGTGGCGGTGATGCCGGTGCGCGGCAGCAGCGTCTCGACCCGGTCGCACTCGATCTGCACGTTGTCCAGCGCGGCCAGGTTGTGCCGGGCGTCGACCACGGCCTGCTTGGACGACTCGATGCCGAGCACCGCACCGTCCTCGCCGACCCGGTCGGCCAGCGCGCCGGCGAACAGGCCGACCCCGCAGTACAGGTCGAGCGCGTTCTCGCCCCACTGCGGGTCCAGGCCGTCCAGCACCGCGTCGACCAGGGTGTCCGGCGCCTCCGGGTGGATCTGCCAGAAGCCGCCGTTGCTGACCCGCCAGGTCCGCCCGGCCGCCCGCTCGCGCACGAACGAGCGCCCGTGCACCTTGTGCAGGTCGCCCTGCGCGTCGACCCGGGCGATCGACACCGGCTTGTCCAGCTCGACCAGCGGCAGCTGGGCGCCGTCCCGCGGGGTCAGCACCACCTGACGGTCCGAGGAGCCGCTGGCGGCGAACGCCTCGACGCTCGCCACCCCCGGCCAGTCCCGGGACTCGATGCCCAGCTCGGTGACGCCCTCGGCGGCGATCAGGCAGCGGTCGATCACCTGCACCTCGTGCGAGCGGTACTTGCGCAGGCCGACCTTGCCGGACTCCGCGTCCACCGCGTACTGCACCCGGGTGCGCCAGGCCGGCACCTGCCCGGGCTGCAGCTTGCCGCCGACCGGCTCGACGCTGCCGTCCCAGCCCGCCTCGGCCGGGGTCAGCCCGGCCAGCTTCGCGAGCTGCTCGGTCAGCACCGACGCCTTGAGCTTGCGCTGCCCGCCCGGGGTGACGTGCTGCCAGTCGCAGCCGCCGCACTTGCCCGGTCCGGAGAACGGGCAGGGCGCCTCGATCCGCTCCTTGGCGGGTTCCAGCACCTCCACCGCGTCCGCGCGCAGGAACCGCGAGGTGGTGGTGCCCTCGGTCACCAGGGCGACCACCTTCTCACCGGGCAGCGCGTGCCGGACGAACAGCACCCGACCCTCGTGCCGGGCCACGCAGTGCCCGCCGCCGTGCGCGACCGGGCCGACCTCGACCTCGTAGCGCAGGCCCACCAGCGGATCCCCGGAGGGCGTCTCCGGCCGCGACGGACGCGCCGGACGCGCCCCCGCGCCGCGCAGCGCCTTCGGCGGCCGCACCGCCTGCTTGCGCGGCGCCTTCCCGGCAGCCCCCGCGGCACCCTTCTCGCCCCGAGCACCCTTCTCGCCCTGGGCGCCCTTCTGGGCGCGGACCGGCTTCTCGGCCCGCGCCGGCTTCTCGGCCCGGACCGGCTGCTCGACGGACGGCTCGCCCGGCACGACCGGCGCCGTGCGCGCCGTCAGTCCGTCACGGTCGGTGGCCTCCGGGCGCTGCGGCTTGCCCCAGCGCGGCCGGGCCACCTTTCCGGGCTGGGAGCCGCCCCGACGGGCGCCCTTGCCCTTGCCGGAGGCGCCGGAGGAGCCCGAGGAGCGGGGCGGAGTGTTGCGCGTCACTGGGAGGATTCCTTGCTGCGGTCGGAGGTGGCACCGGCGTTCTCACCGGCACGGACGGAATCCTTCGACTTTACGGCCTTCGGCGCCCGCGGCTCGCCACGGCGGACGGAGCCGGGCGGCGACCAGGCCTTCAGCGGCCTGCGCCGCTCCGAGGACTCCAGCTGCCAGGGCACCGAGGTGACCATCACCCCGGGCTTGAACAGCAGCCGCCCCTTGAGCCGCAGCGCGCTCTGGTTGTGCAGCAGGTGCTCGTACCAGTGCCCGACCACGTACTCCGGGATGTAGACCGCGACCACGTCGCGCGGGCTGCTGCGCCGCAGGTTCTTCACGTAGTCGAGGATCGGGCCGGTGATCTCCCGGTACGGCGAGTCCAGCACCTTGAGCGGCACCTCGATGCCGCGCTCGTCCCACTCCCGCCGCAGCGCCGCGGTGTCGGCCGGGTCGACGTTGACGGTGACGGCCTCCAGGGTGTGGGCGTGCGCCAGCCGGGCGTAGGCGAGGGCGCGCAGCGCCGGCTTGTGCAGCTTGGAGACCAGCACGATGGCGTGCACCCGGGTCGGCGGCACCGCGTCGTCCGGCTCCTCCGCGGCGGTGAGCTCCTCGGACACCCGGTCGTAGTGGCGGCGGATCCCCTTCATCATCACGAACAGCACGACCATCGCGGCGATCGCGATCCAGGCGTGGCCGATCTTGGTGACCAGGACGACGATCAGCACGGCCATGGTCATCACCAGGCCGAAGCCGTTGATGGCCCGGCTGCGCTGCATGTGGCGCCGCTCGGCCGGGTCGGTCTCGGTGCGCAGCAGCCGGGTCCAGTGCCGGATCATGCCGGACTGGCTCATGTTGAAGGAGACGAAGACGCCGACGATGTAGAGCTGGATCAGCCGGGTCGGGTCCGCGTCGAAGGCGATGATCAGCAGGATCGCGGCGATGGCCAGCAGGATGATGCCGTTGGAGAAGGCCAGCCGGTCACCGCGGGTGTGCAGCTGGCGCGGCAGGTAGCGGTCCTGGGCGAGGATCGAGCCGAGCACCGGGAAGCCGTTGAAGGCGGTGTTGGCGGCCAGCACCAGGATCAGTCCGGTGACGGCGGCGACGAAGTAGAAGCCGGGCGTGAAGTTGTTGAAGACGGCCTCGCTGATCTGTGCCAGCGCGGTCTTCTGGTGGTAGCCGGAGCCGGCGCCGACCAGCTGCTCGGACGGGTTCTCGGCCATCTGCACGCCGGTCAGCCGGGCCAGCCAGATGATGCCCATGAACATCACCACGGCGACGCTCGCCATCATCAGCAGCGTGGTGGCCGCGTTCTTGCTCTTCGGCTTGCGGAAGGCCGGGACGCCGTTGGAGATCGCCTCCACGCCGGTGAGCGCGGCGCAGCCGGAGGAGAAGGACTTCAGCAGCAGGAACACCATCGCGAAGCCGGCCAGCGATTCGTTGCCCGGGGTGGCGGCGAGGTGGAAGCCGGAGCTCTCGGCGGGCATGGACTGGCCGAGCACGAAGTGCCGCAGGAAGCCGTAGCCGACCATGCCCATCACGCCGATCATGAAGGCGTAGGTGGGGACGGCGAAGGCGGTACCGGACTCGCGCACCCCGCGCAGGTTCATGCCCATCAGCAGGACCACCACGACGACCGACACGATCGTCTCGTGCCCGCGCAGCGCCGGGACGGCGGAGACCACGTTGGCGACGCCCGAGGTGGTGGACACCGCGACGGTCAGCACGTAGTCGACCATCAGGGCCGCGGCGACCACCAGCCCGGCGGCCGGGCCGTGGTTGACGGTCGCCACCTCGTAGTCCCCGCCGCCGCTGGGGTAGGCGTGCACGTTCTGCCGGTACGAGGCGACGACGGCGAGCATCACGATCGCCACCACGACGCCGATCTGCCAGGAGAAGTGGATCGCCGAGGCGCCCGCGACGGAGAGCGTGAGCAGGATCTCCTCGGGGGCGTACGCGACCGAGGAGAGCGCGTCCGAGGCGAAGACGGGCAGCGCGATCCGCTTGGGGAGGAGCGTCTCCCCGAGTTTGTCGCTGCGCAGGGCGCGCCCGATCAAGAGGCGTTTCGGAAGGTCAGTCGGCATAGGCACGTTAAGGAATCGTAGGGGTTTCCCGGCGGGGCTTGCGCCGTTTATCCCCCCCTTCGTCGCGACTGCGTTCGGTGGACCGGCTAGCGTGTCGGATACGAGTCGGTGGGCAACACTCTGGTTGTCGAGCACAGTCCGGCCGACGCCCCACGAGGACCCTCGCCCCGGCGCACCCGGGCGGGAAACGGAGATGAACGGTGTTTGCGCAGGTCAAGAACCCTTCGGGACGGGTGAGGTAGCGCCGGTGCACATCGTCATCATGGGCTGCGGCCGCGTGGGCTCCGCCCTCGCGAGAACGCTGGAGAAACAGGGTCACTCGGTGGCCGTGGTGGACCAGGACCCGACCGCCTTCCGTCGGCTCGGCGCCGGGTTCAACGGGCGCCGGGTGACCGGGGTCGGCTTCGACCAGGACACCCTGCGCGAGGCGGGCATCGAGGAGGCCGGGGCCTTCGCCGCCGTCTCCAGCGGCGACAACTCCAACATCATCGCCGCCCGGGTCGCCCGGGAGACCTTCGGCGTGGAGAACGTCGCGGCCCGGATCTACGACCCGCGCCGAGCCGAGGTGTACCAGCGCCTGGGCATCCCGACCGTGGCGACGGTCCGCTGGACCGCCGACCAGATGCTGCGCCGGCTGCTGCCGAGCGGCGCCGAGCCGCTGTGGAACGACCCGAGCGGCAGCGTCCAGCTGGCCGAGGTGGCGTACCACCCGGCCTGGGTCGGTCAGCGGATCAGCAGCCTGGAGGAGGTCTCCGGCGCCCGGGTGTCGTTCGTCACCCGGCTCGGCGAAGGGGTGCTCCCCTCGCCGCAGATGGTGGTGCAGGAAGGCGACCTGGTGCACGTGATGCTGCGCCGGGCCGACCTGACGGCCGTGGAGGCCGCGTTCGCGCAGGGGCCGAAGGAGGAGGGTCACTGATGCGGGTCGCCATTGCCGGGGCCGGTGCCGTGGGCCGCTCGATCGCGGGCGAGCTGCTGGAGAACGGTCACGAGGTCCTGCTGATCGACAAGAACCCCAACTCCATCTCGGTGGAGCGGGTGCCCATGGCGGAGTGGCTGCTGGCCGACGCCTGCGAGATCACCTCGCTGGACGAGGCGGCGCTGCAGCGCTGCCACGTGGTGATCGCCGCGACCGGTGACGACAAGGTCAACCTGGTCGTCTCGCTGCTCGCCAAGACCGAGTACGCGGTGCCGCGGGTGGTCGCCCGGGTGAACAACCCGAAGAACGAGTGGCTCTTCAACGAGTCCTGGGGCGTGGACGTCGCCGTCTCCACCCCGCGGCTGATGTCCGCGCTGGTCGAGGAGGCGGTCAGCGTCGGCGACCTGGTCCGCCTGATGCGCTTCAGCCAGGGCAACGCCAACCTGGTCGAGCTGACCCTGGCCGGCGAGGCCGAGCTGGTCGGCACCCGGGTCGGCGACGTCACCTGGCCGCAGGACACCGCGCTGGTCAGCATCATCCGCGGCGGCCGGGTGCTGGTGCCGAGCAAGGACGACACCCTGGACGGCGGCGACGAGCTGCTGTTCGTGGCCGCGCAGGAGCGCGAGGAGGAGCTGGAGGAGCTGCTGTCCGCCACCTCCGGCGCCCAGTAGGACGGCCCAGTAGGACCGCACGCGCGTACGGCCGAGGGGGGCCGAAAGGCGGCCGGGGGGGGGGGCGGGGGGGGTGGGGGAGGGAGGGGGGGCGGTGAGCGGGGGGAGGCCCGTGGTGCAC
>NZ_JBEOSV010000002.1:0-5386 GCF_040303245.1 Kitasatospora sp. NPDC096077 | reverse complement strand
GGCGGGCCCCCCCCCCCGCCCCCCCCCTCGCGCCCCCCCCTCCCCCCCCCCCCGCGCCGCGGGCCGCGCCCCCCCCCCCGGGGGGGGGGGGCGCCCCCTCGGCCGTACCGGGACGGAGAGCGGCTACTTGGCCGGCTCCTCCTCGTCGTCCAGCTGCGCCTTGATCGGCGGCGGCGCCTTCAGCAGGATCTGCCAGGTCACGTACATCGCCAGCAGCAGCGGCGGGATGCCGAGGGCGACCTTCAGCCAGCCGAGCAGGTTGACGTTGTGGGTGAAGTACAGCGGGAAGAGGATCACCGGCTTGAGGCCCATGATCACCACCCAGGCCCAGGTCGCCTTGGTGTAGGCGGCCAGCCGGCCGGGGTTCTCCTTGCGCCAGGTGAACATCTCGCCGGTGATCGGGCCGAGCATCACCCCGATCATCGGCCAGCGGACCACGGCGGAGACCGCCATGGCGGCGCAGTAGCCGACGCTCCACAGCAGGCCGGGCAGGTAGAAGTCCTCGGCCTTGCCGCTCTTCATGGCGATCCAGGCGCCGAGGGCGACGCCGAACACGCCGCTGAAGGCGTGCTGGATGGTCTCCCGCCGGGCCAGCCGGGCCACCACGAACAGGGCGCTGAGGCCGAGCGCGGCCCAGGCCGCGGCGCTGACCTGGTGGGTGACGTTGTAGGTGACGATGAAGACCAGGCCGGGCAGCGTCATGTCGATCATGCCGCGCACGCCGCCGAAGGCCTGGAGGACGGTGTCGGCGGCCTCCTTGGAGGCGGCCTGCCGGGCGGCTTCGGCGGCCGCCGGGTCGAGCGGCCGGTCGGCGGCCGGGCCGGTGCCGTCGATCGACCGGGCCAGTCCGTCCACCGCCTCCGCGGCGGCGGCGTCCTGCCAGGCGGCCACGTCGGTGGCGTCCAGGTCGATCCGGGCGGCGTCTCCGCCGGGGTGGTTGCTCACGCTCATTCGCTCCCGTGTCCGACCGGACGCAGTTCGTAGCGGGGGTTGAACAGCACGCGGCGCCCGCGTGCGTGGCTGATCCGGCCGCTGGCGACGAGCCGGCGGCCCGGCTCTATGCCGGCGATCGAGCGGCGACCCAGCCAGACGACCTCCAGCGCCTCGGTGCCGTCGAAGAGCTCGGCCTCCAGGGCCGGCACCCCGGCCCGCGGGCGGAGCGTCACCGTGCGCAGGGTGCCCGCGACGGTGACCAGCTGACGGTCGGTGCAGCCGGCGATCGGCGTGCAGCCCGACTCGGCGGCGCTCTCCTGGCGCAGGTCCTCGGCGTCCAGTTCCTCGGCCGAGGAGGTCAGCCGGTTGAGCATGCGGCGGAACCGCCCCTGCGGCTGGCCCCTGCTGATGTCACCACTCATGTCGGCAGGGTACCGGGTTCGGGGGCCCCGGCGGCAGGCGTCGCCGCCGCCGGGGGCCGTCCCGGTCAGCTCTCGAAGCGGTAGCCCATGCCCGGTTCGGTGATGAAGTGGCGCGGGTGCGAAGGGTCGCGCTCCAGCTTGCGGCGCAGCTGGGCGAGGTAGACCCGCAGGTAGTTGGTCTCGGTGCGGTAGGCCGGGCCCCACACCTCCTGCAGCAGCTGGGTCTGGCTGACCAGCCGGCCGGCGTTGCGGACCAGGACCTCCAGCAGGTGCCACTCGGTGGGCGTGAGGCGTACGTCGGTGCCGTCCCGGTTGACCTTCTTGGCGGCGAGGTCGACGGTGAAGCTCTCGGTGACGACCAGCGAGTCGTCCTCCCCGGCGACCGGCTCGGCCCGGCGCACGGCGGCCCGCATCCGGGCGAGCAGCTCGTCCATTCCGAAGGGCTTGGTGACGTAGTCGTCGGCGCCGGCGTCCAGGGCCTCGACCTTCTCGTCGGAGGCGTGCCGGGCCGACAGCACGATGATCGGCACCCGGGTCCAGCCGCGCAGGCCGCGGATCACCTCGACGCCGTCCATGTCGGGCAGGCCCAGGTCGAGGACAACGACGTCCGGATGGCGGGCGGCGGCCAGTTCCAGCGCGCTCGCCCCGTCATGGGCCGCGTCGACCTCGTACTTGCGGGCCTTGAGGTTGATCACCAGTGCGCGGACGATCTGCGGTTCGTCGTCCACGACGAGGACCCGGGTCATTTACGGGCTCCGCCTTTCGGGCTGTCGGATCTAACGGACTGTGTCTTGGCTGTTCGTACGGCTGCGGCGCGGGCCGCCGGGGAGCGGCGGCCCTCGCCGGTGCGCGGTCGGGCCGGCCGCTCCCGCCCGACCGGCCGGACCTCAGCCGCGAGGCCCGGCTCTCACGTGATCAGCTCCGAGAGCGGGTCGCTGCCCTCGCCGGGCGGCCCGTCCGGTTCGGGCGGCCGCTCGGCGGCGGGCAGGCTGACGACCATGGTGAGGCCGCCGCCGGGGGTGTCCTCGGCGGTGACGGTACCGTCCATCGCCTCGACGAACCCGCGCGCCACCGCGAGGCCGAGGCCGACCCCGGCGCCGCGCGGGGCGTCCCCGTACCGCTGGAACGGCGCGAAGATCCGTTCCTTGGCGTCCTCGGGCACGCCCGGGCCGCGGTCCACGATCCGCAGCTCGACCCGGCCCGGCCCGCCCGGCGGCTCCAGGGCGTCGGCCTTGACCAGCACCTTGACGCCCTCCGGGCTGTACTTGACGGCGTTCTCGACCAGGTTGGCCAGCGAGCGCTCCAGCAGGCCGCCGTCGGCCCGGATCATCGGCAGCGTCTCGGGCACGTCCAGCCGGACGGACTCCGGCGGCACGCCGCCGAGCGCGTACGGGACCACCTCGTCCAGGTCGGTCTCCTGGATCAGCGGGGTGACGGTGCCGGTCTGCAGCCGGCTCATGTCGAGCAGGTTGTTGATCAGGTGGTCGAGCCGGTCGGCCCCGGCCTCGATGCCGGCCAGCAGCTCGGCCTCGTCCTCCGGGTCCCACTGCACGTCGGCCGAGCGCAGTGAGCTCACCGAGGCCTTGATCCCGGCCAGCGGGGTGCGCAGGTCGTGCGAGACGGCGGCCAGCAGAGCGGTGCGGATCCGGTTGCCCTCGGCCTCCCGGCGCGCGGCGGCGGCCTCCCGGGCCAGCCGGCGGCGCTCCAGCACCACGGCGGCCTGGGCGGCGAAGGCACCCAGCAGCCGCCGGTCCGCGCCGGGCAGCACCCGGCCGCGCAGCACCAGCGCCAGGCTCTCGCCGACCGGCACGTCCACGTCGGCCTCCTCGGGCCGCTCCGGCGGGCGCGGTCCCGCGGTGGCGACCGCCACCCAGCCGCCGGTCGGCTCCGGGCGTTCCAGCAGCGCGGCGCTCTCCTGCGCGAAGGTCTCCCGGACCTGTTCCATCAGCGCGGTCAGCACGCCGTCCCCGTTCGGGGCGCCGCGCAGCACGGTGCCGGCCAGCGCGCTGAGGGTCTGCGCCTCGGCCTGGGCGCGGGCCGCCTGGTGGGTGCGCCGGGCCGCCAGGTCCACCACGGAGGCGACCGAGCAGCCGACGACGGTGAATATCGCCACCGCCATGATGTTCTGCGGCTCGTTGATGGAGAAGGTGTGCAGCGGCGGGGTGAAGTAGAAGTTCAGCACCGACGAGCCGACCAGCGCCGAGCCGATCGACGGCAGCAGCCCGCCGACCAGCGCCGCCAGCACCGTCAGCGACAGGAACAGCAGCATGTCGGTGGACAGGCCCAGCCCGCCGATCGCGGTCAGCACGAGTGCCAGCAGCGGTGGGCCGGCCAGCCCGATCAGCCAGCCGGCGACGGTCCGGGTCCGGCCGAGGTCGGTGGTCCGCCGCACGGGTATCTTTCCGCGGCGCCCGTGCCCGGCGTGCTCGTGGGTGACCATGTGGACGTCGATGTCCCCGGCCTTCTGGGTGACCAGGGTGCCGACGCCCGGCCCGTACAGGTACTGCCAGCCGGGCCGGCGGCTGGTGCCGAGCACGATCTGGGTGGCGTTCACGCCGCGGGCGAAGTCCAGCAGCCCTTCGGCCGGGTCGTCGCCCAGGACGTTGTGGAAGGAGCCGCCGAGGCTCTCCACCAGCGCGCGCTGTTCGATCAGGGTCTGCGGCGAGCCGGTGCCGGCCAGCCCGTCCGAGCGGGAGATGTGCACAGCCAGCAGCTCGCCGCCGGAGACCCGGGCCGCGATCCGGGCCGCCCGGCGGATCAGGGTGGCCCCCTCCGGGCCGCCGGTCAGGCCGACCACGATCCGTTCCCGGGCCTGCCAGGTGCCGACGATGCCCTGCTCCGCGCGGTACTTCTGCAGGTACTCGTCCACCCGGTCCGCGGTCCACAGCAGCGCCAGCTCGCGCAGCGCGGTCAGGTTGCCCGGGCGGAAGTAGTTGGCGAGCGCGGCGTCGATCTTCTCCGGCATGTAGACGTTGCCGTGCGCCAGCCGTCGCCGCAGCGCCTGCGGGGACATGTCCACCAGCTCGATCTGGTCCGCCCGGCGGACCACCTCGTCCGGGACGGTCTCCCGCTGGCGCACCCCGGTGATGCCCTCGACGGCGTCCCCGAGCGACTCCAGGTGCTGCACGTTCACGGTGGAGATCACGTCGATCCCGGCCGCGAGCAGCTCCTCGACGTCCTGCCAGCGCTTCTCGTTGCGGCAGCCCGGCACGTTCGTGTGGGCCAGCTCGTCCACCAGCGCCACCTGCGGGCGGCGCGCCAGCACGGCGTCCAGGTCCATCTCGGAGAACCGGGCGCCCCGGTGCACCACCTGCTGCCGCAGCACGACCTCCAGCCCGGCGACGAGGTCCGCGGTCCGTCGCCGGCCGTGGTCCTCCACGAACGCCACCACGACGTCCGTGCCACGCTCCTGCCGCCGGTGTGCCTCGGCGAGCATGGCGTACGTCTTGCCGACCCCGGGGGCCGCCCCGAGGTAGATGCGCAGCCTGCCTCGTCCCATGAGCACCATTCTTGATCCGGCTCTGCCCGGGAGCCACCCCCGGACACCTGTTCCCCCTGCCTTCGAGACTACGGCGTGAGCAGCGATTTTCCGCTGATCAGTCCGCTGATCAGGCGGTTTTAGCGGCATATTGACGAAGAAGCAGCCACTCGGCGGGGGTCGCCCCGGGCCCTTCCGCCCGTTTTCATCCGATTTCCGGTGAACGCGAAAAGGCCCACCCGGTAACCCGGGCGGGCCTTTTCTGAAGAATTGTTCGGCGGCGTCCTACTCTCCCACAGGGTCCCCCCTGCAGTACCATCGGCGCTGTGAGGCTTAGCTTCCGGGTTCGGAATGTAACCGGGCGTTTCCCTCACGCTATGACCACCGAAACACTATGAAACTGTCGACCCGCCGACAGGGCGGTCGTTGTTTCAGAACAACACAGTGGACGCGAGCAACTGAGGACAAGCCCTCGGCCTATTAGTACCGGTCAACTCCACCCCTCACAGGGCTTCCATATCCGGCCTATCAACCCAGTCGTCTACTGGGAGCC
>NZ_JBEOSV010000001.1:196376-475725 GCF_040303245.1 Kitasatospora sp. NPDC096077 | reverse complement strand
ACTGAGTTGTGCAATGCCCACAACCCCGCCCCGCCGCCCCGGGCAGCCCCCCACCCCCCCCCCCCGGGGGGCCGCGGCCCCCGGCCCCGGGCCGCACCACCCCGCGGCCCCCGGGCCCGCCGTCCGGCTGTGCGGACGACGGCCCGGGGCCGCGGTGCGTCGGGCCCGCCGTGCGCAAGATGGCACGCGGGCCCGTCGGCCGGTCAGGGCTTGCGGCCCAGGCCGCAGCTGATCAGCCGCTCCCACAGCGACAAGTCGCCCTCGCCCGTGGGGACTTGGGTGGCAGCCGGGTCGGGGCGCCACAACGAGCAGGGGACCAGGCCCGGTTCGAGCAGGTCGAGGCCGTCGAACAGGGTCAGGATCTCCTCGTCGGTGCGCCAGCGGCCGCGGCCCAGGCTCTGCTGGAGCTTCTGCTCGGCGCGCCGGGTCTCCTGCTCCGCACCGGTGCCCGCGCCGGAGCGGAAGTGCGAGATGTACACCAGACTGCCCGAGGGCACCCGGTCCACCCACCAGCGGGCCAGGGCGGCGGGCCGCTCGGTGTCGTTGAGGTGGTGCAGGATCGCGCTGAAGACCACGCCCACCGGCTGGTCGAAGTCGATCAGGCGCTGCACCTCGGGATGCCGACGGACGGACTCCGGCTCGCGGAGGTCCGCCTCGACCAGCGCGGTGCGCTCGTCGGCGGCCAGCAGGGCACGGCCGTGGGCGAGGACGGTCGGGTCGTGGTCGATGTAGGCGACGCGCGCGTCGGGGACGTGCCGCCGGGCGACCTGGTGCACGTTGTCGGCGGTCGGCAGCCCGCTGCCCATGTCGATGAACTGGTGGACACCGGCGTCGGCCATCGCGCCCACGGCGCGCACCAGCGCCTGGCGGTTGGCGAAGGCTATGGCCGCCGAACCGGGCAGGTCCCGGAGGAAGAAGTCGCCGATCTCGCGGTCGACCGCGAAGTTGTCGGTGCCGCCGAGCAGGTAGTCGTACACCCGGGCGATGCTGGGCTTGGACTCGTCGATCCCGCTGCGCTGTTCGGTCATGGCGGAGCAACCCCGTTCCTGGCAACCGTTGTGTCCCCGATGCTAGGAGAGCCGTCCTGCTCCGCGGGTCCGCCGACGAGCGGTGTCGCGCGAAGGGCCGGGGCGCACGCGGCATCCGACCCGCGCGCGCCCCGGCCCTTCGCGCCACCGGCCGTGCCGGCGAGGGCCGGGCCCCGTGACCCGGGGTCAGCCGGACGGCGCCGGGCCCCGGGAGGACATACCGGCGGACGGCCCGTCGGAGAAGGGCGTGCCGGACGAGGCCGTCCAGTCGGCGTCGCCGGGGAGGACGCCGAGCTGCTGGAGGACCGAGGTGCGGTCGTAGGCGTCCACCGACCGGGAGATCCGGCCGTCCTCGGCGAATTCGAGCAGGCTCATCAGGTAGAGCGAGAACCGCTGTCCCCGGCTGGATTCCGGGAGGCAGAGGAACGGCTGCCGGATGGTGGCGCTGTAGTGCACCTGGGCCACCGCGTGGTCCGGGCCGACCAGCACGCCCAGGCTGACCGAGCGGATGTCGGAGAACAGCTGGTCGGCCCGGCTGAAGTACTCGTGCAGCTCTTGGTGGCCCCGGTAGGTGTGGTCGAAGGCCTTGTCCTCGATCACGGCGTCCTCGGTGTAGTACGCCATGGCGTCGGTGGGGGCGGTGGGGGAGTCCCACATGGTCACCCAGCGTTCGACGAACGCCTTCCGCTCGCTCAGGTCGGGGTCCGGCATGGGAGTCCTTCCTCTCTGTACGTCGTGGCCGCGCCGTGCGTCGTGGTGTTGCCGTGCGTCGTGGCCGTCCATCGTGGTCGTGCGGTGCGTCGTGATCACCGGTGCCGGAGCACGGCGGCGAGCACACCGGGCCGGGCGAGCTCCGCCGGGGAGCCGGTCAGGCTGACGGCGTTCCAGACGGCGGTGGCGACCCGGGCGTCCTCGGCCGCGGCGCGCATGGTGGCCCGGAAGGACGTCGCCAGCAGCCGGGCCAGGGTGGGGTGGGTGCCCGGGACCTGCGGCATGGACCGGTCGGCCAAGGTGGAGAACAGCCAGGGGAGCCGCACCGCCCGCGCGGTCTCGCGGTAGAACCGGCGGGGCAGGCCCGCCGGACCGTCGTGGAGGCACCTCCGCAGTGCCTTCGCCTCCAGGGCGGCGACCGTCATGCCCGCCCCGTAGATCGGGTTGAGGCTGCACACCGCGTCCCCGATGGAGATCAGGCCCTCGGGGAGCCGGCGCAGCCGGTGGAAGTCCCGGCGGACGGCGGCCGGGTAGCCGAAGGAGGAGATCCCGGTGATCGGTTCGGCCGCCCGCAGCGCGGCCCGGGTGTCGGCGGGGAGCAGGTCCGCCGCGAATTCGAGGAAGCGCTCCGGCGCGGTCGGCGGGTGGTGGTCCTTGCCGAAGCCGTAGAGCGAGAGCACCCAGGTGTCGTTCTCCTGCTGGGTGAGCACGGCGCCGCGCGGGCGGGCCTGGGTCGCCCCGATCAGCACGCCCCTGGCCGGGCCCAGGGTGCCCGGGGCGACCCGGTAGCGGCGGCTGGCGTAGGCGACGTCGACGCGCAGCCGGGCCGCGGAGGGCGCCCGGTAGCCCAGCGAGGTGAGCCAGGCCGCGCCCCGGCCCGCGCGGCCCATCGCGTCCACGACGAGGTCCGCGTCGACGGCCTCGACGGAGTCGGGTTCGCCGGGACGGGCCAGCCGGACCCCGCTCACCCCGGCCGGACCGGTGGCGATCGGCGCGGTGGCCTCCAGCCCCGACCGCAGGCTGACGCCCGGCAGTGCGAGGACCCGTGCGCGCAGCCGGTCCTCCAGGAAGGGGCGGCTGACCTGGAGCACCCGGCCGAGCGGGACCTGACGCAGGCGCGAGCCGAAGAACACGATGTCGAGCTCGTCCAGCGCCCCGGCCAACGTGCCGCCCCCGGCCGCCAGTTCGGCGGTGAAGCCGGGGAAGAACTCGTCCAGGACCTGCGCCCCGCCCGGCGTGAGCGAATGGACGTGCGCCCCCTGAGGGACTCCGCGCCGGACATCGGAGGTCTCCGGGAAGGTGTCCCGTTCGACCACGGTGACGCGCTCGAAGAACCCGGAGAGCGCCCGGGCGGCACAGAGGCCGCCGATGCCCGCACCCAGGACGAGTGCGTGGCCCGTGCCGCGGCGACCACGGCTGGGCGCTGGATTCACGGTCGGCTCCGATCGCTTGCTGGGGCCGTCGAGCGGGCGCGCCCACCTTCCCATCCGGCTTCCGGCCCGCACCAGCACGCTGTCACTCGTACGGGTGACGGTGGACGACCCGGCTCACCCGATCGGCCGTCAGCCGGGGCCGCCGTCAGTCGGTGTGCGGGACGGTGGCCGGCTGGCGCTCCGGGTAGGCGGCGAGCAGCGCCAGCCAGAGCTGGAAGCGGTCCTGCAGCGACTGCAGCGACCGTCCGGTGAGCCGCTCGATCTGGTCCAGCCGGTAGCGGACGGTGTTGCGGTGGACGTACAGCCGGTCCGCGACCGCCTGGACCGAGCAGTCCGCGGCCAGGTAGGCGTGCAGGGTGGTGACCAGGTCGGCGCGGTTGGCCCGGTCGAAACGGGTGAGCGGGCGCAGCACGTCGTCGGCCAGCTCCTTGAGCGGGAGGTCCGGGGTGGACAGCAGCAGCCGCGGCAGGTTGAGCGGGTCGCCGCCGTGCACCCCGGGGCCCTTGGTGAGGGCGGCCTGCGCCTCGAACCAGCTCCGGCGCAGGCCGTCCACGCCCCGGTAGCAGCCGCCGATCCCGACCGAGGCCCCGGCGTCCAGGCCGGAGAGCGCGGCGCCGAACCGCCGGGCCGGCTCGTCCACCGGGACGGACTGCGGGAGCACCGCCACCAGGTACCGGTCGACCACGGCGGTGAGCACCGGTTCGGGGGAGTCCGGGCGGCCCGCGGACTGCCAGGACAGCCGGGCCAGCCGGGTCAGGCGCGGCTCGGCCTCCGGGCGGCCGTCCCCACGCCCGTCGCCGGGACGGTCCCCCGAGCGCCCGGCCTCCGGTGTCAGCCGGCCCAGGACGATCCGGTGGGCGCCCTTGGGGTCCAGCCCGAACGCGGCGAGCCGGCGCTCGGCGGCGGCCGGCGCGATCACGTCCCGCACGATGTCCTCGACGACCTGGCCGACCAGCTCCCGCAGTCCGGCCAGGTAGGCCTGACGGCGGGCCAGTTCCAGCCCGACCAGCCGGACCGCGTACGGCAGCACGTCCGCCGCCGGGCCGGCGGAGCGCAGGCACAGGTACGCCGTGACCACCCCGTCGACCCGCACCGGCAGTCGCAGGGCCCCGGCACCGCCGGCTCCGTCCCCGGCCGGCCCGGCTCCCTGCCACTCCGGCACGGCCGGCTCCGGGACAGCCGGCTCCGGCACCGCCCGCTCCGGCACGGCGGCCAGCACCACCCCGTGCCGGTCCACCACGGCGACCTCGGAGCCGCACGCGCGCCGCAGCACCCGCAGCAGGGCGGGCAGTCCCTCGCCGCTCGACAGCGCCTGCACCAGCAGGTCGTGCTGGTCGACCAGCCGCCGCTGCGCACTGTGGTCCTCGGCCGTGACCCGCTCGGCGACCAGCCGGTTCACCGCGATGAACGGCGTCTCGTACGGCACCTCCAGCACCGCCAGGCCGAGCCGCTCGGCCTCGGCCACCGTCGCCCGCGGCACGGTGGGGTGGCTCAGCCCGGTGCCGAAGCCGATCGCCGAGGCGCCGGCGGCCGCCACCCGCCGGACGAAGGCGGTCTGGGCCTCGACGGTGCGCTGCCGCAGGCCGGTGGTGAGCAGCAGCTCGCCGCCCGTCATCCAGCCGGTGGGGTCGGCGAGTTCGGTCACCGCGACCCAGCGCACCACGCGTTCGACCCCGGCCGTGCCGGTGCACAGTCGCAGGCCGAGGCCTTCTTCCCTAAGCAGATCGCGCAGCGTCACCGGCATGCGCCGGACTGTAGCGCCGCACAACGCGGGGACGGAAGACCGTGCAGGCGTCCATAGCCGGACGGGGGGATTCCTCCCTACTGTTCCGAGCGAACCGATCGTGATCACCGACCCGAAGGGCCAGCGGAGTTGAAGCCGGAGTTGAAGAGCGACGACCGTCCGCCCCGACCGGATCCGGCGCCCGGCGCGGTCCGGCTCGAAGGGCTGGCGAAGACCTTCGACGGCGGCCGGGTCCGGGCGGTCGACGGCGTGGACCTGGAGGTCGGCGAGGGCGAGTTCTTCGCGATGCTCGGCCCGTCCGGCTCCGGGAAGACCACGGTGCTGCGCATGATCGCGGGCTTCGAGGAGCCGAGCTCCGGCCGGATCCTGCTCGGCGGCGCCGACGTCACCGGGCGTCCGCCGTTCGACCGGGACGTCAACACGGTGTTCCAGGACTACGCGCTGTTCCCGCACATGACGGTCGAACAGAACGTCGGCTACGGCCTGATGGTCCGCAGGGTGCCCAGGGCCGAGCGGGCCGAGCGGGTGCGGGCGGCGCTCGCGATGGTCCGGCTGGACGGCTTCGAGCGCCGACGCCCGTCCCAGCTCTCCGGCGGCCAGCGCCAACGGGTCGCGCTGGCCAGGGCGTTGGTGAACCGCCCGAAGGTGCTGCTGCTGGACGAGCCGCTCGGCGCGCTGGACCTCAAGCTCCGGCACGAGATGCAGGTGGAGCTCAAGCGGATCCAGCGCGAGGTCGGGATCACCTTCGTGTTCGTCACCCACGACCAGGACGAGGCCCTGACCATGAGCGACCGGGTGGCGGTGTTCAACGCGGGGCGGATCGAGCAGGTCGGCTCGCCCGCCGACGTGTACGAGCGCCCGGCCACCGCCTTCGTGGCCGGTTTCGTCGGCACCTCCAACCTGCTGGAGGGCGCGGCCGCCGAGCAGGTCGTCGGCGCGGCCGGGCTGTTCAGCGTGCGCCCGGAGAAGATCCGGATAGCGCACCCGGACGACCCGGCCGGGCCGGACGAGCTCTCGGCCACCGGCCGGGTCGCCGAGGTGGTCTACGCGGGCGGCCACACCCGCTTCCTGGTGGACCTGGAGGCCGGCGGCCGGTTGACCGCCGTCCGGCAGAACCTCGACGAGGGCTCGGCCGACGTGCTGCGCCACCGCGGCACCGACGTCGTGCTGGCCTGGCAGCGCAAGCACACCGTCCGCGTCGGCTCCTGACGCACCGCCAGCCCCCCCTGCACGGACGCACCTCCCCTCCACAGACGCGCCCCTACTCCCGCCACTCCACGAAGGAACAGCTCCCATGCGCCTCCCCAAGATCGCCCGCACCGCGGCCGCCGCCGGCGCCGCCGTCCTGCTCGCCGCGGGGTGCGGCAGCGGCGGTGGTTCGACCGGCACGGCCGGCGGTCACGGCCTGAACCCGCCGAAGCTGCCGATGCTCCAGTCCCTGGGCACCGGCGAGGGCCAGGTGAACCTGGTCGCCTGGGCCGGCTACGCCGAGGACGGCTCGGACGACAAGTCCGTGGACTGGATCCACCCGTTCGAGCAGCAGACCGGCTGCAAGGTCAACGCGAAGATCGCCGGCACCTCGGACGAGATGGTCTCGCTGATGAAGACCGGCCAGTACGACGCCGTCTCCGCCTCCGGCGACGCCACCCTGCGGCTGATCGCGGCGGGCGACGTCGCGCCGGTCAACACCACGCTGGTCCCGAACTACGCGGACGTCTTCGACGGGCTGAAGAACCAGCCGTGGAACTCCGTGAACGGCCAGATGTACGGCATCCCGCACGGCCGCGGCGCCAACCTGCTGATGTACCGCACCGACAAGGTCACCCCGGCGCCGGACTCCTGGCGGGTGGTCTTCGAGGGCGCGTCCGCCTACGCCGGTCACGTCACCGCCTACGACTCGCCGATCTCCGTCGCCGACGCGGCGCTGTACCTGATGAAGACCAGGCCGGAGCTCGGCATCAAGAACCCCTACGCCCTGGACGAGACCCAACTCAAGGCCGCCGTCGACCTGTTGAAGCTCCAGCACAAGTCGGTCGGCGAGTACTGGAGCGACTTCCAGAAGGCGGAGAACTCCTTCAAGACCGGTGACACCGTGGTCGGCACCAGCTGGCAGGTGATCGCCAACATGGCGCAGGCCGACAAGGCGCCGGTCCAGGCGGTGCTGCCGAAGGAGGGCGCGACCGGCTGGTCGGACACCTGGATGGTGTCGGCGAAGGCCGCCCACCCCAACTGCGCCTACCAGTGGATGAACTGGATCGTCTCGCCGAAGGCCAACGCCCAGGTCGCCCAGTGGTTCGGCGAGGCCCCGGCCAACTCCAAGGCCTGCGACCAGACCACGGACAAGAACTTCTGCAGCACCTTCCACGCCACCGACGAGGCCTACTGGAAGGACGTCTACTACTGGACCACCCCGGTCAAGAGCTGCCTGGACGGCCGCACGGTGGCCTGCACCGACTACGCCGCCTGGACCGCCGCCTGGACCGAGATCAAGGGCTGACCGATGGCGACCGAAGCGGCCGCCCCGCCGCGCCGGCGGGGCGGCGTGCGGCGTGCGGCCGCCGTCCTGCACCGGCACGCCGGGCTGCGGCTGGCGCTGCTGCTGTCCGCGCCGATGGCCTGGCTGGTGCTCGCCTACCTGGGCTCGCTGGCCGTGCTGCTGATATCGGCCTTCTGGGCGGTCGACGACTTCACCTACGACGTCGTCCGGGTCTGGAACACCGCCAACTTCCACACCGTCCTCACCGAGCCGGTCTACCGGACGATCGCCCTGCGCACCCTCGGGATCGCCGCCGCGGTCACCGTGATCGACGCCGTGGTGGCCTTCCCGATGGCCTTCTACATGGCCCGGATCGCCCGGCCGCGCACCCGCCGGCTGCTGGTGGTCGCGGTGCTGACCCCGCTCTGGGCCAGCTACCTGGTCAAGGCGTACGCCTGGCGGGTCATCCTCGGCCAGGGCGGCGTGCTCGACTGGCTGGGCCGGCCGGTGGGGCTGTCCAGCCCCGGGTACGGCACGACGGCGGTGATCGTGGTGCTCGCCTACCTGTGGCTGCCGTACATGATCCTGCCGGTCTACGCCGGGCTGGAGAACCTGCCGGCCAACCTGCTCGACGCCTCGGCCGACCTCGGTGCCTCCGCCGGGCGGACCTTCCGCTCGGTGGTCCTCCCGCAGGTGCTGCCCGCGGTGTTCGCCGGATCGGTGTTCACCTTCTCGCTGAGCCTGGGCGACTACATCACCGTGCGGCTGGTCGGCGGCAAGACCCAGGTGCTGGGCACCGCGATCGCCGACAACGTGACGCTCAACCTGCCGCTGGCGGCCGCGCTGTCCTGCGTGCCGGTGCTGCTGATCGTCGGCTACCTGCTCGCCGTGCGCCGCACCGGCGCCCTGGACTCCCTCTAGGAGGTCGAACACCGTGATCCTCTCCCGCCGTGCCCGGTTCGCGCTGCGCGCGGCCACGGCCGCCGGCCTCGCCGTGGTGTACCTGCCGCTGCTGCTGGTGCTGCTCAACTCGCTGAACCGGGACCGCTCCTTCGCCTGGCCGCCGACCGGGCTGACCACCGAGTGGTGGGCGCGGGCCTGGGAGTCCGAGGGCGCCCGCGACGCCCTGGCCGCCTCGCTGAAGGCGGGGGCGGGGGCCACCGCGGTGGCCCTGGTGCTGGGCACCATGACGGCCTTCGCCGTGCAGCGGTACCGGTTCTTCGGCCGGCAGGCGGTCTCCTTCCTGGTGATCCTGCCGATCGCACTGCCCGGCATCGTCACCGGCATCGCGCTCAACGCCGCGTTCCGCACCGTGCTGGGCCCGGCAGGCGTCGGCTTCGGCCTGCTCACCGTGGTCGTCGGACACGCCACCTTCTGCATCGTGGTGGTCTTCAACAACGTGGTGGCCAGGCTGCGCCGGATGTCCCCCTCGGCCGAGGAGGCCTCGGCGGACCTCGGTGCCCACACCTTCCAGACCTTCCGGTACGTCACCTTCCCGGCGGTCCGGTCGGCCCTGCTGGCGGGCGCGCTGCTGGCCTTCGCGCTCTCCTTCGACGAGATCGTGGTGACCACCTTCACCGCCGGCCCCGGCATCCGGACGCTGCCGCTCTGGATCTACGACAACCTGGCGCGGCCCAACCAGGCGCCGGTGGTCAACGTGGTCGCGGCGGTCCTGGTGCTGCTCTCGGTCGTCCCGGTGTACCTGGCCCAGCGGCTGTCCGCCGACACCGGTGGCGGCCGGCTGTAGGGCCGGTCCTCGCTCATGACGGAATGTCGAAGACGTGACTCTTCATCGAATGCCGAAATTCCGAAACAGTCTTCTGACCCGCATTCAGTGAATGCGGAGTGCGCTTCCACGGCGTTCCGGCGAGGTCCCCACCTGCCGGAACGCCGTTCTTAATGTTTCCTTACCCGCGGCCGTTGACCTGCGTTCATCAAACCTGCTTTCCTTCATGCCCAGCAGGCACCCCCCACCGAAAGACCGTCAATTCCGGTTGCCCGGAAGAAACGACCGGATTCGACGCCCGGTGGAATGGACCTGTCTCCCTTCCTCACAAAGGGATCGCCCGTCGGCCCCCAGCCGCCGGGCGATCGGTAACGAGAGAGGCACCCTCACCCCATGGGTCACTCCCGCAGAATGCGGCGTGCGAAGTACGCGGCGCTGACCGGCATCGCGTCCCTCGCCCTCGCCGCCGCCGGCCTCGCCGCCGCCGGCCTCGCCGGCGCGGCCGCACCGGCCTCCGCACAGTCCATCTCCAGCTCCTCCGGCAGCAGCGCTCCGGAGACCAACCCCTGGAGCCCGCAGAACGGCCACCCGTACCGCCACGGTGCGGTCCCGGGAACCAAGCAGCACGAGAACTACAAGAAGTGGGCGGCGGAGCACGCCGTCGCGGCGGCCACCGGCCAGCAGACGCTGTCCTACGGCGGCGGCGTCGACGGCATCGGCGTGCAGAGCGGTCACTCCAAGGTCTACCTGGTGTTCTACGGCAACCAGTGGGGCACCCAGTCGACCGACGCCAACGGCAACGCCAAGTTCTCCGGCGACTCGGCCGGCGCGGCCGGGGCCACCCAGCAGATGTTCAAGGGCATCGGCACCAACGGCGAGACCTGGTCGGCCGACCTGACCCAGTGGTGCGACGGCCCCAACGTCGCCACCGGCGCGGTCAGCTGTCCGTCCAACGCCAACTTCATCCCGTACCAGACCGGCGGTGTGCTCTCCGGCGTCTGGTACGACAACGCGGCCGCCTCGCCCGCCCAGGCCAGCGGCAACCAGCTCGCCCAGGAGGCCGTCAGCGCGGCCGGCCACTTCGGCAACACCACGGCCGCCGCCAACCGCGACGCGTACTACATCATCCTGTCGCCGCACGGCACCGACCCGGACGACTACCAGAACCCCACCACCGGGTACTGCGCCTGGCACGACTGGAACGGCGACACCACCCTCACCGGTGGCGCGGCAAGCTCGCCCTACGGCGACGTCGCCTTCTCCAACCAGCCGTACAACGTCGACCAGGGCAGCACCTGCGGCGTCGGCTTCGTCAACTCGCCCGGCACGCTGGACGGCTACACGATGACCCTCGGCCACGAGTGGCACGAGATGATGTCGGACCAGAACCCGGCCGGCGGCTGGACCAACCACGTGGCCGGCAGCTCCTACCTCAACCAGGAGAACTCGGACGAGTGCGCCTGGCTCCAGCCCGGCACGACCGGCGGCGCCGCGAACATCTCCTTCGGCTCCTACGGCACCTACGCCGAGCAGGCCAGCTGGTCGAACGACACCAACTCCTGCGCGATCTCGCACGCCATCCTGACCCACGGCAACCCGGGCAACACGGTCACCGTCACCAGCCCGGGCAACCAGTCCGGCACCGTCGGCACCGCGGCCAGCCTCCAGGTCAGCGCGAGTGACTCGGCCTCCGGCCAGACCCTGAGCTACGCGGCCACCGGCCTGCCGGCCGGCCTGTCGATCAACTCCTCGACCGGTCTGATCTCCGGCACCCCGACCGCCGCGGGCAGCAGCAGCGTGACGGTCACCGTGACCGACTCCACCGGCGCCACCGGCAGCACCACCTTCACCTGGGCCGTCGCGGGCTCCGGCGGTGGCGGCACCTGCGCCAAGCCCGGCCAGCTGCTCGGCAACCCCGGCTTCGAGACCGGCACCGCCGCGCCCTGGACCGCCACCGCCGGCGTGATCGACAACGGCACCTCCGAGCCCGCCCACAGCGGCAGCTGGAAGGCCTACCTCGACGGCTACGGCACCACCCACACCGACACTCTGAGCCAGACCGTCACCGTCCCGGCCGGCTGCAAGGCCAGCTTCTCCTTCTGGCTGCACGTGGACACCGCCGAGACCAGCACCACCACGGCCTACGACAAGCTGACCGTCCAGGCCAACTCCACCACCCTGCACACCTACTCCAACCTGGACGCGGGCACCGGCTACGTCCAGCGGACCTTCGACCTGTCGAGCTTCGCGGGCCAGACCGTGACCATCAAGTTCACCGGCACCGAGGACGCGTCGAACCAGACCAGCTTCGTGATCGACGACACCGCCCTCAACGCCTCCTGACGTAGCGCGCACGTCGGAAGCACGTCGCACGTCAGCACGCCGAACGCACCGGGGTGGGCCTTCGGGCCCGCCCCGGTGTGTTTTCCGGTTCCGGGGGCCTGCCCGGGGGATCCGATCCGGCCTCCACCGCGTCCAACCGGCACCCCTGGCACCTCGGCACCCTAGGAAGCACCGTGACCCTGAACAGACCCGCCGCTCGCGCCCTGAGCTGCGCCGCCGCCCTGCTGGCCCTGGCCGGCTGCGGCTCGACCGGTGGTACGTCCACGACCGCGTCCCCCACCACCCTGGTGGTGAGCAAGCCGACCCCCGTGACCGCCGACGAACACGCCGACCGCACCACCCTGAAGGCGGCCGTCGGCGCGACCGTCTCGGTCGAACTGCACAGCACCTACTGGTCCGCGGCCACCAGCTCCGCCCCCGACGTGGTCACCGCGACCGGCGCCCCGACCACCACGCCGGCCCCGTCCTGCCGCCCGGGCGGCGGCTGCGGCACCGTCACCACCACCTTCACCGCCCACAAGGCCGGGACGGTGCACCTCACCGCCTCCCGCAGCGTCTGCGGCGAGGCCCTCAGCTGCGCACCGGACCAGCGGGTCTACGACGTCACGATCGAGGTCACCGGCTGAGGCGCCCTCCGCGTGCCGCTGGTGCCCGTCGCCCCTCCGGAGGGGCGACGGGCGGCGGCTCACAGCTCCGGGGCCCCGGTCTCCGTCAACTCGCCGTCCGCCAGCCGCAGCCACCGGTCGACGCCGATCCCGGCCAGGAAGCGCTCGTCGTGGCTGACCACCAGGAACGCCCCCTGGTAGGAGTCGAGGGCGCCCTCCAACTGCCCGACGCTGAACAGGTCCAGGTTGTTGGTCGGCTCGTCCAGCAGCAGCAGTTGGGGTGCGGGCTCCGCGCACAGCACGCAGGCCAGCGTGGCCCGCAGCCGCTCGCCGCCGGACAGCGCCCGGACCGGCAGGTGGGCCCGGGCGCCGCGGAAGAGGAAGCGGGCGAGCAGGTTCATCCGCTCGGCCTCGGGGCGTTCCGGCGCCGCCGCGGCGAAGTTCTCCGCGACCGTGCGGTCCTCGTCCAGCAGGTCCAGCCGCTGGGAGAGGTAGGCCACCCGGCCGTCGGCGCGCCTGACCTGTCCGTCGTCCGGGGCGAGGTCCCCGACGAGCAGTCGCAGCAGGGTGGTCTTCCCGGCCCCGTTGGCACCGGACAGGGCGATCCGCTCCGGGCCCCGGACGGTCAGGTCGATCCCGCCGTCGGCGAACAGCGGGTTGCCGTCGCGCAGCACCTGGAGCCGTTCGCCGATGAAGAGGTCCCGCCCGCTGGGCACCTTGGTCCCGGTGAGGTCCAGGGTGAGGCGCTGCTCGTCGCGCACCGCGCGCCCGGCCTCGTCGAGCCGGGCCCGGGCCTCGTCGACCCGGGCGGCGTGCACCTGGCCGGAGCGTCCGGCGGACTCCTGGGCGCCGCGCTTCATGTTCCCGGCGAAGATCCGGGGCAGCCCGGCGCTCTTGAGGTTGCGGGCGGCGTTGCCGGCCCGGCGCTCGGCGCGCTCGCGGGCCTGCTGCAGCTCCCGCTTCTCCCGCTTCAACTCCTGTTCGGCGGTGCGGACGTTCTTCTCCGCGACCTCCCGCTCGGCCTGCACGGCCTGCTCGTACGCCGTGAAGTCGCCCCCGTAGAGGCGCAGTTCATGGCTGTCGAGCTCGGCGATGCGGTGCATCCGGTCGAGCAGGGCGCGGTCGTGGCTGACCACCAGCAGGCAGCCGGTGAAGTCCTCCAGGGCGTCGTGCAGCCGGCGGCGGGCCTCGACGTCGAGGTTGTTGGTGGGTTCGTCGAGCAGCAGCACGTCCGGCCGCCTGAGCAGCTGGGCGGCGAGGCCCAGTCGGACGATCTGACCGCCGCTGAGGGTGCCCAGCCCCCGGTCGAGCCCGAGCCCGCCGAGGCCGAGGCGTTCGAGCTGGGCGAGAGAGCGCTCCTCGATGTCCCAGTCCTCGCCGATGGTGGTGAAGTGCTCCTCGGCGACGTCGCCGGACTCCACGGCGTCGATCGCCCGGATCACCTCGGCCACGCCGAGCACCTCGGCGACCGTGAGCCCGGCCGTCAGCGGGAGGTCCTGGGGGAGGTAGCCGGCCGTGCCGCCGATCGTCACCGACCCGGCGGACGGGCGGAGTTGACTGGTGATCAGCTTGAGCAGGGTGCTCTTGCCCGAGCCGTTGGGCGCGACCAGGCCGGTGCGGCCGGTGCCGACGGTGAAGGAGAGGTCCTGGAAGACGGGGGTGTCGTCGGGCCAGGAGAAGGACAGCTGGGAACAGACGATGGACGCGAAGGACATGGAACGACCCGGGAGTTGGGCGGGCGGAGACGAGTCCGGCCCGAAAGAGACAGGGGGACTGGGTAGGACGACTCGGACCGCTGCACTGGGTGCCCTGCACCCGCAACGGCCTTCAAGCCCGGGATTCACCCGGAGATGTCGTCGTCACCCGCCATGTCTGCTGCACTCCTCGATAGGGGTAGGTCGATCGTCAGCGTAGCAGTCCGTTTTCTCCGGGGCCTCCCATTAATGAACGGACGGCGGCCGGCGTCACAGGCGGTCCGCGTCGACGACGGCCTGGGCGAAGGAAGTCGGCGCCTCCTGCGGCAGGTTGTGGCCGACACCGGGCAGCGCCCGGTGCTCGTACGGGCCGGTGAACATGGCGCGGTAGGAGGAGCCGTCACCGGGGGCCGCGGTGAACGGGTCCAGCGCCGGGTCGAGGGTGATCGTCGGCACGCCGATGGTCGGCTTGCGGGCCAGCAGGTGCTCGTCGTGGTCGTAGCGGCGCTCGCCGTCGGCGATGCTCAGCCGCCAGCGGTAGTTGTGGATCACGATCGCGGCGTAGTCGGGGTTCTCGAAGGCGGCCTCGGTGCGCTCGAAGGTGGCGTCGTCGAAGTTCCAGGTGGGGGAGACGGTCTGCCAGACGAACCGGGTCAGGTCGTGCCGCAGCCGCTGGTCGTGCATCGCCCGTTCGCCGCGCTCGGTGGCGAAGTAGAACTGGTACCACCAGGTGCGTTCGGCGGCCGGGGTGAGCGGGATCCGCTGGGCGTCCCGGTTGGTGACCAGGTAACCGCCCACCGACACCAGGGCCTTGACCCGCTCGGGCCACAGCGCCGCCAGGATGTCGCCGGTTCGCGCGCCCCAGTCGAACCCGGCGACCACCGCGCGGTCGATCCGCAGCGCGTCCAGCAGTGCGAGGACGTCCCGCGCGATGGCCGCCTGCTGGCCGTTGCGGGCGGTCCGCGGCGAGCGGAAGCGGGTGGAGCCGTGACCGCGCAGGTAGGGGACGATCACCCGGTAGCCGAGGCCGGCCAGCAGCGGGGCGACGTCCACGAAGCTGTGGATGTCGTACGGCCAGCCGTGCAGGCAGAGCACCACCGGCCCGTCCGCGGGGCCGAGTTCGGCGTAGCCGACGTCGAGCACCCCGGCGGTGACCTGCTTCAGCGCCGGGAAGGAGCTGTGGGTGCCGGGGGCGACGCTGGGCACCACCGGAGCCGGGCCGGAGTGGGACGGGCCGGAGCGGGCGGGGCCGGAGCTGGCCGGCGCGGCGCCGGCGACGCCGGAGAGGCCGGTCAGCGAGAGGGCGGCCGCGCCGGCGCCGAGCCCGAGGGACTTGTGGAAGCCACGCCTGTCGATCATGAGTTGCCTTCCGGAGCTGGGAGGACCGGCTCGGGAGGCCGAGCCGGGCAGGACGTTACTGGTCTGGACAGTGATGGAGACGGTGGCTCGACGGGGATGCGCGAAGACGGACCAGGACGGAGCGAGGCATCGGGCATTGCGCCCCGAGGCGGTGACCGGTCAGTATGGTGACGTGATGCACGCCTTCCCCTGCGGGACCCTGCCCCTCGACTTCGTCGGCACGCTGCGCGCCCGGCGCAACGCCGCGCCGCTGGAGAAGCTGGCCTCGCCCGAACAGCTGGACGCCTGGTTCGTGGAGTCCGGGATGCTGGACAGCGGGCCCGGCGCCGACGGGACCGACGTCGACATCGCGGTGGACCTGCGCGAGGCGATCTACTCGCTGGTCGCCGCCCGGCTCGACGGGCAGCCGATGCCGCCCCGGGCGATCGCCGAACTGAACCGGCACGCGGCCGGGTTGCCGGTCACGCTGCGGCTGCAGGCCACCGGTGCGACCCGGAGCGGATCCGTGTCCCAGGGCCTCGCCGCACTCGCCCGGGAGGCCGTCGGGATCCTCGGCGGCGATGACGCCGCCCTGCTCCGCGAGTGCGCCCGACCGGAGTGCACCCAGGTCTACCTCGACCGTTCGCGCGGCCACCGGCGCGAGTGGTGCGCCATGCGGACCTGCGGCAACCGGGTCAAGGCCGCCAGCTACCGTGCGCGCCAGCACGGCGGCGCCGAGGGCTGACGCCGAAGACTGAGGCCGAGCGCGGCTTCCCCGAACCCCCGTCCTGGTCGCCGTCGCGACGGCAGGGCGGGGGTTCGACGTTCCCGGGGGTCCACCGGCCTCAGCCGAGCAGTGCGGTGGCCTTGACCGTCACCGGGATGTTGCCCCGGGTCGCCTTGGAGTACGGGCAGATCCGGTGCGCCGCCTCGCCCAGCTCGGTGGCCGTCTCCTGGTCCACCCCGCCGAGTTCGAGGTGGAGCGCGGCGCTGAGGCCGAACTCCCCGTCGTCGCCGTGGGTCAGCGTGGTCTCGACCGCGATCGAGGTGCTGCCGAGCCGGACCCCGCGCTCGGCGGCGGCGCGGCGGACGGCGCCCAGGAAGCAGGCGCCCCAGCCGGCCGCGAGGAGCTGCTCCGGGTTGGTGGCCCCACCGGCGCCGCCCAGCTCCGCGGGGATGGCGAGCGAGGTGGTCAGGTTGCCGTCGCTGGAGGCGACGTGCCCGCCGTTGCGGCCCTCGCCCGTCACGATGACCGTTCCGGTGTAGCTGACTGCCATGGTTGTGCCTCCTGATGAATGTCCGTCTGTATATCCATTCGATGAGCCGCTGTCGGCGTCACCTGTCTAACTGGTGATGAGTATTGGCGGGTTCCCTGGGGTCGTCAAGGCGGCCCATGGCTAATCGCCCCTCATGTCAGAGGATTTGCCCCAATAAAAGGCAAAAGTGACGGCCAATCGGCAACGTGAGCTCGACCACGCCATAACCGTATTGACAGGTTATGAAGATCGACGCTCGACTACCGGACCACTGTCGAAGATCAGACCGTCCGATGTTCCACCGGTGTTCAGTCGCGCGCTCCTGACGCCACCCCGTCAAGCCCCTACCTTCCCTCGTGGACTGCGAGAAGGAGCCATGGAAGACACGCAAGCCGCGCCGCCACCCCCGACGACGACACCTTGAACTCCTACGGCACCCAGGTGCCGGCCGACCCGGACACCGGTGCCGCCACCTTGGGCACCGTCAGCGTGATCGACCTCTCCGACCCGGCCGCGGCCGTCGGGAGCATCGACGCCGGCCGGGACGCGGTGGTGCAGCGGATCTCCACCCGGCCGTGGCCGGAGGCCTCGGTCGGCTACGAGCCCACCGCCGTGACCCTCACCGACGACGGCCGGCTGCTGGTCACCCTCGGCCGGGCCAATGCGATCGCGGTCTACCGCTTCAGCGGCGCCCAGGAGCCGGTGAGCTACGTCGGCCTGCTGCCCACCGACTACTTCCCGGCGGAGGTCACCACCGTCGGCAGCCAGGTGGTCGTCTCCAACACCCGTGGCATCGACGCCTGGCGGCCCAACTCCACCGGCGCCCACAACACCCACGACACCACCTCCAGCGTGACCCGGTTCACCCTGCCCGGTGACAAGGAGATCCGCTCGCAGACCGCCAAGGTCTTCCAGCAGAACGGCTGGACCAAGGGCGCGGTGCAGACCGCCGACCGCCACAAGGCGAAGGCGGTCCCGGTGCCGAGCCGGATCGGCGACCCGTCGACGATCAAGCACGTCTTCCTGATCGTCAAGGAGAACCGGACCTACGACCAGCTCTTCGGCGACATCGGCAAGGGCAACGGCGACCCGAAGCTGGCCCAGTTCGGCGCCAACGTGACGCCCAACCAGCAGGCGCTGGCCAAGCAGTTCGGGCTCTACGACAACACCTACGACATCGGCACCAACTCCGCCGAGGGCCACAACTGGCTGATGCAGGCGGACAACCCGGAGTACACCGAGTCCTCGGCGGGCGAGTACGAGCGCAGCTACGACACCGAGGACGACGCCCTCGGCCACCAGCGCTCGGGCTTCCTGTGGACCGGCGCCCAGGCGGTCGGCCAGGACGTGCGCGACTTCGGCGAGTTCCACCAGTTCCTGACCAAGCCCGACGGCGCGAACTGGCAGAACCTCTACTGCGACGCCAAGAACATGGAGGCGACCGGGGACGACACCGCCTACCCGCTCAACTCCTCCTCGCCGATCCCCTCGCTCAACGACGTCTCGGTGCCCGGCTTCCCGAAGTTCGACCTGGACGTGCCGGACCAGTACCGGTACCAGATCTGGAAGCAGGACTTCGAGCAGAACGGCCCGGCCAACCTCAACATGCTGTGGCTGTCCAGCGACCACACCGGTGGCCCGGCCAGCCCGGCCGCCCAGGTCGCGGACAACGACCTGGCGGTGGGGAGGATCGTCCAGGAGATCTCGCACAGCGAGTACTGGAAGGACACCGCGATCTTCGTGGTCGAGGACGACTCCCAGGCCGGCCTGGACCACGTGGACGGCCACCGTGCCCCGATCCAGGTGATCAGCCCCTGGGCGCAGCACGGAAAGGTCGACAGCCGCTACTACTCGCAGATCACCATGGTCCGCACCATCGAGCTGGGCGTGCGCCCGAGTCGGCCTCGTACTGGACGTACTTGGACGATTCGGGCGTGCGTCCAGGCGGGATGCCCGGCGTCGCGCGCCCGGCAAGATCGGCCGGACAGGGCCTAGGCGACGGCCCCGGTTCGGCAGCAGCGCCGAGCCGGGGCCGGCCCGGTTCACAGCGTGAGCAGGACGGCGAGCAGGCGGTCGATCTCCTCGGGGGAGTTGTAGACGTGCAGGCTCACCCGGACCGAGCTGTCGGACTCGCCGGCCCGGGCCTGGCAGTGGCCGTCGGCGCGGACCATCAGGCCGTGGCTGGCGAGGACGAAGCCCAGGTCGTTGGAGGGGATCGCGCGGTGCCGGAGGGTGACGATGCCCTCCCGTCGCTGGACCGGTGAGTCGGCGGCCAGGCTCTGCTGGCACCCGAGGACCTGGTAGGCGTCGCAGCCGCGCAGACCGTCGGTGAGCCGGGCGGCCAGGGCGCCGGTCCAGCGCTGGATGCGGTCCGGGCCGGCCGCGTCCAGCCAGTCGAGGGCGGCCTCCAGGCTGGCGATCCCGCAGGTGTTGGGGGTGCCGCTCCAGCCGCCGGGGCGGAAGGCGGGGCCCCGGGTGTTGCGGGCCCAGACGGCGCCGGTGCCGGGCAGGGCCATCGCCTTGTGGCCGGAGAAGACCACGAAGTCGACGTCGAGGGTGCCGACGTCCACCGGCAGGTGGCCGACGCTCTGGGCCGCGTCCAGGCAGATCGGGACGGACGGGCCGACGGCGGCCCGGATCCGGTGGACGTTCATGTCCCCGCCGTAGACGTGGTGGACGTGGGTGGCGGCGACGAACGCCGTGCGCTCGTTGACGAGTTGCGGCAGGGCCCGGTGGTCGTAGTCGTGCGAGGCCGGGTCGTAGGGCAGTTCGCGGACCCGGACGCGCACGCCCCGCTCCGCCAGCAGCCGTTGGGCCTCCAGCCAGGGCAGGGCGTTGGCCTGGTGGTCGGCGAACGGCACGATGATCTCGTCGCCGTCCCGGAGGAGTTCGGTCAGCCAGTCCCGGGCGACGGTGCGCAGCCCCTCGGTGGTGCCGCTGGTGAAGTGGACGGCGGAGGGCCGCCCGGGGTCGGGGTCGCCCAGGAACGCGGCGACCCGGGTGCGGGTGCGTTCGACCAGGGCGGTGGTGGCGTTGGCCCAGGTGTAGGTGCCGCGGCCGGCGTTGGCGTTGGCGGTGGTCAGGTACCGCTGGACGGTGTCGAGCACGGCCCGCGGCTTCTGCGCGGTGGCCGCGCTGTCCAGGTAGACCTGGGACGGGTCGGCCGTGACGATGGGGAACTGGGCCCGCAACTCGCGGTGCCAGGAGTCGAGTTCCTCGAAGGTCTCCATGGTGGCCCCCGCTCAGTCCCGGACCAGCGGCGCGCCCGCGTCGCGCCAGCCGATGATGCCGCCCGCGAGGCTGCGGACGTCCCGGTGACCCATCCGGGTGAGCAGGGCGGCGTACTGGACCGACTTCTCGCCGATCGGACAGGCCAGCAGCACGGGCTGCCGGGTGCCGAACGGCAGGCCGCCGTGCAGGAGTTCGTCGAACAGCTCGTCGACGATGTTGATCGAGCCCTCGATGTGCAGCGCGGAGTAGGCGAACGGGCCGCGCAGGTCCACCACCAGCGGGTGGTCCTCGGCGATCCACTTGCGGGCGGCGTCCACGTCGACGACCCGGGCGGCGGCGAGCTCGGCCGGGGTCAGGGTGCCCACCGAGTTGGGCCGCGCGGGCTGGTTGAACAGCTCCGGCCGCCGGTCGCGGATGTAGCCGAGGTAGCTCTCCACCCGGTCGCAGACGATGAACACGGCGGTCCGGCGTCCGGTCGCCCCGCCCGGCTGGTCGTCCAGGGCGCGCAGGTGGCGCAGCGCGCCGTAGTAGGCGCCGCCGCCGGTGGGCCCGGCGAGCAGGCCGCAGCGGCGGACCAGGGTAAGCATCCCGTCGATGGCCTGGTCGGCGGTCACCGACTCGATGCTGTCGTAGGTGCCGGGGTCGAACAGCCCGACCTCGTGCACCTCGTCGATGGTGCGGATGCCCGGGATGAAGTCGGACTTGTGGGCGACCAGCCCGACCACCTCGACCGCGGGGTTGTGGGCGCGCAGCACGGTGGCCACGCCGGTGGACGAACCGGCGGTGCCCACGCAGGCGACGAAGAAGTCGGGGGCCCGGCCGTCCAGGTCGCGGACGATCTCCGGCCCGGTGCCGGTCAGGTGCGCCTGGACGTTGAGCGGGCTGTAGTACTGGTCGGTGTGCAGGTAGCCGGACTCGGCCTCGGAGAGCATCCGGTGGATCCGGGTGAGCGGGTCGTCGGTGTCGGTCGGGTCGAGGCACTCGGCCCGGCCGGGCAGTTCCTCGATCTCGGCGCCGAGCAGCAGCAGCAGGTCCTTGATCTCGGGGACCTTCATCCGGTTGGTGACGCTGCGGAACGGCAGCCCGTGCATGCCCGCGATCAGTGCCAGCGCCTTGGCGGTGTTGCCGCTGGACAGTTCCACCACGGTGTCGCCCCGCTCGACGGCGGCCGGGAGGGCCTCCCGGGTCATGTTCCAGGCGGCGCGGTCCTTGACCGAGCCGAAGGGGTTGAGCAGTTCGAGCTTGGCGTACAGGTCGATGGTGCGCAGGCCGGTCACGGCCCGGTCGATCCGCAGCAGCGGGGTTTCGCCGATCGCGTCGGTGATGCTGTCGTACCTCATCCGCGGCTCTCCCCCTGGTGGTTCGTGGCCCCGGCGGTGTCCAGGGGCCAGTACTGCTCGTCGAGGCGCCAGTGCCAGGCGCCGTCCTGCCGGTACGCGGCGACCTTGCGGGCGACGGGCTGCTGGATCGGCCCGCCGGCGTTGAAGTCCATCAGGTAGCCCGCCGTGTTGGCGAAGGCGAGCAGGTCGCCGGGGGCGGGCAGGCGGGGCAGGAAGACCAGTCGACGGGTGATCAGGTCGGCCTCCAGGCAGAGGTTGCCGAGCAGGTAGACGCCGACGGGCTCGGCGGCGCCGGCCGGGGCGCCCGGGCGGGGGACCAGCACCGGGTCCATCAGCACCCCGTGGTCCTCCAGGGCGGCGTCCCGGGCGTTCAGCTCCAGCCGCACCAGGTGGTCGCCGTCCGGGGTGTGCCGGACCTCCAGGACCCGGGCGAGGGTGGCTCCGCACTGGTCCACCAGGGCCCGGCCGGGTTCGACGGCCAGCTCGTACAGGTTCTCCAGCAGCAGGGTGGCGAGCGGGCGGCCGAGGGTGGGCGCGGGCTGGGAGAGCAGTTCGTCGAGGTAGGCCTCGGCGGCCACCGGGCGGTGCGCGGGGTAGAGGCCGAGCGTGCCGCGCAGGGTGCCGGACTCGTTGCGCAGCCCGTAGCCGTGGTCCTGCCAGGTGAGCGCGGGCCGTCGGCCCAGGACGGCGTTGGTCAGCTCGGTGGTGTACTGCTCCCACTGGGCGGCGTGGGCGAGGTAGTCGACCCCGAAGCCGCCGCCGATGTCGATGGTGCGGGGGCGCAGTCCGCGCCGGTGGCAGTCGTCCATCGCCCGGAGGCAGGTGTCCAGGGCGACGGCCTTCTCGGCGATCCCGGTGGTGTCCAGGTGGTAGGCCACGCCGGTGAGTTCGACGGCGTCCCGGTGGCGGGCGAGGGCGTCCAGCAGGTGGTCGAGTTCGCCGACCGGGGAGCCGAACCGGCTCGGCCGGGTGAGCACGGTGACGCCGGGTGCGCGGAAGCCGGACAGCCGGGGCATGACGGGCACCCGGGGGAGGGCGTGCTTGCGCACCAGGTCGGCCAGGTCGTCGAGTTCGGCCCGGGAGTCCAGGTGGACGGTGGCGCCGGTGCGGGCGGCCAGCCAGAGGAACTCGCGGCTCTTGGGGCCGGTGGCGATGATCCGCTCGGGCGTCCAGCCGGCCCCGAGGGCGTGCTGGAGTTCGGCGAGCGAGCCGACGTCGAGGCCGGCGTCCAGTCCGGCGTCGGTGGCGGCGAGCCGGCGGACCAGCGCGCTGGAACGGTTCGCCTTGTGGGCGAAGTAGATCCGGCCGGTGAGGTGGTGCTTGCGGAAGACGGACCGGAAGCGGGCCAGGTTGTCGGCGAGCTGTTCGGGCAGGAGCAGGTTGAGCGGTGACCCGAGCGCGTCGACGAGGGGGTGCAGGAAGTCGGGTGTCTCCAGGAGGGATCGGAGTCGGGGTTCCAGCCGTGGTTCCAGATAGAGCGGTGAGGGCCGCATCGGTGAGCTGCTCCCGTCGGAGGTCGGCGTGGGGCCGGGCGGCGCGCCGATCTCACTTCGGTGGGCGTCGCCGACCGAGGGAAACGGTAACTGTTTTCACATTGGATCAACAGGATTTTCTGTCACACCATCGCAAAGACTGTGCCAATCCGAAAGCAATCAATCCACTTGTGACAAAAGGGAGTTGGATCTCCGAGGGAGGTCCGGGGGCGGGCCGGCTCAGCGCAGCGCCACCAGGACGGAGCTGGCGCCGTACTGCCACACCGACCCGGCCTGGCGGAAGCCCGCCATCCGCAGCAGTTCGGCGTGCTGGGTGGCGGACAGCCCGTTGCTGTCGCCCTCGGTCGGCGGCAGTTGGCGCTCCCGGGCGGCCAGCAGTTCGGCGAACTCGGGGATCAGCCGGGCGGCGTCCCACCACTGCGTCCAGTCCTCGGTGTCGGCGAGGCCCCGGCGCTGGGAGCGGCGCCGGCCGATGGCGAGCGCGAGTTCGGCGAGCGAGGGCTCCTCGGGGATCAGGTGGTCGCCGTTGACCAGGACGGCGCCGGGGCGCAGCGCGCCCGCCAGGTCGCGGTAGATCCCGAGCAGCGCCTCCGGCGGCGGGTAGTGCAGCGCGGTGGAGGAGATCACGGCGTCCAGCGGGCGGTCCAGCCCGAGGTCCGCGATCCAGCCCGGGCGGCCGATCATGGTCTCCACCCAGCGGGTGACCCGGGGGTGGCCGGCCCGGCCGAGGGCGAGCAGCAGCGGGTCGATGTCGACGGCGAGGACCTCGGCGTGCGGCAGTCGGTCCGCGACGCGGGCGGACAGCGAGCCGGGGCCGCTGCCGAGGTCGGCGATCAGCGGCCGTTCGTGGTGGCCGACGACCTGTTCCAGTACGTCGACGATGACGGTGAACCGCTCCTCGCGTTCCACCGCGTACTGCTCCTGCTGGCGCTCCCAGCGTTCCACCCAGGCTCCGGCCAGGGTCTCGTCGACCGGCATTCCGACTCCCGCAGTGTCCGTGCGCATGCGCACTCCCCGTTCGATTGCCAATGTCTGTCATGTCCATATGAATTGGCAACGAACCGGCGCGATCCACTGCCCGCACCGTAATGATATCCGTTTTCATCTAATGCTGACGCCCACACGGAAACGGGGCGCACACACGGAAAGCGGGGCAGGGCGCCATCGCGCCCCGCCCCGCTTCCGCGGACAGGAGTTCGAAGGCCGGGCCTAGCGGCCGGCGCCCGGGTCGCCGCCGGCCGAGCGGACCGCCGCGCCCGCCCAGGCGCGGTTGCCCAGCAGGGTCTTGACGTCCGAGGCGAGCCCGTTGTCGGGGTTCACCCGGTAGCCCAGCTCGTACAGGGTGTTCTTGTCCCAGTTGGTGGTGAGCAGCCGGATCGGGACGTCGCCGGGGTGGGCCTCCAGGGCGAGCTTGAGCTCGGAGACCAGCTGGGGGGTGATCCGGTGCACCGGCACGGTGATCTGGACCGGCGGCTTGGTGCCCAGTTCGGCGGAGGAGACGTCCAGGGTGGTGATCTCCTGGCCGAAGATGCTCAGCGAGCCGTCGCGCTCGTTGAGCCGGCCGCGGACCGAGATCACGTTGTCCTCGATCATCTGGTCGGCCATCAGGTTGTAGGTGGCCGGGAAGAACAGCACCTCGACCGAGCCGTCCCGGTCGGACAGGGTGATGATCGCCCAGGCGTTGCCCGCCTTGTTGATCCGCCGGTCCACGCCGGTGATCAGCCCGGAGAGCCGGACCTCGCCTTCCGAGCGGCCGGAGCCGAGGAGTTCGGCGATCGAGGTGTCGCGGTTCTGGGAGAGGATGTGCTCGGCGCCGTCCAGCGGGTGGCTGGAGACGTAGAGGCCGAGCATCTCGCGTTCCAGGGCGAGGAGTTGGCGCCGGGGCCACTCGTTGTCGGTGAGCTGGAAGTCCAGCCCGATGGTCGGCGAGCCGTCGCCGCCGTCGAGGGCGCCGAACAGGTCGTCCTGGCCGATGGCCTGCTGCTTCTTCACCCCGGTGACGGCGTCGATGGCGCTCTCGTGCACGCTGCTGAGCGACAGCCGGGAGTGGCCGAGCGAGTCGAAGGCGCCCGCCTTGACCAGCGAGTCGACGGTGCGCTTGTTGCAGACCACCAGCTCGACCTTGTCCAGGAAGTCGGCGAAGGAGGTGTACTTGCCGTTCTCCTCACGGGTGCGCACCAGCGACTCGATCACCGGCACACCGACGTTGCGCACCGCCTTGAGGCCGAACCGGACGTCGCTGCCGACGGCGGTGAAGTCGACCACCGACTCGTTGACGTCGGGGGAGAGGATCTTGATGCCCATCTGCCGGCACTCGGCCAGGTAGACCGCCATCTTGTCCTTGTCGTCGGCGACGGACGTGAGCAGCGCGGCCATGTACTCGGCCGGGTAGTTGGCCTTCAGGTAGGCGGTCTGGTACGAGACCAGGCCGTACGCGGCGGAGTGCGACTTGTTGAACGCGTAGCCGGCGAACGGGACCAGGACGTCCCACACCGCCTGGATCGCCTCGTCGGAGTAGCCGCGCTCCTTGCAGCCCGCGTGGAAGGGCACGAACTCCTTCTCCAGCACCTCCTTCTTCTTCTTGCCCATCGCGCGGCGCAGCAGGTCTGCCTGGCCGAGCGAGTAGCCGGCCAGCACCTGGGCGGCTCGCTGCACCTGCTCCTGGTAGACGATCAGACCGTAGGTCGGGCCGAGGACGTCCTTGAGCGGCTCCTCCAGCTCGGGGTGGATCGGGATGATCTCCTGCTGGGCGTTCTTGCGCAGGGCGTAGTTGGTGTGCGAGTTCATGCCCATCGGGCCGGGCCGGTACAGCGCCGAGACGGCGGAGATGTCGGCGAACTCGGTGGGCTTCATCAGCTTGAGCAGGGCGCGCATGGGCCCGCCGTCGAGCTGGAACACGCCCAGGGTGTCGCCCCGGGCCAGCAGCTGGTAGGTGGTGGGGTCGTCGATCGGGATCTTCTCGATGTCGACGTCGACGCCCCGGTTGGCCTTCACGATCTTGATGCAGTGGTCGATGATGCCCAGGTTCCGCAGACCCAGGAAGTCCATCTTGATCAGGCCCATGGCTTCGCACGACGGGTAGTCGAAGCCGGTGATGATCACGCCGTCCTTGTCCCGCATGTGCAGCGGGATCAGGTCGAGCAGCGGGGTCGAGGAGAGGATGACCGCGGCCGCGTGCACGCCGGTGCCGCGGATCAGGCCCTCGATGCCCCGGCCGGTGTCGATGATCTTCTTGACGTCGGGCTCGTTCTGGTACAGCGCCCGGATCTCGGTGCCCTCGTTGTACCGGGAGTGCTTCTCGTCGAACAGGTCGGCCAGCGGCACGCCCTTGCCCATGACGTCCGGCGGCATCGCCTTGGTGATCCGGTCGCCCATCGAGAACGGGTAGCCGAGGATGCGGTTGGCGTCCTTCACGGCGGCCTTGGCCTTGATGGTGCCGAAGGTGTTCACCTGGGCGGTGTACGCGGCGCCGTACTTCTCGGTCACGTAGCGGACCATCTGGTCGCGCTGGCGGTCGTCGAAGTCGATGTCGACGTCCGGGGGGTTGATGCGCTCGGGGTTGAGGAAGCGCTCGAACAGCAGGTCGTGCTCCAGCGGGTCCAGCTGGGTGATCCCGGTCAGGTAGGCGACCATCGAGCCCGCCGCCGAGCCACGGCCGGGGCCGACCGGGATGCCGTTGTCCCGGCCGTACTGGCAGATGTCGGCGACCACGAGGAAGTAGGCGTCGAACCCCATCGGGGTGATGACGCCCATCTCCAGCTCGATCCGGTCCAGCACCTCCTGGCTCGGGCTGTCGCCGTACCGGTGCTGGAGCCCGATCTCGATCTTCTTGCGCAGGAAGGACGCCTGGGTCTCGCCCTCGGGCACGTCGAACTGGGGCATCCGGTCGACGTAGGTGAAGACCTCCTCGTACGACTCGATCCGCTCGGCGATCGCCAGGGTGTTGTCGCAGGCCTCCGGCAGCTCGCGGAAGAGCTCGCGCATCTCCTCGGCGGTCTTCACGTAGTAGCCGGTGCCCTGGAACTTGAACCGGTTCGGGTCGTCCTTGTTCTTGCCCACGCCGACGCAGAGCAGGCTGTCGTGGGCGTCCGCCTGGTCGGCGGTCACGTAGTGCGAGTCGTTGGTGGCCAGCAGCGGGATGTTCAGGTCCTTGGCCAGGCGCAGCAGGTCGTCGCGGACGTCCTTCTCGATGGAGAGGCCGTGGTCCATCAGCTCCAGGAAGTAGTTCTCCTTGCCGAAGATGTCCTGGTAGGCGCCGGCCGCCTTGACCGCCTCGTCGTACTGGCCCAGCCGCAGCCGGGTCTGCACCTCGCCGGAGGGGCAGCCGGTGGTGGCGATGATCCCGGTGGCGTTCGCGGCGATCAGCTCGCGGTCCATCCGGGGCTTCATGTAGTAGCCCTCCATCGACGCGAGCGAGGAGAGCTTGAAGAGGTTGCGCAGACCGGTCGCGTTCTGCGCCCACATGGTCATGTGGGTGTAGCGGCCGCCACCGGAGACGTCCTTGCCGCCCTCGCCGTCACTGCTGCTCGGGCGCTGGCCGCCCGGCGACCAGAACACCTGCTTCTTGTGGAAGCGGGACCCGGGCGCCACGTACGCCTCGATGCCGATGATCGGCTTCACCCCGGTCTTGGCGGCCGCGTGGAAGAACTCGTAGGCGCCGAACATGTTGCCGTGGTCGCTCATCGCGATGGCGGGCATGCCCTGTCTCTCCGCCTCGGCGAACAGCTTGCCGTTCTTCGCCGCCCCGTCGAGCATCGAGTACTCGGTGTGGACGTGCAGGTGCGCAAAGCTGTCGGACACGGCGCTGTGCTCCTCGGGGAACCTCGGTAGGGGAGCGGTCCAGGCTAGCGGGTCGACCCGGACGACGCGCCGGGCGGGGTGCCCGCCGCGGCGACCTTGACGCGTTCCTACCGTCTCCCGGGGCGACCCGTGCTAGGCGCCGGACTCGGCGCCCGGCCCGGGCCGCCCCGGGAGCTCGGTCAGGACGCCGGGCCGGGGTCGGTGATGCTGTCCGCGCCGGTCTCCAGGTGGCCGGCCAGGCGGCGCAGGAAGCCGTCGGAGGTGTCCGCGGTGACGGTCAGGTCGTACCAGCCGCTCCTGGTCGCGAAGGCGGCGCTCACCGGGGCGCCGGCGGTGGTCCCGGCCGGGACGCTGTACGTCCAGGGGCCGCCGGTGCCGTAGGCGTTGTCGGTGACGGTCACGGTGGCCGCCGTGCCGCCGGTGTTGGTGAACGCGAGGGTGAGGGCGGCGTTCGCGGTGTCGTAGCCGGACGCGACCTCGACCAGGGCCGCGCCGCTGCCGCAGGCGGTGCTGCGGTTGCCGGCGAAGCGGCGGTGGAACCCGTTGGGGCCGTAGAGCGACAGGTCGTAGGCGCCGGTCGGGGTGCCGGCCGTCCAGTAGTCGGAGACGGTGGCGCAGGCGCCGACGGTGTACAGCCACGGGCCGTCGGTGCGGTAGGCGTTCGGGTAGACGTAGAAGACGACGCCCGCCGTCCCCGTGTTGGTCATGTCGATCCAGAACGTCCCGCCCGCGCAGTCGGTACGGCCGGTTGCGTTGGGCTGCCAGGGCAGCGCGCGGGCCGGGCGGGTGCCGGGCTCCTGGACGGGCATTGACTGGACGGCCGGGACCTTCGGCGCCGGCAGGCTGCCGCACTGGTCGTCCGCGCCGGAGACGTAGCCGCTGGTGTCCGGCAGCGCGGGCCAGCTGCTGTCCTGGCCGGAGAAGCCGAAGACGGAGGTCAGGTCGCCGCTGACGGCGCGGCGCCAAGCGCTGATGTTGGGCTCCTTGACGCCGAACCGCTGCTCCAGGAAGCGGATCACCGAGGTGTGGTCGAACACCTGGGAGTTGACGTAGCCGCCGCGGGTCCAGGGGGAGACCACGATGAGCGGCACCCGCGGCCCCATCCCGATCGCCCGGCCGCCGGAGACCTCGCCGACGGTGGAGACCGAGCTCTTGCCCTGGGAGGAGGTGGCCGGCGGGACCGGCGGCGGGACGTGGTCGAAGAAGCCGCCGTTCTCGTCGTAGTTGAGGATGAAGGCGGTCTGCGACCAGACGGACCGGTTGGCGGCCAGCACCTGGAGCAGCCGGGCGCTGAGGTCCTCGCCGTAGGCGGGCCGGTAGTTGGCGTGCTCGGAGAGCGAGGCCGGCGCGACGATCCAGGACACCTGCGGCAGGGTGCCCGCGTCGACGTCCTTCCGGAAGGCGGCGACCAGGTCGGGGACGGTGGCCATGCCCTTGTCGTGCAGCGGCGAACCCGGCTTGGCGTTCTTGAACTTGGCGAACCAGGCGAGCGCGTTGTCGTCGAAGTTGTCGCTCTGCTGGTAGACCTTCCAGCTGATCCCGGCGGCCTCCAGCCGCTCCGCGTAGGTGGTCCAGCCGAAGCCGGCCGCGGGCTCGGTGTTGTCGAGGACGGCCGACTTGCCGACCGAGAGGCCGTTGGAGCCGGTGAACAGGTGCAGCCGGTTGGGGTTGGTCTGGGTCAGGGTGGAGCAGAAGTAGTGGTCGCAGATGGTGAAGGCGTCCGCGAGCGCGTAGTAGAAGGGCAGGTCGGGGCGGGCGAAGTAGCCCATGCCGAGGCCGGGGGTGCGGGCGGTGTTCCAGGCGTCGTACTTGCCGCCGTGCCAGATCGCGGTGTCCACCGGGTAGCTCATCGCCGGGGCGTCGGCACAGGTGGCGCTGGTCGTGGTGGTGTCCATCCGGAACGGCAGGATGTAGCCGTCGGAGTTCGAGTACGGCTGGTAGAAGGCCGGGTTGCCGCCGGGCAGGTTGATCGCGTTGCGGTCGCCGAAGCCCCGGACGCCGTTCATCGTGCCGTAGTAGTGGTCGAAGGCGCGGTTCTCCTGCATGAAGATCACGACGTGCTGGACGTCGTTGATGGTGCCGCTGGCGGCGGGGGCGGCCACGGCCTGCTGCAGGGACTCGGGGAGGGCGGAGAGGCCGGCGGTCGCTCCGGCGGCGGCTGCGGCGAATCCCATGAACGTTCGGCGGGACACGGGGGTCACGAGGGGCTCCTCTTGTCTGGACAAGTGCTTCCCGACTTGGCTGGACAAGTCTGGGGAGCGCGGGCCGCCCCGAGCCACTCCCGCGCAGTGAACGGCTCCGGTCCGGGCGATGGCGCGGACATGGCCTCCCGGAGGGGGTGGCCGGAGGGCGGCCCGGGACGCGAAAACGCCGACGCCATCGCCGTGGGGGCGGCGATGGCGTCGGCGGGTCCCGCGGCCGGGGAGAGGCCGCGGGAAGCGGTCAGACGGTCTGCTGGGCCTCGGGGAGGCCGGGGATCTCGGTGACGCCGGACAGCACGTGGGTCTGCGGGTGCCCGTCGAAGTCGGCCCGGCCGAGCTCGCCGGTCAGCACCCCGACGACGACCCCGGCCCCGGCGTTGCGGCCGGCCTGGACGTCCACCACGGTGTCACCGGCGGTCAGCACCCGGCGGGTGTCGATCACGCCGGTCTTCTCCATCGCCCGGTGGATCATGTACGGCGCCGGACGGCCGCGCGGCACCTCGTCCGAGGTGACCACGGCGTCCAGGTTGCCGCCCTCGCCGGTGGACCAGCCGATCGACTCCAGCAGCGGGTAGGCGACGTCGTCGCTGAACCCGGTGGTCAGCGCGACCTTGATGCCGCGGGCGCGCAGCTCGGCCAGTGCGGCCTCGACGCCCTCGATGGCCTGCGGCGGCGTGGCCCGGTAGGCCTCGCGCAGGAACTCGGCGAAGGCCGCGTAGCTCTCCTCGACCAGCTCCGGGGTCGGGGTGCCGCCCCCGATCCGGACCAGGGCGGCGATGGCCTCGCGCTTGTCGGTGCCCATCCAGGTCTGCAGGTCGGCCTCGGCGACGGTCACCCCGTTCCGCTCGACGGCGGTGCGCAGCGCCCGGTAGACGGCGCCGGACTCGTTGATGGTGGTACCGGCCATGTCCAGGACGGCGAGCTCGATCACGGTGGTCAGTCCTCTTCGGTGCGGTAGCGGCCGATCACGGTTCGGCCTTCGATGGTGTTCTCGATGGTGAAGGTGGCCATGGCCGGCAGGTAGCGGTCGTCGGCGTCCTCCAGCGGCACGCCCTGGCTGGACGTGGTGAGCCGGCGCACCCGCAGCAGCGGGTCCCCGGCGGCGACCCGGAGCAGGTCGGCGTCCTGCGGCCCGGCGGCGACGGCGTCGATGGTGTGCCGGGCGTGGTGCAGGTCGACCTCGCGGCGCAGCAGCTCCTGGTAGACCGAGCCGTGGTCCGGGTCGAAGTCGAACAGGATCCGGCCGACCTCGTGGACGAAGGTGGAGCGCTCCAGCATGGCCGGGACGCCGTCCAGCAGCCGCAGCCGGACGAGTTCGACCACCGGTTCGCCCTCGGCCAGGCCGAGCCGGGCCGCCGTCTCCGCGGACGCCCGTCGACGGGCCACCTCGACGGTGCTCTGCCCGGGTTCGCGGCCGATGGTGCGGGCCCACTGGGTGAAGGACAGGAACGTGCCGAAGGGCTGGGAGGGCGTGGTGCGGCGCGCCACCGGCGGCTTCCCGCGGCCGCCGACCAGGCTGCCCGCGCTGCGCAGCATGGCCAGGGCCTGGCGGACCGGGCCGCGGGAGGTGCCGAACTCGGCGCAGAGCTGTGACTCGCTGGGCACCGGCAGGCCCTCGGGCCACTCGCCGGACTCGATGCGGCGCAGGAACTCGGCGCCGAGCCGTTGGTGGAGAGGGAGGTCCTCACTTGTCTTCACAAGTTGACTATGGCACCCCGGGGCGGAACTTCTCAAGGCCGCGCGACCTGCGGTTTCACTTGTTCATCTGTTCGTCCCCGAAGGCCGTCGCCTGGGTGAACAGACGGTAACTTGTACATACATCTCTTGACTCCAGTCACCGGAAGCCCCTTAGCTGGCCCCATGAGCAGCACCGCATCCGCACACACCCCCGCCGCGTCCTCCGTCTCCAGTGACGTGGTGATCGTGGGCGCCGGCATCGTCGGCCTGGCCCACGCCTTCGAGGCCCTCAGCAACGGACTGTCCGTCACCGTGGTCGAGCGCGACCGCGAGCCGGTCGGCGCCTCGGTCCGCAACTTCGGCCACTGCTGCATCACCGCCCAGGACGGCGACCTGCTCGCCCTCGCCCGGCGGTCCCGGACCGGCTGGCTGCGCGCCGCCGAGGCGGCCGGCTTCTGGGCCGAGCAGGCGGGCGCCCTGGTGGTGGCCCGGTCGGCGACCGAGGCGGCCGTCCTGGAGGAGCTGAGCGCCGAACGCGGCGGCGACGCCGTGCGGTTGCGCACCGCCGCGCAGACCGCCGAGGCGCTCGGCCGCCCGCTCGACGCGGCCGGCGACCTGGTGGGCGGCGCGCTGCTGCCCGCCGACCTGCGGGTCAACCCGCGCGAGGCGGCGCCCGCGCTGGCCCGCTGGGTCGCGGAGCACTCGCGCGGCCGGGTGCTGTGGGGCACCGCCGTCACCGGCGTCGAGACCGGCGCCGTGCACACCACCCGCGGCCCGGTCCACGGTGACCGGATCCTGGTCTGCGTCGGCCACGACGTGGACTACCTGTTCCCGGACATCGCCGAGGACCACGGGATCGAGCGCTGCCGGCTGAGCATGGCGCGGGTCGAGGCCCCGGCCGGCTTCCGCACCAACTCCGCGGTGCTGACCGCCACGTCGATGCTCCGCTACGACGCCTTCACCGCCCAGCCGTCGGCCGCCCCGCTGCGCACCGAGGTGCTCGGCCACAGCGCGGAGCTGCTGGGGATCGGCGCCAATGTGATGTTCACCCGGCTGCCGGACGGCTCGGTGCTGGTCGGCGACTCGCACCACTACGACGCCACCACCCCGCCGTTCATCGACGAGCGGACGTACGAGCTGCTGATCGACGCCGTCGCCCGGGTGCTGGGCGTGCCGGAGCTGCGGGTGCTGGAGCGCTGGCAGGGCGTCTACGCCAGCAGCCCGCGCGGCCCGCTGCTGGTCCGCGACCTGGCCCCGGGCGTGCGGGCGATCTCGGTCACCTCGGGTGTCGGGATGACCCTCTCCTTCGGCCTCGCGGCCGCCACCTTCGACGGCACCCTGACCGCGACCGCCTGAGCCCACTTGTAGCGACAACCGGGCACCCTGGACCACCTGGGTGAACTGACGGAACCGGCCGGACCTGCGAAGGTCCGGCCGGTCCCTTGTCCGGACAAGTGCCGGACAGGCGCTCAGAACGCCGAGTGCTCGAACCAGAGCGCCAGCAGCTCCTGGTCCCCGGCCAGCTCCACGCCGGCCGCGGTGCGGTCGAGCCGCCGGTAGAGGAGCAGCAGCAGCTCGGCGGCGGTGGCCCGGACGGTGGCGTCGGCGGCCGTGTCGTCCTCGGTGCCGTCGCCCTGGTCGAGGCCGAAGCCGTCGGAGCGCAGCCGGACCAGCCAGTCGCCCTCGCCGTCGGTGCGGGCGAAGCGGATGGTGCGGTCCTCGCCGCGCAGCTCGGCCGTCCCGGGGGCGAAGAAGGCGGCGAACGGCAGGTTGGTCAGGAACTCGTCCACGCCGTCGGCGGCGAGCTCCGGGTCGATCTCCGCCGCCAGGCCGAGCGCGCGCTCGGCGTCCACGCGGTGGACCAGGGTCTCGAACAGCATCCGGCGGACCCAGAACCGGGCGTGCTGGTCGGCGCCCCAGGCCCACATCGGCTCGTCGAGGTCGCCCTCGGCGAAGGCCGCGGCGGCCTGCGCGGCGGCCTCGGCCAGCCAGTCCGGGAGGCCCTCGGGCCGTTCGGGCAGCCGCAGGTCCACGTCCCGGCTGAGCGGGCGCTCCTGGATCCGCTGGCGGATCAGCACGGTGAACCAGCGCTGCACGCTGCCGGCGTGCCGGACGAGGTCGGCGAGCGTCCAGTCCGGGCAGTCGGGCACCGGGAGGGTGAGGTCGGCGTCCCGTACGGCGGCGACGAAGCGGGCGGTCTCGGCGGCGACGGCGGCGCCGCGGTCCTGCGGGGTCATGAGGGTGGTCTCCAGTGCTCCGGGTGGCGCGGCGGCGCGGGCGGCCCGCGCCCGACGGCTTGTGCGCTCAATGTTTCATTTGCTGAAGCAATCGCGACGACGCTAGGCCTGAAAGGTTGAGCTTGTCAAGTAACTCTCCGGGTGCACACCGTCCCCGAGGAGCGGTCGTTGACCAGTGGACCGGCCGTCCCCAGCAGAGAGCGCGACCCCCTGTGTCCCAGCCCTTCGAACTTCCCGCCTTCTACCTGCCGCACCCCGCCCGCCGCAATCCCCACCTGGAACAGGCGCGCGAGCACTCCCGCCGCTGGGCCCGTGGGATGGGCATGCTGGAGGGCTCCGGCGTCTGGGAGCAGCGGGACCTCGACGCCCACGACTACCCGCTGCTGTGCGCGTACACCTACCCGGACTGCGACGGGGCCGAGCTGTCCCTGGTCACCGACTGGCACGTCTGGGTGTTCTTCTTCGACGACCACTTCCTGGAGACCTTCAAGCGCACCCGGGACCGGGTCGGCGCCCGGTCCCACCTCGACCGGCTGCCCGCCTTCATGCCGCCGGACCCCTCGGCCGGGACGCCCGAACCGCGGAACCCGGTGGAGGCGGGCCTCGCCGACCTCTGGCGGCGCACCGTCCCGGGCACCTCGGCGGACTGGCGGAAACGCTTCGCCCTGAGCACCGGGCACCTGCTCGACGAGTCGATCTGGGAACTGTCGAACATCGACATCGGTCGGATCCCCAACCCGGTCGAGTACATCGAGATGCGCCGCAAGGTGGGCGGCGCGCCCTGGTCGGCCGGGCTGGTGGAACACGCGGCGGGCGCCGAGATCCCGGCCGCGGTCGCGTACACCCGGCCGCTGCGGGTGCTCCGGGACACCTTCTCCGATGCGGTGCACCTGCGCAACGACCTGTTCTCCTACCAGCGCGAGATCGAGGAGGAGGGCGAACTGAGCAACGGTGTCCTGGTGTTGGAGACCTTCCTCGCCGTCTCCACCCAGGAGGCGGCGAACCGGGTCAACGACCTGGTGACCTCCCGGATGCAGCAGTTCGAGGACACCGTGCTCACCGAACTGGGCCCGCTGTTCGCCGAACACGGCCTCACCGCCGAGGAGACCGCCCGGGTGCTGGCGTACGTCAAGGGGCTGCAGGACTGGCAGGCGGGCGGCCACGAGTGGCACCTGCACTCCAGTCGCTACATGAACGGCGGTGGCCACCACGGCAGTTCGGGCCTCCCGCTGGGCACCCTCGGCACCTCGGCGCTGGACGTCCGGCGGCTGGTCGCCGCCACCGGCGCGCAGCGGGTCCGGAACTTCACCTTCGTCCCGCACCGGCGGACCGGCCCCTCCCTCGTCCCCGAACTCCGCCTCCCGGGCGCCCCGCGCCTCAACCGGCACGCGGACGAGGTCCGGCGCACGACGGTGGACTGGGCGCGCCGGGTGGGCATGTTCGCTCCGGAACCCCTCCTCGGCGGCCGCCCGCTCTGGACCGGGGAACGGCTCGACGACTACGACTTCGGCGGGTTCACGGCCTACACCCTCCCGGACGCCACCGCCGGACAGCTCGACCTGGTCGCGACCTTCGTCACCTGGGGCAGCTACGGCGACGACTACCTCTCCGCCGCCCACGGACACCGACGCGACCAGGCCGGCGCCGAAGCGGCCGTCGCACGCCTGCTGGCCATCGCCGCGCCGGACCCGGCCGGGCCGGTGGCACCCGCGAACGCGCTGGAACGCGGCCTCGCCGAGTTCTGGCCGCGCGCCACCGCCCGACTGTCACCGGCCGACCGCGACACCGTCCGGACCCTGCTCGCCGAGCTGCTGGACGGCTGGCTCACCGAGATCGCCGGCCTCGCCCACCACCGCGTCCCCGACCCGGTCGACTACCTGGAGACCCGCCGCCGGACCATCGGCAGCGGCTTCTTCCTCGCCCTCCCCGGCCTGCTGCGCCCGGCCCTGCCGGCCGCCCTCCTGGCGAGCGGCACGATGCGGGCGCTGGAGGACTCGGCCGCCGACCACGCCGGCCTGGTCAACGACCTGTTCTCGTACCAGCGGGAGATCGAGTTCGAGGGCGACTTCCACAACGCCTCCCTGGTCGTGCAGCACTTCCTCGACTGCGGGTACCCGGAGGCGGCGCGCATCGTCGGCGACCTGGTCACCGCCCGGCTCGACCAGTTCGAGCACCTGGCGGCCCGTGAACTGCCCGTGCTCTGCGCGGACCTGCGCCTCGACGGTGCCACCCGGCAGGCCGTCGACGACCACGTCCGCTACCTCCGGAACCTGATGACCGCCAACCTGCACTGGCACGGCGTCTCCCGCCGCTACCCGGAGGCCGACCTGCGCCGCCACCACGGCCGCGACCTGCCCCGGCCCACCGGCCTCGGCACCTCGGCCGCCCGGATCCCGCTGCCCACGGCCCGAGCCGGGGACGGGACTACCCGGCCGGCGCCGGGCGGACGGTGAGGCCGGGGCGGCGGCGGTGGACGGTGAGGTAGACCAGGCCGTCCCCGCCCGCCGCCACGGCCCGGCGGGCGCCGCGCGGGAGCCAGGCGGTGCAGCCGGGGGAGAGCGGCTGCCCGGTGCCGTCCGTCTCCAACCGGCCGCTCCCGTCGAGTACTTGGAGCAGCACGTCGAGGTCCGGTTCGACGTGCGCGGGGACCTCGGCGTCCGCCGGGAGGCGGATGATGTTGGCGTCCAGCTGGCGGCCGTCCTCCTGCAGCCGCCACAGCGCCCCGCCGCGGTCGGCGGGGGTCTGCCGGAGCAGGGAATCCAGCCGGGTGAGCACACCTGGTCCGGGGTCGGGCGTCAACGGGGCCTCCTGAGGGCGGGCGGGAGCGGCCCGAGGATTCTACGGAGGAGGGCGGGCGCCCGGCTCAGCCTGCGTCGAGCAGCCGGGCGAGCGCGTGGTCGAGGTCGAGGTGCTCGGACTCCGACCCGGCCGGCACCAGCGTGAAGGAGTCCGAGAGGAAGGCCGTGACCAGTTCCTCCGGGGCGCTGACCACGGCCCGCCCGACCGGCCCCCGCAGGGTGATCAGCACCTCACCCGCCGGACCCGGCCGGACCTGCACGTCGCCGCTGCCGACCGGGGTGAGCCGGCCCTCGTTCAGCAGCTCCCGGCTGAAGTACCAGCACACCCGGGCGGTGTCCCCGGTGCACCGGCACGGGGTGAGCGGGAACGCCAGGCAGGCGGCGTACGGCAGGCTCGCGTCGAAGCGCAGCTGGGCCTCGATCGGGACGTCGGGCGCCGCGCTGTCGGGGAAGGTGACGGGCACCGGGCGGACGGTGGACAACTGCATCGATTCGGCCTCCTGTGGTCACGGCGCGCCCGACCGGCACGCTCCGGCCTACCTGGGGGCGCCTACCCGGTGCGCCGCGTGGCAGCCGAGGGGGGAGGAATCTCCACAATTCCCGCGCATCGCCCGTCCGCGCGGACCATCAGCCGTCAACTCTGGGCCAGCGCTTTCACTCCCAGGAATGAAACGGCGGGCTGTCCGGAGCCCTCGGCCCGACCACGGCGGCACCGGGCCGACGGAGGCTGGAACCACGCCCCCGCACCCCTCCCGAACGGAGCCCGTCCGTGACCCGCCCCCGCCCCCTCCGGGCAGCCGCCGCGCTGCTGCTCTCCGCCGCCCTCGCGGGCTGCGCCGGCTCCGGCACCCCGTCGAACAGCGCCTCCGGCTCGGTGGCCGACGCGGCCCTGACCAGCCCCGCCGCGCCCAGCGGCAACGCCGCCGTCCAGGTCACCATCAAGGACTTCGCCTTCGCCCCCGCCGCCCTGACGGTGAGCCCCGGCCAGAGCGTCACCGTGGTCAACCAGGACTCCGCCGCCCACACCCTCACCGCCGACGACAAGTCCTTCGACACCGGCCCGATCCAGCCCGGCGCCTCCGCCACCTTCACCGCCCCGCAGAGCGGCGCCCACCCGTACATCTGCACCATCCACCCGTTCATGCACGGCACCCTCACCGTCGGCTGAGCGGCCCGGGACCACCCGACTGCCCGCCCCGCCGCCCGGGTGAACGGGCGGCGCGGCGGGACGGACGGACCGGGGGCCGGACGGCCCGAAGGCGATGATCTGCGGGATCCCGGAGGCCCTCACCGTCGGAGGCGGACATGCGGATCCTGCTCCTCGCCAGCGCGTTCAACAGTCTCAGCCAGCGCCTGCACGCCGAACTGCGCGACCGACGCCACCAGGTGGACGTCCAACTGGCCGGTGACCAAGACGAGTTGACGGCTGCGGTGGACCGGCTGCGGCCGGACCTGCTGCTCGCGCCGATGCTGCGCAGCGCGATCCCGCGGGAGGTCTGGTCCCGGCTCACCTGCCTGATCGTCCACCCCGGCCCGCCCGGCGACCGCGGTCCCTCCTCGCTGGACCGGGCGATCCAGGACGGCCGCACCGAGTGGGGCGTCACCGTGCTCCAGGCCGAGGAGGAGATGGACGCCGGACCGGTCTGGGCCTGGGCGCCCTGCCGTCTGCCCGGGCGCGGGAAGAGCGACCTCTATCGCAACGAGGTCTCCGACGCGGCCGTGGCCGCCGCGCTGCTCGCCGTGGAGCGGGTCGCCTCCGGCACCCACGCGCCCCAGCCGCAGCACGGCCCCGGCTGGCAGGGGACCGTCCGCACCCGGCCGGTCCTGCGCCAGGCCGAGCGCCGGATCGACTGGACCGCCGACTCCACCGAGGCGGTGCTGCGCCGGCTGCGCGCCGCCGACTCCCAGCCCGGGGTGCTGGACGACCTGTGCGGCGCTGAGTGGTACCTGCACGGCGGCCACCCCGAGCCGCTGCTGCGCGGCCGCCCGGGCGACCTGCTCGCCACCCGGGCCGGCGCCGTCTGCCGGGCTACCCCGGACGGAGCAGTGTGGCTCCCCGAACTTCGCCGCCGCCGCACCCCGGGCGGGCCCGCGACCTTCAAGCTCCCGGCCGTGACGGCGCTCGGCGCCCTGCTGCCGCCCGTCCCGGAGCGTTCGGCGCCGCTGATGCCGGAGCCGGGCGAGCGCGCCGGCTGGTCGGACCTGCGCTACCGCGAGGACGGCCCGGTGGGCTTCCTGCACTTCTCCTTCCCCGGCGGCGCGATGTCCGCCGACCACTGCCGCCGGCTGCGGGCGGCCTACCGCTTCGCGCTCGGCCGCCCGACCTCGGTGCTGGTGCTGGGCGGCGGCCGGGACTTCTTCTCCAACGGCATCCACCTCAACGTCATCGAGGCCGCCGAGGACCCGGCCGCCGAGTCCTGGGCCACCATCACCGCGATGGACGACCTGGTCGCCGAGGTGCTCACCACCACCGACCGGCTGGTGGTCGCCGCCCTCGGCGGCAACGCCGCGGCCGGCGGGGTGATGCTGGCGCTGGCCGCCGACGAGGTGTGGTGCCGCCGCGGCGCCGTGCTCAACCCGCACTACCGGCTGATGGGGCTGTACGGCTCGGAGTACTGGACGTACACCCTGCCGCGCCGAGTGGGCGCGGCGGAGGCCGAGCGGCTGACCCGCCAGGCCCTCCCGGTGTCCACGACCACCGCCGAACGGCTCGGCCTGGTCGACCGGGTGCTCGACGCCGGGCCGGAGGGCTTCGGCCCCGCCGCGGCCCGACTGGCCGGGCTGCTCGCCGCCTCACCCGGCGCCCAGCGCCGGATCGCGGCGAAGAAGGCGGCGCGCGAGGCCGACGAGCGGGTGAAGCCGCTCGCCGCGTACCGGGAGGAGGAGCTCACGGTCATGCACCGGCAGTTCTTCGCACCCGAATCGCCGTACCACGCGCTGCGGTCCGCATTCGTGCGCAAGCGCCCGGTGCCCGCCGGGCTCCGCGCCCGGCTGTGACCCGAACGGCCCCACCGGCCTTGCGCGCACCGGGCGGTCCCGCCCGCCGCGCGGAGCGGCGGCCGTCCCCCAGCGTTGCTATGACTGGGTCCGAGCCACTCACCCCGGCTCCCATCCCCGAGGAGGCATCCTCATGGGTGCTGCAACAACCGACACCGACGTGGTGCACATTCTCTGGATCAACGCGGGCCTCAGCTGCGACGGCGACTCCGTCTCGCTGACCGCCGCGATGCAGCCCAGCATCGAGGAGATCGTCACCGGCGCGCTGCCCGGCCTGCCGAAGGTCGCCGTGCACTGGCCGCTGATCGACTTCGAGTGCGGCCCGGTCCAGGGCGCGGACAACTTCGTCGAATGGTTCTTCAAGGCCGACCGCGGCGAGCTCGAACCGTTCGTGCTGGTCGTCGAGGGGTCGATCCCCAACGAGAAGATCAAGAAGGAGGGCTACTGGTGCGGCTTCGGCGACGACCCCGCCACCGGCCAGCCCATCACCACCAGTGAGTGGCTCGACCGGCTCGCCTCCAAGGCGACCGCCGTGGTCGCGATCGGCACCTGCGCCACGTACGGCGGCATCCACGCGATGGCCGGCAACCCGACCGGCGCGATGGGCGTGCCGGACTACCTCGGCTGGGACTGGAAGTCCAAGGCCGGACTGCCGATCGTCTGCGTCCCGGGCTGCCCGATCCAGCCCGACAACTTCGCCGAGACCCTGACCTACCTGCTCTACCAGCTGGCCGGCTCCGCGCCGATGATCCCGCTCGACGACAAGCTGCGGCCCGCCTGGCTGTTCGGCGCCACCGTGCACGAGGGCTGCGACCGCGGCGGCTACTACGAACAGGGCCAGTTCGCCACCGACTACGGCACCCCCGAGTGCCTGGTGCGGCTCGGCTGCTGGGGCCCGGTCGTCAAGTGCAACGTCACCAAGCGCGGCTGGATCAACGGCGTCGGCGGCTGCCCGAACGTGGGCGGCATCTGCATCGCCTGCACCATGCCCGGCTTCCCGGACAAGTTCATGCCCTTCATGGACCCGCCGCCCGGCGCACGCGTCTCCACCGGCGCCAGCACCGTGTACGGCGCGGTGATCCGCCGACTGCGCGCGATCACCCAGCAGACCGTCGACAAGGAACCCAAGTGGCGCCGCACCGGCCGCCAGCTGACCACGGGTTACCGCCCGCCCTGGTGACAGCGGAGGGCCGCACACCGCCCCCGGTGTGCGGCCCCCGTCGGCCGCCGCCCGGCCAGTGGAACCCGCAGACCCCGTAGACAAGGAAACGCAGAGACGATGGCAACACCGACGACCAGGGCGGCCGGCGACGGCAGCGGCCTGACCGAGATGTCGTGGGATCCGATCACCCGGATCGTGGGCAGCCTGGGCATCCACACGAAGATCGACTTCAAGCAGAAGCGGGTCGCGGAGTGCTACAGCACCTCCTCGGTCTTCCGCGGCTACAGCGTCTTCATGCGCGGCAAGGACCCGCGCGACGCCCACTTCATCACCAGCCGGATCTGCGGGATCTGCGGCGACAACCACGCCACCTGCTCGGTCTACACCCAGAACATGGCCTACGGGGTGAAGCCCCCGCACCTGGGCGAATGGATCATCAACCTCGGCGAGGCCGCCGAGTACATGTTCGACCACAACATCTTCCAGGAGAACCTGGTCGGGGTCGACTACTGCGAGAAGATGGTCCGCGAGACCAACCCGGGCGTCCTCGAACTCGCCGAACGCACCGAGGCCCCGCACGCCGGCGACCACGGCTACAAGACCATCGCCGACATCATGCGCTCGCTCAACCCGATCGAGGGCGAGTTCTACCGCGAGGCGCTCCAGGTCAGCCGGTACACCCGGGAGATGTTCTGCCTGATGGAGGGCCGCCACGTGCACCCCTCCACGCTCTACCCGGGCGGCGTCGGCACGGTCGCCACCGTGCAGCTGTTCACCGACTACCTGACCCGGCTGATGCGCTACGTCGAGTTCATGAAGAAGGTCGTGCCGCTGCACGACGACCTCTTCGACTTCTTCTACCAGGCGCTGCCCGGCTACGAGGAGGTCGGCCGGCGCCGGGTCCTGCTCGGCTGCTGGGGCAGCCTCAACGACCCCGACCACTGCGACTTCACCTACCGCAACATGACCGACTGGGGCCGACGGATGTTCGTCACCCCCGGCGTCGTGGTGGACGGCAAGCTGGTCACCAACGACCTGACGCAGATTAACCTCGGCATCCGGATCCTGCTCGGCAGCTCCTACTACGAGGACTGGCAGGGCAAGGAACAGTTCGTCACCCACGACCCGCTCGGCAACCCGGTCGACCCCCGGCACCCGTGGAACCAGCACACCATCCCCCAGCCGCAGAAGCGCAACTTCGACGACAAGTACAGCTGGGTGATGTCCCCGCGCTGGTTCGACGGCAAGGACCACCTCGCCCTGGACACCGGCGGCGGCCCGATCGCCCGACTGTGGTCCACCGCGCTCTCCGGCCTGGTCGACATCGGCTACGTCAAGGCCACCGGCCACAGCGTCGTGATCAACCTGCCCCGCTCGATGACCAAGCCCGAGGTCAGCTTCGAGTGGAAGATCCCGCAGTGGAGCAACGCCATCGAGCGCAACCGCGCCCGCACCTACTTCCAGGCCTACGCGGCCGCCGCCGCCCTGCACTTCGCCGAGAAGGCGCTCGACGAGGTCCGCGCCGGGCGCAGCCAGACCTGGGAGCGCTTCGAGGTCCCGGACGAGTCCATCGGCTGCGGTTTCACCGAGGCCGTGCGCGGCGTGCTCTCGCACCACATGGTGATCCGCGACGGCAAGATCGCCAACTACCACCCGTACCCGCCCACCCCGTGGAACGCCAGCGTGCGGGACAGCTACGGCACGCCCGGACCGTACGAGGACGCGGTGCAGAACACCCCGATCTTCGAGGAGAACTCCCCGGAGAACTTCAAGGGCATCGACATCATGCGCGCCGTGCGCAGCTTCGACCCCTGTCTGCCCTGCGGCGTGCACATGTACGTCGGCAACGGCCGTACCCTGAAGACCATGCACGTGCCCACCGGCCTGAGCGGGCTCACCGCATGACGGCCGAACAGACCGGGCTGCGGATCCAGCAGGCCCTGGACGCACTGGCCGGCAGCGGCGCCGAGCAGGCGGGCGAGCAACTCGTCCGCGACCTGATGGAGTTCTACGGCGAGGGGCTGGCCAGACTCGTTCCGGCGCTGCCGCCGCCCGCCCTGGAACGGATGCTGGACGACCCGGCGGTCGCCGGGCTGCTGCTCCTGCACGACCTGCACCCCGAGGACGTGACCGCCCGGATCGGCCGGGCGCTGGCCGACCTGCCCGAGCGGATCGAGGTGCTCGGCTTCGACCCCGCGACCGGCGCCCTGCGGCTGCGCCGCACGGCCACCGGCTGCGGCTGCGGGGAACAGGAGGTGGAGGCCGCCCTCGCCCGCCACGTGCCCGAGGTGACCGCCCTGGACCTGGAGCGCGCCCCGCAACTGCTCCAGATCGGCAGCCGCCCGCCGCAGCCCGCGGAGGCCCGGTGAACACCCGCAGGGTCTCCCGGGACGGGACCGCCCTGCTGCGCCGACTGCGCGAGCCGGCCCCGCCGCGCCCCGAGCAGTGCGGCCTGTGCGGCCGCGACCTGCCCCCCGGCCACCGCCACCTGGTCGACGTCGAGGACCGCGCGCTGGCCTGCAGCTGCACCGCCTGCGGCCTGCTGTTCGAGCAGCCGGGCGCGGCCGGCGGCCGCTACCGCACCGTCCCGGACCGGGTCCTCACCGACCCGGACGGCACGGTCGACGAGCGGGCCTGGTCGGTGCTGGGCGTCCCGGTCGGCACCGTCTTCCTGTTCCGCAACGCCGTGCTGGACCGGCTGCTCGCCTTCTACCCCGGGCCGGCCGGCGCCACCGAGAGCGAGGTGGACCAGGAGGCCTGGCAGCGCGCCCTGGGCGCGAACCGGCTGGCCGCCGCCCTGGAACCGGACGTGGAGGCGCTGCTGCTGCGCCGCACGGAGGGGCGGGTGGCCTGCTTCCTGGTGCCGATCGACGTCTGCTATGAACTGGTCGGCCGGCTCCGGCGGTGCTGGCACGGCTTCGACGGCGGAGCCGAGGCGCAGGCCGAACTGGACGCGTTCTTCGGGCAGTTGACCGTCCGGGCCCGCCCGCTGCCGACGGCGGTGACGGCGTGACGACGCTCGGCTTCGCCTGCACCGGGGTGCGCTCCGACCCGTACGCGGCCGGGCCCACCCTGGTGCTCCGGCTGCGGATCACGGCGCCCGCCGACACCCAGGTGCACGCCCTCGCACTGCAGTGCCAGCTGCGGATCGAACCCGCCCGCCGGCCGTACGGCGACGCCGAGGGCGAGCGGCTGACCGACCTGTTCGGCGGCCGGGAGCGCTGGGCGACCACGCTCAACCCGATCCAGTTCGCCACCGTGCCGCTGCTGGTGCCCGGCTTCACCGGGGAGACCGAGGCCGACCTCGTCGTCCCGGCCAGCTACGACCTGGAGGTGGCCGGCGCCCGGTACTTCCGGGCACTGGACGGCGGCGAGGTGCCGCTGCTGCTGCTGTTCTCCGGCACCGCCTTCGCCGGGCCCGGCGGCTTCCAGGTCACCCCCGTGCCCTGGGACAAGGAGGCCCGGGTGCGGATGCCGGTCCGGGTCTGGCGGGAGGCCGTCGACCGGCACTTCCCCGGCTGCGGCTGGCTGCGGCTGCCCGAGGACGTCCTCGACGAACTGCTGGCCTACCGCTCCCGCCGGGCGCTGCCCTCCTGGGAGGCGACGGTGCGCGAACTGCTGGCCGGCGCCGAGGTGGCGGAGGGGGCCCGGTGAACGGCTTCCCCGAGGGCATCGAGCGCGGCTTCGCGGCCGCCCGGCAGATCGCCGACGCGGTGCTGCTGGAGGGCTATGTGCTCTACCCCTACCGCGCCTCGGCCGCCAAGAACCGGCTGCGCTGGCAGTTCGGCGTCCTGGTGCCGCCCGAGTACACCGCACAGGGCGGCGAGCACTCCCACCAGCGCACCGAATGCGTGATGGAGGCGCGCGCCGACGACCGGCTGGCGGTCGAGCTGCGCTTCCTGCGGGTCCAGCGGCGCACCGTCGAACAGGCCACCGCCAACGGGCAGTTCGAGCCGGTGGAGCGGCTGGAGCTGGCCGACCGGGTGCTGGTCGAATGGGACGAGGGCGTCGAGGAGCGAATCGAACTGCTGCTGCCGGTCGAGGAGTTGACCGGCACGGGAGGGCAGCAGCACGGCTTCCGGCTGCCGGGCGTCGGCAGCACCGAGCTGCTGCACGAGCAGGGCACGGCGGTCGGCCGGCTGGTGCGGCGGCGCGAACAGGTCGACGGGCTGGTGCGGTTGCGGGTCGAGGAACTGCCCGGCCCGTACCGCGCCCAGCGGCTCACCGTCGAGGTGGAGAACGCCTCCACCTGGACGCCGCGCCGCAAGGCCGGCCGCGAGGAGGCGCTGCCGCGCTCCCTGGTCTCCGTCCACCTGCTGCTCGGACTGGAGCACGGCCGCTTCCTCTCGGTCACCGACCCGCCCGAGTGGGCCCGCCCGGCCGTCCAGCGCTGCCGCAACAAGCACACCTGGCCGGTGCTGGCCGGCGCCGACGGCGACAACCGGGTGCTGCTGTCCTCGCCGATCATCCTGGAGGACCATCCGAGGATCGCCCCGGAGAGCCTCGGCACCCTCTACGACGCCACCGAGATCGACGAGATCCTGGCGCTGCGCACGGCGGCCCTGACCGAGGACGAGAAGCGCGAGGCCCGGGGCACCGACGACCGGGCCGGTGCGGTGGTCGACCTGGCCGAGTCGATGCCGCCCGAGGTGCTGGAACGGCTGCACGGCGCGGTCCGGGGGCTGCGCGAGATCACCGGCGACTCCGGCCCCGAGCAGCCCTGGTGGGACCCGGGCGGCGACCCGACGGTGGATCCCGAGCGGGACCGGGTGCTGGTCGACGGCCGGTCGGTCGGCGCGGGCAGCCGGGTGGTGCTGCGACCCGGACGGCGACGCACCGACGCCCAGGACCTCTTCCTGGCCGGGCGGACCGGCGTCGTCGAGGCGGTCCTGCACGACGTCGACGGCTCGGTGCACCTGGCCGTCACGGTGGAGGACGACCCGGGCGCGGACCTCTGGCGGGCCCAGGGGCGCTTCCGGTACTTCCAGCCCGACGAGGTCACCCCGCTGGAGGAGTCATGACGGACGGGAAGGTGCTGGTCGCCGGGGTCGGCAACATCTTCCTCGGCGACGACGGCTTCGGCGTCGAGACCGTCCGGCGGCTGGCCGCCCACCCGCTGCCGGCGGGCGTCGAGCTGGTCGACGTCGGGGTGCGCGGCGTCGACCTGGCCTACCGGCTGCTCGACGGCTACCGCACCGCCGTCCTGGTGGACGCCACCTGCCGCGGCGGCGCACCTGGCACCGTCTACCTGATCGAGGCGGCCGCCGAACCGCTGGAGGTGCCCGTCCTGGACGGCCACCGGATGGGCCCGGACGCCGTCCTCGGGCTGCTCGCCACGCTCGCGGCCGGCACCGGGGGCTCGGCGCCGGAACGGGTGCTGGTGGTCGGCTGCGAACCGGCGTCGCTGGAGGAGGGCATCGGGCTGAGCGAACCCGTCGCCGCCGCCGTCGAGCAGGCCGTCCGGATGGTGCTCCGGGTCGTGGCGGAGGAGAGCACGCAGCCGGAGAGGAGGACGACACCATGCTGAGGAAACTGTTCTGCGCGGTCCTGCTGACCGGGATCGGCGCGCTGGTCTGGCAGAGCCTGCCGGACCTCAAGCGGTACCTGAAGATCTCCCGGATGTGAGTCGCGGATTGCTGCGAACGGTGCAGCCCCGGGTGCGGTGGCGGCGCGGCTTCGGGCCGTGGCCGCCACCGACCCCTGTAATGGGGCGCGTTGCCGCCCGCCGTGGGAAGGGACCGATGCACGAGATGTCGATCGCCGCCGCCGTCGTCGAGCAGGTGGACGAGGCCGCCCGGCGGCACGGGGCCCCCGGGGTGGCGCGAGTGCGGTTGCAGGTGGGCGAGTTGGCCGGGGTGGTCGCCGAGGCCCTCGACTTCTGCTTCGAACTGGCCTGCGCCGGAACCCTGGTGGAGGGCGCGGCGCTGGACACCGAGCCGGTGACGGCGCGGGCCCGCTGCGCGCCCTGCGCGGTCGAATGGGCCGTCGGCATGCCGCCGGACCTCGGCTGCCCGAACTGCCGTACCGGCGGCAACGTCCACCTGCTCGCCGGGCGCGAGCTCCAGATCCTCGACGTCGAGTGGGCCCGGCGCCCGCCGGCCGGGCAGAAAGGCTGATCCCGATGTGCGAGACGGGCCACACGGTCGACCTCCGGCGGGCGGTCCTCGCCCGCAACGACGACAGCGCCCGCGGCCTGCGGGCCGCGCTCGCCGCCCGCGGCACCGCCGCGGTCAATCTGCTCTCCAGCCCGGGCAGCGGCAAAACCGCCCTGCTGGAGGCCGAGTTGGGGCTCGCCCGGCGGCGCGGGATCCCGGTCGCCGCGCTCACCGCCGACCTCGCCACCGAGAACGACGCGCTACGGCTGGCCCGTTCGGGCGCGCCGGTGAAGCAGGTGCTGACCGACGGGCTCTGCCACCTGGAGGCGCGGATGCTGGCCGGGCACCTGGACGGCTGGCTGCCCGAGGACTGCCGGCTGCTGTTCGTGGAGAACGTCGGCAACCTGGTCTGCCCGGCCTCCTACGACCTCGGCGAGACGCTGCGGGTGGTGCTGGCCTCGGTCACCGAGGGCGAGGACAAGCCACTGAAGTACCCGACCGCGTTCGGGCTGGCCAACCTCGTCCTGGTGACCAAGACGGACATCGCCGCGGCGGTGGAGTTCGACGAGGCGACGTTCCTGGCGAACGTCCAGCGGGTCAACCCCGGGGTGGAGGTGGTGCGCACCTCGGCGCGCAGCGGGGAGGGGGTCGGGACGCTGCTGGAGCGGGCGTCGGGCGTGCTGGACGGCGCGGTGCCGCACCGGCCGGTGATGGCGGCGGCCGGGCACGACGGGCACGTCCACGGCGGGCACGCGCACGACGGGCACACGGACGAGGGGCACGCGCACGACGGGCATGGGCACGGGACACCCGCGGGGCACCACCACGCGGCGCCGGAGACCCCGTGACCGCGCTCGACCGTGAGCGGCGCCGAGTCGCCGTCCGCGGCCTGGTGCAGGGCGTCGGCTTCCGGCCGTTCGTCTTCGCGCTGGCCGGGGAGCTGGGGCTCGACGGCAGCGTCACCAACACCGGCGAGGGCGTGCTCGCCGAGGTCGAGGGCAGCCCGGCGGCCCTGGACGCGTTCTGCCACCGGCTGGCCGCCGACGCGCCCCCGCTCGCCCGGGTCGCCTCGATCGAGCACGCGCCGCTCGCCGCCACCGGCACCCCCGGCTTCACCATCACCCCCTCCCGCACCGACGGCCCGCGCGCCACCCTGATCCCGCCCGACGTGGCGACCTGCGCCGACTGCCTGGCCGAACTCACCGACCCGGCCGACCGGCGCCACCGGCACCCGTTCATCAGCTGCACCAACTGCGGCCCCCGGCACACCATCGTGACCGGCCTGCCGTACGACCGCGGCAACACCACCATGGCCGGCTTCCCGATGTGCCCGGACTGCGCCCGCGAGTACGCCGACCCCGCCGACCGCCGCTTCCACGCCCAGCCCGTCGCCTGCCACGCCTGCGGCCCCCGGCTCACCCTGACCGTGTCCGGGCGGGCCGCCCTCGACGGCGAGGACGCCCTCGGCGAGGCCCGGCGGCTGCTGGCCGACGGGGCGGTCCTCGCCGTCAAGGGCATCGGCGGCTACCACCTCGCCTGCGACGCGCGCGACACCGCGGCCGTCGCCCTGCTGCGCCGGCGCAAGCGGCGTGGCGACAAGCCCTTCGCGGTGATGGCCCGCGACCTCGCCACCGTCGAGGAACTACGGCCGCTCGGGCCGGTCGAGCGGGAACTGCTCACCGGCCCGGTCCGGCCGATCGTCCTGCTGCGCCGCCCCGGCGGCTTCGCGGCGGAACTCCCGGCGGTCGCCCCCGGCAGCCCCGACCTCGGGGTGCTGCTCCCGTACACCCCGCTGCACCACCTGCTGCTCGCCGCCCCCGGGCCCGACCTGCTGGTGATGACCAGCGCCAACCTCTCCGGGGAGCCGATCGTCACCGACGACCGGCAGGCGCTCACCGCGCTCGCCCCGCTGGTGGACGGCTGGCTCAGCCACGACCGGCCGATCCACGTGCCCTGCGAGGACTCGGTGGTGCGGGTGGTGGACGGCGAACTGCTGCCGCTGCGCCGCTCGCGCGGGTACGCCCCGCTGCCGCTCCCGCTGCCGGTGCCGGTCCGGCCGGTGCTCGCGGTCGGCGGCGACCTCAAGAACGCCTTCGCGCTGGCCCGGGACGGCTACGCCTGGCTGTCCGGGCACATCGGCGACATGGACGACCTGGCCACCCTGCGCGCCTTCGACCGCGCCGTCGAGCAGCTCGGCACGGTCAGCGGGGTGCGGCCCGACCTGCTGGTCGCCGACCGGCATCCCGGCTACCGCTCGGTCCGGCACGCCGAGCGCACCGCCGCCGGCCGGCCGCTGCGCCGGGTGCAGCACCACCACGCCCACATCGCCGCAGTGCTGGCCGAACACGGACTGGACGGCGGCCGCCCGGTGCTCGGGGTGGCCTTCGACGGCACCGGCTACGGCGAGGACGGCGCGATCTGGGGCGGCGAGGTGCTGCTGGCCGACTACGACGGCTTCCGCCGCCTCGCCCACCTCGACTACGTACCGCTGCCGGGCGGGGACGCCGCGGTGCGGCGCCCGTACCGGACGGCGCTCGCCCACCTGCGCGCGGCCGGGCTGCCCTGGGCCGCCGGGCTGCCGCCGGTCCGGGCCTGCCCGGACGAGGAACTGCGGCTGCTGGAACGTCAGTTGGCGCGCGGGCTGAACTGCGTGCCGACCTCCAGCATGGGCCGGCTGTTCGACGCGGTGTCCTCGCTGGCCGGGATCTGCCACCGGGCCGGGTACGAGGCCCAGGCGGCGATCGAACTGGAGGCGGCGGCCGCGGAGTTCGGCCCGGCCGCGGGCTACGACTTCGGGCTGGACGCCCGCCGGGACGGCTGGACCGCCGATCCCGGACCGGTGCTGGCCGGGGTGGTCGCGGACGTGACGGCGGGCGCACCGGTCGGGCTGGTCGCCGCGCGCTTCCACACCGCGGTGGCCGACCTGGTCCGGCGGATCTGCGCGGTCGTCCGGGACCGGCACGGCACCGGCACGGTCGCGCTCAGCGGCGGCGTCTTCGCCAACGCGCTGCTCTCCTCGGCCTGCGCGCGCGGCCTCGGGGAGGACGGCTTCACCGTGCTGCGGCACCGCCGGGTGCCGCCCAACGACGGAGGGCTGGCGCTCGGCCAGCTGATGGTGGCCGGCCGGTCGTCGGCCGCCCGGGAGGAGTGAGAGCGGATGTGCCTGGCGGTGCCCGGCAGGGTGACGGAGATCGGGGAGCGGGACGGGACCCGGATGGCGGTGATGGACTTCGGCGGGGTGGTCAAGGACGTGTGCCTGGAGTACCTGCCCGATCTGGGGGTGGGGGAGTACGCGATCGTCCACGTGGGCTTCGCGCTGCAGCGCCTGGACGAGGAGTCGGCCCGGCGGACCCTGGCGCTGTTCGAGGAACTCGGGCTGCTGCAGGAGGAGTTCGGCGACCCGTGGGAAGCGGCGGCGGACGGGCCGTCGGACGGGCCGTCGGACGGGCCGGCGGTCGGGCCGGCGGTCGGGCCGGCGGGAGCGGCCGGCATGGTCGAGGAGGGCGGCGAGCGGTGAAGTACCTGGAGGAGTTCCGCAACCCCGAGCTGGCGGCGGGCCTGCTCGCCGACATCAGGGCGACGGTCACCCGGCCGTGGGCGCTGATGGAGGTGTGCGGCGGCCAGACGCACAGCATCATCCGGCACGCCATCGACCAACTCCTGCCGGACGAGGTCGAGTTGATCCACGGTCCGGGCTGCCCGGTGTGCGTCACCCCGCTGGAGGTGATCGACCGGGCGCTGGCGATCGCCGCCCGGCCCGAGGTGATCTTCTGCTCCTTCGGGGACATGCTGCGGGTGCCCGGCACCGACCGCGACCTGTTCCGGGTCCGGGGCGAGGGCGGTGACGTCCGGGTGGTGTACTCGCCGCTGGACGCGCTGCGGATCGCCCGGGAGAACCCGGACCGGGAGGTGGTCTTCTTCGGCATCGGCTTCGAGACCACCGCCCCGCCCAACGCGATGGCCGTCCACCAGGCCCGGAAGCAGGGCGTGGGCAACTTCAGCATGCTGGTCTCGCACGTCCGGGTGCCCCCGGCGATCGACGCGATCATGGCCTCGCCGGACTGCCGGGTGCAGGCCTTCCTGGCCGCCGGGCACGTGTGCAGCGTGATGGGCACCGCCGAGTACCCGGCGCTCGCCGAGCGCCACCGGGTGCCGATCGTGGTCACCGGCTTCGAGCCGCTGGACATCCTGGAAGGAATCCGGCGCACCGTACGGCAGTTGGAGCGCGGCGAGCACACCGTCGACAACGCCTACCCGCGGGCCGTCCGGGCGGAGGGCAACCCGGCCGCCCGGGCGATGCTGGAGGACGTCTTCGAGGTGACCGACCGCCCCTGGCGGGGCATCGGCGTGATCCCGCGCAGTGGCTGGCGGCTCGCCCCGGCCTACCGGGACCACGACGCCGAGCACCGCTTCGACGTCGCGGGCATCCGGACCAGCGAGCCCGCCCAGTGCCGGGCCGGTGAGGTGCTGCAAGGCCTGCTGAAGCCCCACCAGTGCGAGGCCTTCGGCACGGTCTGCACCCCGCGCACCCCGCTCGGCGCCACCATGGTCTCCAGCGAAGGGGCCTGCGCCGCGTACTACCTCTACCGGCGGCTGAGCGCGCCGAACCCCGCCCAGGAGGCGAGCCCCGTTGGCTGACACCGAGATCCTGACGGAACCCGCGCCCGACTTCTCCGGCTGGAGCTGCCCGCTGCCGCTGCGCGACCACCCCCGGGTGGTGATGGGCCACGGGGGCGGCGGGGCGATGTCCGCCGAGCTGGTGGAGAACCTCTTCGCGCCCGCGTTCGGCGGTCCGGCGCTGGCGGGCCTCGGCGACTCCGCCGTGCTGGAGCTGGGCGGCGCCCGGCTGGCCTTCTCCACCGACTCCTACGTTGTGCGGCCGCTGTTCTTCCCCGGCGGCTGCATCGGGGACCTCGCGGTCAACGGCACGGTCAACGACCTGGCCATGAGCGGGGCCCGGGCGGCCTACCTGTCCTGCGGCTTCATCCTGGAGGAGGGGGTGGAGATGGCGGTGGTCGACCGGGTGGCCCGGGCGCTCGGCGCCGCCGCCCGTACCGCCGGGGTGGAGGTGGCCACCGGGGACACCAAGGTGGTCGAGGCCGGGCACGGGGACGGCGTCTACCTGAACACCGCCGGCATCGGGCTCGTCCCGGCCGGGGTGGACATCCGGCCGCAGCGGGCCCGGCCGGGCGACGTGGTGATCGTCAGCGGGCCGATCGGGCTGCACGGGGTGGCGATCATGAGCGTCCGGGAGGGGCTGGAGTTCGGGGTCGAGGTGCGCAGCGACTGCGCGGCGCTGGGCGGCCTGGTCGGGGCGATGCTGGCGGCGACCCGCGATCTGCACGTGCTGCGCGACCCCACCCGGGGCGGACTGGCGGCGGCGCTCAACGAGATCGCGGCGGCGGCCGGGGTGGGGGTCGTGGTGAGCGAGCGGGCCGTGCCGGTCCCGGAGCCGGTGGCCAACGCCTGCGGCCTGCTCGGCCTGGATCCGATGTACGTCGCGAACGAGGGCAAGCTGGTCGCCTTCGTCCCGCGCGGCGAGGCGGAGGCCGTGCTCGCCGCGATGCGGGCGCACCCGCTGGGCGCGGAGGCGGTGGTGATCGGCGAGTGCGTCGAGGACCACCCCGGGATGGTCGTCGCCCGGACCGGCTTCGGCGGCACCCGGGTGGTCGACCTGCCGATCGGGGAGCAGCTGCCGCGGATCTGCTGAGCCCGGTGTGGGGGAGGGTGGGGCGGTTGACGATTTCCGTTTCGGCCGGGTTGTCGCCTACAGTGGTCTCACCGACGCGGGGTGGAGCAGCTCGGTAGCTCGCTGGGCTCATAACCCAGAGGTCGCAGGTTCAAATCCTGTCCCCGCTACTAGCAGAAGCCGGGGTCGACGCACTTGTTGCGTCGGCCCCGGCTTCTTTGCGTTGCGCGGGTGTGTGCCGACCCCGTGGTTTCCTCCGTCCGTCCCGTGCTCCTGAGCCCGTGTCAGGCCGAATCGGCGGGTTTGATGGGACCATGACGCCACATCAGGTTAACTTAAGGTAATTTAAAGGAGTCGTCCGGGTGAACGTCCCCGGCCTCCTTTGAAGGACTCGTACGTGCTCTCTCACCAGTCCCGCCGTTCCGGCCGCCGTCTGGCCGGTTCCGCGCTGGCCCTCGTCGCCGCCGTCGCCCTGCTGCCCGTCGCCCCCGCGTTCGCCGAACCGGCCCCCGCCCCCGCTGCCCAGGCGGATGCCACTCCCTACCTGGACGCGGTCGAGCAGGCCCTGCGCCAGGTGTCTCCCGGGACGGAGGGGACGGTGTGGCAGCGGACGGCCGGCAACCGGCTGGACGCGCCGGCCGGCGACCCGGGCGGCTGGCTGCTGCAGACGCCGGGGTGCTGGGGCGACGCCTCCTGCACCGAACGGGCAGGCACCAAGCGGCTGTTGGACAAGATGAGGGAGAACATCGGCCGGGCCACCCGGACCGTCGACATATCAACTCTCGCGCCCTTCCCGGACGGTGCGTTCCAGGACGCCATCGCGGACGGCCTCAAGGCGTCGGTGGCCGCGGGCAACACCCCGCACGTGCGGATCCTGGCCGGGGCCGCGCCGCTGTACAACATCACCGCGCTGCCCTCGAAGTACCGGGACGACCTGGTGGCCCGGCTCGGCGGCGCCGCGCGCGGCGTGACCGTCGAGGTGGCCTCGATGACCACCGCGAAGACGGCGTTCTCCTGGAACCACTCCAAGCTGCTGGTCGTCGACGGGCAGAGCGTCATCACCGGCGGGATCAACAACTGGAAGAACGACTACCTGGACACCGCCCACCCGGTGAGCGACGTCGACCTCGCGCTGACCGGCCCGGCCGCCGCCTCCGCCGGCGCCTACCTGGACACCCTGTGGGACTGGACCTGCCGCAACAGCGGCCTCCTCTCGGCCGCCTGGTTCGCCTCCACCAACGGCGCCGGGTGCACCCCGGACCTGGAGCAGCGGCTCAACCCGCCGGCCGCCCAGGTGCCGGCCACCGGCACCCTGCCGGTGATCGCCGTCGGCGGCCTGGGCGTCGGGATCCGCGACACCGACCCCGCCTCCGACTACCGTCCGGGCCCGCTGCCCGCCGTCGACGACGTCAAGTGCGGCCCGATCGGCCTGCGCGACCGCACCAACGACGACCGCGACTACGCGGCGGTCAACCCGGAGGAGAGCGCGCTGCGCGCGCTGATCGCCGGTGCCGGCAGCCGGATCGACATCTCCCAGCAGGACATGACCGGCACCTGCCCGCCGATGCCCCGCTACGACGTGCGGCTCTTCGACCAACTGGCGGGCAAGCTCGCCGACGGCGTGAAGGTCCGCATCGTGGTCAGCGACCCCGCCAACCGGGGCACGGTCGGCAGCGGCGGCTACTCGCAGATCAGGTCGCTGAACGAGATCAGCGACACCCTCGCCGCCCGGCTCACCGCCCGCCTCGGCGACCCGGCCAAGGCCCGGACCACGATGTGCCGCAACCTCCAACTCGCCCCGTTCCGGGCCGCGTCCACCCCGACCTGGGCCGACGGCCACCCGTACGCGCTGCACCACAAGCTGGTCTCGGTCGACGGGTCGGCCTTCTTCATCGGCTCCAAGAACCTGTACCCGGCCTGGCTGCAGGACTTCGGCTACGTGGTCGAGAACCGCACCGCCGCAGCGCAGTTGGACGCCCAGCTGCTCGCCCCGCAGTGGCAGTACTCGCAGGCCGCGGCGACCTTCGACTACAGCCGGGGGATCTGCCAGGGCTGATCCCGCGGGCCGACCGGCCGTCCGGGGTGTCCGAAGTCCGGCACCCTGGACGGCCGGTCGACCGCTGAGCGAGCATGGGGGCATGCCCGAGACGCCGAAGTCCGCCCGCACGATCGCCGACGAGCACGTCGCACGGGTCGCCGAACTCGACCCGGCGACCGCGACCAGACTGGGTCTGCACCCCGGCGACGACCGGCAGCCGGACCTGTCGCCGGAGGGCTTCGAGGCGCGGGCCGAACTGGCCCGCAGGACACTCGCGGTGCTCGACGCGGCCGCTGCTCCCGGTGACGGTCCCGGCAACGATCTCGGCGACGACCGCGGTGACGACCCCGGCGGCGATCCCGCCGAGCGGGACTGCGCCGGGCTGCTGCGGGAGCGGCTCACCGCCGAACTCGCGGTGCACGAGGCCGGGGACCACTTCCGGGCGCTGCGCAACGTCAACTCGCCACTGCACCAGGTGCGGGGAATCCTCACCATGATGCCGACCGACACCGAGGAGCAGTGGGCCGCCGTCGCCGGGCGGCTGCGCGGGGTGTCGGGCGCCTTGGACGGCTACCGGGCCACCCTCGCCGAGGGCATCGGCCGCGGGCTGCTGAGCGCACCCCGGCAGGCCCGCGCGGTGATCGCCCAACTGGACGCCTGGACCGGGCGGGGGAACGGCGGCGCGAGCTGGTTCACCGGGTTCGCGGCGGGCGGCCCCGCCGCACTGCGGAGCGAACTCGACACCGCCGCCGAGCGTGCGACCGCCGCGACGGCGGCCTTCCGCGACTGGCTGCGCGACACCTATCTGCCCGCCGCCGACGGCACCCCGGACGCCGTCGGCCGTGAGCGCTACCTGCGTGCCGCCCGCTGGTCCAACGGCGCCGACACCGACCCGGCGGAGGCGTACGCCTGGGCCTGGGAGGAGTTCCACCGCACGGTCGCCGAGATGCGGGTCGAGGCGGAGCGGATCCTCCCCGGCGCGGGCGTCCGGGCCACCATGGCGCACCTCAACCGGCACGGCCACGCCGTCGAGGGCGAGGAGAACGTCCGCGCCTGGCTCCAGCAGGTCATCGACGAGGCGATCGACGCCCTGGACGGCACCCACTTCGACATCACCGGGGCGATGCGCCGGGTGGAGACCAGGATCGCGCCGCCGGGCAGCTCGGGCGCGCCCTACTACAACGGCCCCAGTCTGGACTTCAGCCGTCCCGGCCGCACCTACCTGCCCACCCTCGGCCGGACGTCCTTCCCCACCTGGCAGCTGGTCAGCACCTGGTACCACGAGGGCGTGCCGGGCCACCACCTGCAGACCGCCCGCTGGACGGCCTGCGCCGACCGGCTCAGCACGTACCAGATCACCCTCGGGGCGGTCAGCGCCGACAAGGAGGGCTGGGCGCTGTACGCCGAGCGGCTGATGGACGAACTGGGCTTCCTGACCGACCCGGCCCGCCGGCTCGGCTACCTGGACAAGCAGATGCTGCGGATCATCCGGGTGATCGTCGACCTCGGCATGCACCTGGAACTCGCCGTCCCCGCCGGCGCGGCCACCGAGGAGTGGAGCGGCCACGCCGGCGAGCGCTGGACCCCCGCCCTCGCGGACGGGTTCATGGCCGCCCACCACGGCAGCGAGTTCCCGCGCCGTGCCTCCGAGATCAACCGCTACCTCGGCTGGCCCGGCCAGGCCATCGGCTACAAGCTCGGCGAACGCGTCTGGCTGGAGGGCCGGGAGGCCGCCCGGCGCCGACAGGGCGCGGACTTCGACCTCCGGGCCTGGCACTCCCGGGTGCTCGCCCACGGCTCCTTCGGCCTGGACGCGCTGGCCGCCCGCCTCGCCGAGGTCTGACCGGGCGCCCCCTCGGCGGGCCCAGGTGTGCGGGTGGATGCTCGTGCAGCTAGGGCAACACTGTTGCACTAATACTGCAATGGGGGTGCGGTAACTCGGCGGGCCGATCGCACGGGGAGGGGCCAGGATGGGCCCGGTGGGAACAGGCGGCCCCGCAGTCCGGCGGGCGGCGCCGTGGAACGAGGGAACCAGGCGAGGTCCGTCATGCCCGTGCACCGTGTCGGACTGGTGGTCCACCAGGGCCGGGCCGCCGCCCGGGACGCCGCGCGCGTCGTGCACGGCTGGTGCGAGGCGCACGGCGTCCGGTGCACCGAGATCGACGTGTGGTCCGCGGAGCAGCACCGCCGCTCCGCCCGCGAGGAAGCCCGCGCCGCCGGGGACCCCGACCTGGTCGTCACCCTGGGCGGGGACGGGACCTTCCTGCGCGGCGCCCGGATCGCCGTCAAGACCGGTGCCACCGTGCTCGGCGTCGACCTCGGCAAGGTCGGCTTCCTCACCGAGGTGCCGGCCTGCGACATCGCCGCCGCGCTCGACGCCGTCCACGGCGGCCACGCCCCGGTCGAGGAGCGGATGACCCTGACCCTGCGGGCCTCCCGGCCGCCGGAGGTGCCCGCGGAACTGGAGGCGTTCCTCACCTACGGCCGCGGCCCGGCCCTGCCGCCACCGCAGGTGCGACCGGAGAGCACCGCGGGCGACGGCTGGGGCCTGCCCCTCGACGTCAACGCCCTCAACGACGTGGTGGTGGAGAAGCTCGCCCGGGACCACCAGGTGAGCGCCGGTGTCTACATCTCCGGCCGGCTGCTGGCCGCCTACTCCGCCGACGCCCTCGTCGTCGCCACCCCGACCGGCTCCACCGCCTACAGCTTCGCCGCCGGCGGACCCGTGCTCTCCCCGCACATGGACGCCGTCGTCTTCACCCCGATCGCCGCCCACATGACCTTCAACCGCACCGTCGTGGCCGCCCCCGACGAACCGATCGCACTGCGCGTCCTGCCGCACTCCGGCCGCGCCGCCGTCAGCATCGACGGCCGGCTGCGGGGCGTCCTCGACCCGGGCGACTGGATCGGCGTGTACCGCGCCCCGCAACGCGTACGGCTCGTCCGCCTCCGGCCCACCGACTTCTACGGGCGCCTCCGGGACCGTTTCCGGCTCACCGACGCGCCCGCCACCGCGACCGACGGGGAGGCGGCCCCCTACTTCTTCCGCCCCGACTCCTGCGTCCCCCCGGACCTGGCCGGCCTGCGGCTGCCGCCGCCGACGGCGGCCCGGTGAGCGGTGCGCCGTCAGGCGACCGGCCCAGCCCCGCGAGCGCCCGGACGGCCCGGCTGGTGAGCTGTGCCGGGAGTCCGCGACCCCGCCGGTCTCCCGACCGCTCCGAGTGAGGAACCCATGCCGGACCCGACGACGTCCTACACCGACCTGCGTGCCCTGGTGATCAACTGCACCCTCAAGCGCTCCCCGGAGCGCAGCCACACCCAGGGCCTGATCGACGTCAGCACCGGAATCCTGGAACGCCAGGGCGTCGCGGTCGAGGTCCTCCGAGCGGTCGACATCGACATCGCGACGGGCGTCTGGCCGGACATGACCGAGCACGGCTGGGAGACCGACGAGTGGCCGGTGATCTACTCCCAGGTGATGGCCGCCGACATCCTGACACTCGCGGGACCGGTGTGGCTGGGGGACAACTCCTCCGTGATGAAGAAGGTCATCGAGCGGTTGTACGCCTGCTCGTCGATCCTCAACGCCGAGGGCCAGTACGCCTATTACGGGCGGGTCGGCGGCTGCCTGATCACCGGCAACGAGGACGGCGCCAAGCACTGCGCGATGAACGTGCTCTACAGCCTCCAACACCTGGGCTACACCATCCCGCCCCAGGCCGACGCGGGTTGGGTCGGCGAGGCCGGCCCCGGGCCGTCGTATCTCGATCCCGGGTCGGGCGGCCCGGAGAACGACTTCAGCAACCGCAACACCACCTTCATGACCTGGAACCAGCTCCACCTCGCCCGCATGCTCAAGGACGCCGGCGGCATCCCGGCCCACGGCAACCAGCGTTCCGAGTGGGACGCCGGCTGCCGCTTCGACTTCGAGAACCCCGAACACCGCTGAACCACCGTCGTCGGACCGGTCGGTCAGCGGTTCACTGCCCGCATCCCGTCCTCGTCGTAGCGCTCGCCCGCCGCCTCGGGCAGCTCGGCGTCGATGCGGGCCAGGTCCTCATCGGTCAGTTCGACGTCGATTGCGCCCGCGTTCTGCTCCAGATAGGTGCGGCGCTTGGTGCCGGGGATCGGCACGACGTTCTCGCCGCGGGTCAGGACCCAGGCGATCGCCAGCTGGGCCGGGGTGACGTCCTTCTCGGCGGCGATCTCCTTCACCTTCTCCGCGAGCTGCAGGTTGGCCGCCAGATTGGCCTCGGCGAAGCGCGGGTTGGTGCGGCGGAAGTCGTCCCGGTCCAGCTCGTCGGGGGAGCTGAAGCGGCCCGCGAGGAAGCCGCGGCCGAGTGGGGAGTACGGTACGAAGCCGATGCCGAGTTGCCGGCAGGCGGGGAGGACCTCGGCCTCCACATCCCGGCTCCAGAGCGAGTACTCGCTCTGGACGGCGGTGACCGGGTGGACGGCGTGGGCGCGGCGGATGGTCTCCGCGCTGGCCTCGCTCAGTCCGATGTGCCGGACCTTGCCCTCGGCGACCAATTCGCCGAGGGCGCCGACGGTTTCCTCGATGGGCACGTTCGGGTCGACCCGGTGCTGGTAGTACAGGTCGATGCGGTCGGTGCCGAGCCGCGTGAGCGAACCGTGGACGGAACTGCGGACGTGCTCGGCGGAACCGTCCTGGCGGCCGACGGTCGACATGTCACCCGGAACCGCGCCGTCCATGCGGTAGTTGAACTTCGTGGCGATCACGTACTCGTCGCGGTGACCCCGGATGGCCTCGCCGACCAGGGACTCGTTGGTGAGCGGTCCGTAGACCTGCGCCGTGTCGAGGAAGGTGATGCCGAGGTCCAGGGCGCGCCGGATGGTTGCGACGCCCTCGTCCTGGTCGGCCGTGCCGTAGAAGGCGGACATCCCCATGCAGCCGAGGCCGATGGCCGACACCTGGAGGTCCCGCAGACTGCGCTGTCGCATGTGGCGTGTCAGCCCTTCGTCGTGTCGATCCCGTGGCACGAGGCCTTCCGACGCCCCGGTTCGGGCGACCGGTCGGCCCCGTCTCTTCGAGGAGGACCCTATGGCGCCGGGGACCTCCGGAGGCGGACCGGCGCGGCCGGTTCGGTGTACCGGGGCCACGCCGTGTCATGGTGCCGCGGTCGGGTCCGATGTCGGGGTCGACTTGTGTGCGCAGGGCGCTCATGTGGTCGGAGCAGTACCTGTGTTGACCCGCGACCGTGCCCGCTTCGGGCCGTGCGAGCATGGCCGGATGACTTCGACTTCCTACGACCTGCACCGGGTGGCGACGCCGGTGCTGGAGATCGCCTATCACCGGGTCGGTGAGCGCGGGCGGGCGTCCGATGTTCCGGTGATCCTGCTGCACGGTTTTCCGTACGACGTGCGGGCCTACGACGAGGTTGCGGGGCTGCTCGCCGGGGCCGGGCGGGAGGTGCTGGTGCCGTACCTGCGGGGGTACGGGCCGACGCGGTTCCTGGCGGAGGGGGCGGTGCGTAGCGGGCAGCAGGCCGCGCTGGCGCAGGATCTGGTGGAGTTCATGGACGCGCTGGGGATCGAGCGGGCCGTGGTCGCCGGTTACGACTGGGGTGGGCGGGCGGCCTGTGCGGCGGCGGCGTTGTGGCCGGAGCGGGTCGAGGGCCTGGTCGCGGCGGGTGGCTACACCGTTCAGGACATCGCCCGGGCGATGGAGCCGGCCTCGCCGGAGGCGGAGCGCAACCTCTGGTACCAGTACTACTTTCATTCCGAGCGGGGCCGCCAGGGGCTGGAGCGGAACCGTGAGGAGCTGTGCGGGCTGCTCTGGCGGCTCTGGTCGCCGACGTGGGCGGGGGTGGAGGAGGCGTTCGCGGCCTCGGCGGCCAGTCTGCACAACCCGGACTTCGTGGACGTCGTGATCCACTCCTACCGGCATCGCTTCGGATTGGTCGAAGGCGACCCGCGCTACCGGGAGTTGGAGGAGGTGTTGGCGGCCCGGCCGTCGATCGCGGCGCCCACGGTGGTCCTGGTGGGCGAGGAGAACGGGGTGATCCCCGCCGTGGATCAGACCGGCACCGAGCGGTTCACCGGGCCGTGCGAGGTCCGGACGCTGCCCGGGGTGGGGCACAACGTGCCGCAGGAGGCGCCGGGGGCCTTCGCGGAGGCGGTGCTGGGTCTGGGGTGAGGTGCCAGGGAGGCGTGGGGGCTTCCCCCCACGCCTCGGCGCGTGGCCGTCAGCCGTGCGTCACGCACTTGTTGGCGCTGTTGGACCACAGGCCCTGGAGGTCGAAGGTGCCGGTGCTCAGGGTGACGTAGGCGTCGAGGTTGATGCACTCGTCGCCGATCTCTCCGCCGCTGCCGTTCCAGCCGATGCTGGGCCAGAAGTCGGTGACGGTCTCGGCGTACTCGTGGGTCTCGGTGGACTCGATGCCGGAGAGCAGCCGGCCGTCGGTGAAGGTGGTGCAGGCGCCGGCGCCGTTGTCCGGGATGTACGGCAGGTTGGTGTAGGCCAGCTTGCCGTACGCGGTGTTGGTGAAGTCGTGCCAGGCGCAGAAGCCGGAGTTGGGGAAGCCGTCGGGGTGCGTTCCGGTGGGGGAGAGCACCACGTACTGGGCGTTGAGGTTGGGTGCCTGGGTGGTGTTGCCGAAGTGGGCGGCGGCCTTGCCGGCCTCGGCGGCGATCTGGGCGGCGGTCGCGTTGGTGGGCGTGGCACCGGACTTGTCGAACCAGACGCCGGCCAGCGGGGTGGTCGCCGGGTGCTGGACGTGGACGCCCTTGGTGCCGCAGGTGGTGGTGCCGACGGCGACGCCCTCGCAGTACTGGGAGAGGATGGTGCCCCAGGTGTCCTTGGCGCCGTAGAGGCCCTTGAACATGTTCTGCATGTCGGGGGCGACCTTCGCCGGGTCGGAGGACCACTGGGTGCCCCAGAACACCAGGTACACCTTGGGGGTGGGGGACACCACCCCCTGGCTGGCGGCGGAGCCGACCGAGAGGGTGTTGGTGGCGGCCGTGGGTGACCGGTGCCCGGCGCCGGGGGTGAGCGGTTTGGCGCCGAAGTGGGCGCCGGCCGGGGCGGGTTGCGCCTCGGCGCCGGTGGCCAGCGCGGTGGTGCAGAAGGCGGCCAGGGCCAGCGCGGTGAGGGTGTGGGCGGCGGCCTTGAGCGGTGTGCGCATGCGTCTGCTCCCGAGTGTGAGGGTGTGGGAGGTTTGTTCGTACGGGTTGAGCCCGGACACCACATCAACTCGGCGGGCGGTCCGTCCAGTTGGTGGACGCGGGGCGGGGAGCCTTTTGCCGTGCTCATACCAATCCCTTGTCGGTGCACCGGAATCGGGGCGCTCGTGGTCAGTCGAGCAGGCCGAGGCGTGGGCCGCCCCGGTCGTGCAGGCGGCGGAGGAAGCCGAGCACGCCGGCCGAGCCGCCGGCCCAGGTGGCGGAGGGCCGGGTGAGGCCGGTGTCCGGGAAGACCGGGCGGGACGGGCTGCCGCCGCTGCGGCTCAGGAGGACGGCGGCGACGGTCGTGGCGGCGTCCCAGAACTCCTCGGAGCAGGAACGGGACGCGACGGCGACGTCCACCAGCAGGTCGCCGACCCCGGCGAGGCCGCAGCACTGGGTGACCAGTGGCATCCGCGGCGCGAGCGCGGCGCAGGTGCGGGCGGTCCGCTGGGCGAGGGCGAGGTACCCGGGCTCGTCGAGCCGGTCGGCGGCCCGGACCAGCACCGCCCCGACCCCGGCCAGGCCGCGGCACCAGGAGCCGTACCGGCGGGTCGCTCCCGGCGCGGTCGCCCGGGCGAGCAGGTCCGGGGTGACGGCGGCCAGCTGGGCGCAGGCCTGTTCGGCCCGGCGGCGGGCCGTCGGGTCGCCGCTCGAACTTCCGTACTCCAATAGGAAGTAGGCGATGCCCGCGGTGCCGTGCGCCAGTCCCTCGCGCAGGGCGGCGCGGCCGGGGGTGTCGGCGCCCGCGGGTGACGGCCGGGCCTGGCCGGAGGCCAGCATCCGGGCGCAGTCGGCGGCCACGGCGAGGTGCCGGGTGTGGTCGGTACCGGGGTGCCGGGCGAGCAGCAGGCGGCCGATGCCGATGCCGGCGACGCCCTCGATCAGGTCCGCCTCGGGTGGTCCGCCGTCCGGGCCCCGGGCGGGCGGCCCAGCGCTGTCGGCGATGTGGGTGGTGGTGATCCCGGCCTCGGTGAGGAACAGGTCGACGCCGGTGCGGCCGGAGTAGAAGCCCGGCGACAGGCTGCGGGACTGGCCCGCCGTCCACCGTGCCAGCGCGTCGACGGCCTCGGGCACGCCGGGCCGGTGGAGGTGGCGGAGCAGCTCCAGACCGAGGCCCGCGCTGCCGCCGTAGACGTCGATCGGGGTCGGGACGGCCGTTCGGGCGGCGAGCGCCGGGTCGGCGATCCGGTGGGCCTCGGCGACGCAGTAGGCGCTGGTGTGCGCGATGATCTCGGCGAGCAGGTCGTCGTCGACAAGCGATTGCCCGGGGCCGCGCGGCGGGCCGGGGTGGTGCGGGCGGCTCCCGGAGGGCGTCCCGGTGCGCAGCCGGTGCGCGCCGGTGGTTCGGACCTCCGGGTCGGGGCTGGTCAACTCTGCGATCAGGTCGCGCAGTTGACGGTGTTCGGCGCCGGGCAGGGCCCAGCCGAGGCCGGTCAGGGTGCGGCCCCGGTTGACGGCGGGGTCCGGGTCGACGATCACCGGGTCCAGGCCGGTGGCGGCGAAGGCGAGGGTCGCGCCCAACGCGTGGTAGTCGTCGGCCGGTTGGGCCGCCTCTCCGGTCGGGCGCCGGACCGGGCCGCTGTAGCCGGGCGTCGCGCCGTCCGGGTCGGTGCCGTTCAGGGCACTGATCCCGAAGTCGACCAGGTGGCACCGGCCTTCGGCGTCCAGGGCGACGTTGTCGGGCTTCAGGTCGCGGACCACCACGCCCCGCCGGTGGATGCCGTCCAGGAGGCGGAGCAGCCGCCCGGCCAGGTCGGTGAGCCGGTCGGGGGCGTACGGGCCGTGCTGCTGGACCTCGCGGCGCAGGTCGCGGTCGCCGCAGCTGGTCATCACCAGGTACTCGTCCGCGCGGTGCCGGAAGCAGTCGAGGGCCCGGGGTACGCCGGGGAGGCCGTCGAGTGCGGTGAGGACGGCCCGTTCGTTGTGCAGCCGGGTGCGGGCGTCCGCGCCGGACTCGTCCTCGGCGACGAAGGCGCGGGCCTGCTTGACGACCACCGGCCGTCCGTCGGTCAGGTCGACCGCCCGGTAGACGTTGCCCTGCGGCTTGCGGGCGATGCCGGCGGTGACCCGGTAGCGGCCGCCGCCGAGGCCGGGGGAGGTGCGGGTGCCGGCCGGGTCGGGGTCGCGGTCGGGGGAGGTGCGGGCAGTGGCCGCCCGCTGCGCGAAGGGGTCGGCGGCCCAGGGCGGGCAGCGGTAGGAGCCGACCGCCAGCCCGTCGAAGAGCCGGCCGTCCGGGCCGACCATGACCGACTCCAGCCGTCCGCTCCGGCCGGTCCGGTAGTCGCCGGTGAACGGCCCGTACCGGTAGTAGACGGGTGCGTCCGGGTCGACCCGCCGGTCGCTGACGACCTGTGGACCCTCCCGGCCGCGCAGCGCCGCGACGAGTTCGTCGGCGAGTGCGACCACGGTGTCCGGGGCCGGGTAGACGGTGACCGCCTTGCCGACCGAACCGTCGCCGCGCACACCGGAGTTGAGCTCCCGCAGGACCTCCGGGCCGGCCGCCCACTTGGCGTGGCAGACGTACCGCGCCAGCACCGGCAGCACCAGGGCGGTCAGCTCGGCCAGCCCGCCGGGCCGCGCCGAGAGGTGCAGCTTCCAACCGTGTTCCACCGCCGGCATCCGCGGGTCGGTCAGGTACGACCAGGTGTCGTCGGACCAATCGCGGCGGCCGGCGGTGGAACCGGTCACCGTCAGGAGTTGAAGTCGCAGGCGAGTCGGGTGGTGGCCGTGACCCACGGGTCGGCGAGACAGGCCGTGGCCTCCCGGTCGGCGCGGTCGTCGTCCTCGAACAGGACGGCCTCGTCGTCGACCATCAGCGGACCCGCGTCGCGGATCTCCTCGATCATGGTTCCGGGCATGTGACGCCTCCAGATCTCTTGTCGTGCTCCGATGACACGCCATGGGTCGCAGCCCTCACGGACGCTCGGGGTGCGAGCCGCCCGGGATCCCGAACCACGAAGGTAGGGAGGAACCTTGGGCCTGGCAAGGGGGCAGGACGCGTCGACTCCACTTTTCCCGCACATCCGTGGAGAAGGTGGCGAAATCGTGGGCGGAGCCGGATCGGGGCTCAGGAGCTGACGCCGACCGCGTGCCGGAAGCTCGTCGGGTCGGCGACCAGGTCCAGCATGGCCCGGGCGACGTCGGCGCGCGGGACGGCGGCCCCGGCCGGTCCGGCCTCGACGGCGTGCCGGTAGCGCCCCTGGCCGGGGTGGTCCGTCAGTCGTGGCGGCCGCACCGCCGTCCAGTCCAGGTCGCTCGCGCGCAGGATGCGCTCCATGGCCTCCAGGTCGGTGTAGACGTCCCGGAGCACGGCCCACAGCAGCGGGCCGAAGACCTTCGCGCTGAGCAGGGACTGCCCGGCCCCGGAGCGGTTGAGCGGGCCGGCGCTGACCACCAGGATGCGGCGCACCCCGGTGGCGGCCATGGCGGTGGCCGCCGCGCGTGCGGAGGTCGAGGCCGGTTTGCGCGGATCGATCCGGCCGATCGCGCCGATGCCGGAGAGGACGGCGTCGGCGCCGGCGATCACGGGTTCGAGGGAGGCCGGGTCCAGGGCGTCGGCCCGGACCACGGTCAGCCGGTCGTGCTGGACGGGCAGTCGGGCCGGGTCGCGGACGGCGGCCGTGACCTGGTGCCCGTCGGCGAGGGCGAGGGCGACCAGGTGGCGGCCGATGCCGCCGGTGGCGCCCAGAACGGCGAGTTTCATGACCCCTCCCGGGGGTGGGTGAGTGCAGGGCGGGTGCAAGGAGAGCGCAGGGTGAGTGTGGGGTGGGTGAGTGTTCACTCCCCTCCTTTCCTCCATGGTGAGTGAGCACTCACCCACGCGTCAAGGTAGGCTGGCGCCCATGACGGACGAGGGGAACCGCGAAGGGGCCGGGCCGCTCACCGGAGGCGCGCTGACCAGGGCGCGGGTGCTGGACGCCGCGGCCCGGCTGATCGGCACGGTCGGGCTGGTCAAGGCGACCACGAAGCAGATCGCCCGGGAGGCGGGCTGCTCGGAGGCCGCCCTCTACAAGCACTTCCGGGACAAGGAGGAGATCTTCGTCCGGGTCCTGCGCGAACGCGCCCCGCGGCTGGCCGAGGCCATCGCCGAACTGCCCGCCCGGGCCGGGCAGGGCACGGTGCGTGAGCACCTGGAGGCGGTCGTCCTGGTCGCGGTGCCGTTCTACCGGCAGTCCTTCCCGATGGCCGGCGGACTGCTCGCCAGCCCCGAACTGCTCGCCGCCCACCGCCGCAGGCTGGACAACGCCGGTCCGCACCACGTCAGTTCACGTCTGGCCGACTACCTGCGGGCGGAGCGGCGACTCGGCCGGATCGCCGACGTCGACCCGGACGCCACCGCGATGCTGCTGATCGGTGCCTGCTTCCACCGGGCCTTCCTGGAGGTCTTCTACGCCGGGGAGGGTCCGGCCGACGTGCTCAGACCGGGCGCCCTGGAGGACTTCGCCCGCGAGACCGTCCGGGCCCTGCTCGGCGGCATCGAGGAGACCGCCGGGTAGGGACTCCCGGTTCGGTCCCGCCCGGCTTCCGGTCCTGCCGGGCTTCCGGTCCCGCCCGGCTTCCGGTCCTGCCGGGCGCCGCATGCCCGGCTGGATCGGAAGGCGTGGAGTCGGCGCCGTCACGCGGGCGACATCACCTCGTAGAGGTTCCCCGCCGCGTCGGCGAAGTACAGGCCGCGGGCGCACAGCGGGTGGTCGATCCGCCCGTTGTCGGGCTCGCGCGGGTCGTCACCGTACGGCACCGCGGCGGCGCGCAGCCGGCCGAGGATCCCGTCGAAGGTCTCCGGGTCCACGTCGAAGGCCAGGTGGTGCCCCTCCGGGGCCGCGACGGACAGGAAGTCCAGCGTGAGCGCCTCGTTGACCCGTACCGGCGCGAAGTGCCGGTCGGCGCCCCGGTACTCCAGGCCCATGACGGAGGCGAAGAAGCGCGCCGCGGCCTCGTTGTCGTGGGCCGGGACGATGGTGTGGTTCAGCGTGATGGGCATGCCGCGCCTCTCAGGGTTCGGTCGGCCGGGACAGGACGCCGTGCAGGACGAGGTCGACGAGCTCCTCGGTGGTCAGCCGGGCCGGTGAGTCCGCCGGCTCGTGGACCCCGACGAACTGGAGGCCGAGGAAGACCGCCGCCGCCTGATCCGGGGACAGCCGAAGCGTGTCGCGGTCCGGGGCGAAGAGTTCGGCCACGGCGGCCCGGACCGGCAGTGAGCCGGCCGCCCGGTCCGGCGGTGCGCCCGCGGTGCCGGGCCGGCCGGTCCGTTCGCGCCCGCCGGTCGCGTGGAGGGCGCCGATCAGGGCGCCGATCCGCTCCAGATGGGCCTGCAGCGCCGTGGCGGCCTCGGCCAGCCGGGCGGCGAGCGGTTGGTCCAGGGGGACGAGGGCGAGTTCGGCGAGTGCGGTGGCCGGGCTGAGCGCCTCGGCCGTGCAGGCGTCGAGGAGTTCGTCCTTGTCCGCGAAGACGCGGAAGATGGTGCCCTCCCCGATGCCGGCGGCCTGGGCGATCTGGCGGGTCGTCACCGCGCTGCCGTGCTCGATCACGAGGGGGAGGGCGGTCCGGACGATCATCTCCCGGCGGCTGTCGGGATCCATTGCGGGCGCCCGTCGACGGGCGGGTTCCGGTGTCATGCTCGACAGTATCGGAGTGAGCGCTCACTCCGGTCAAGGGGATACTCGCTCCGGTCGGGGGAGGCGGCGGAGGGCGGCTGACGGGCCCGGCCGTCAGGGGCCGGGGGCGAGGTAGCGGCGGCCCGGTATCTGCTCGAAGATCAGATTGGTGCGGGTCTGGGCGACCGCGGGGTGGGTGGTGAGGTGGTCGACGACGAAGTCGCGCAGGGCCTCGGGCCCGGCCACGCCGACGTGCAGCAGGTAGTCGTCGGAGCCGGCCATGTGGAAGACGGCGAGGACGCCGGGCAGGTCGGGGGCGGTGCCGCGGAAGCTCTCGTTCTGCTCGCGGGTGTGGGCGCGCAGGCGGACCGAGATCATCGCCTGGAGCGGCAGACCGATCGCGGCGGGGTCCAGTTCGGCCCGGAAACCGCGGATGGTGCCGCGCTCCTGGAGGGCCCGGACCCGGGCCAGGCAGGTGGAGGGGGCGATGCCGACGGCGGCCGCGAGGGCGTTGTTGGGGAGGCGGGCGTTGTCGGCCAGGGCGCGGATGATCGCCCGGTCGACGTGGTCGATCGGTGCCCGGCGGGCCTGCGGATTGTTCGGCATGCCTGCCAGGATTCCAGTCGTTTCCGCAGAATCGCAAACCTGGTCGGGCGCTGATCGAATGTTCTTCGGCGAGGCTTCCCAGGGGCGTCCGAAAGTTCCATCCTTACCGACGGTCCTTACCGACGAACGTGATCGACGATCGCGACCGACGGTGACGGCCGTCCGTCGTCGTGCCTGAAGAACCCGGAGCGCACCGCCCATGAGCCCGACCGCCTTCCCCCTCGCCGCGACCGCCGTCGACCCCGGTCCGGAGCTGGACGGCGGTGACTTCGCCCTCCCCGAGGGCGGTCTGGGCGAGGAGCGGCGGCTGCGCGCGCTGGACGCCGTGGACGAGTACCTGACCCGCAAGCGCAAGCACCTGGTCGGCTACCAGGCCACCCAGGACATGCAGGGCACCGCGCTGGACCTGGCCCGGTTCCTGCCGAACAACATCAACAACCTCGGCGACCCGTTCCAGAGCGGCGGCTACAAGCCCAACACCAAGGTCGTCGAGCGCGCGGTGCTCGACTACTACGCGAAGCTCTGGCACGCCGAGCGGCCGCACGACCCCGCCGACCCGGAGTCCTACTGGGGCTACATGCTGTCCATGGGCTCGACCGAGGGCAACATGTACGCCCTGTGGAACGCCCGGGACTACCTCAGCGGCAAGGCACTGATCCAGCCGCCGACCGTCCCGCTCGACACCCTGCGCTACGTCAAGGCGGACCCGGACCGGCACAACCCGAACGCCCACCACCCGGTGGCGTTCTACTCCGAGGACACCCACTACTCCTTCGCCAAGGCCGTCGCCGTGCTGGGCGTGGAGACCTTCCACGCCGTCGGCCTGGAGCTGTACCCCGACGAGTGCCCGCTGGTCGACCCGGTGACCGGGCTGCGCAGCTGGCCCACCGAGGTGCCGTCCCGCCCCGGCCCGTCCGGGCTGTCCTGGGACGGTACGGGCGAGATAGACGTCGACGCGCTCGCCGTGCTGGTCGAGTTCTTCGCCGCCAAGGGGCACCCGGTCTTCGTCAACCTCAACCTCGGCAGCACCTTCAAGGGCGCCCACGACGACGTCCGGGCGGTCTGCGAGCGACTGCTGCCGATCTTCGAGCGGCACGGGCTGGTGGAGCGCGAGGTGGTCTACGGCAGCTGCCCGCGGACCGGCCGGCCGCTGGTCGACCTGCGCCGCGGCTTCTGGATCCACGTGGACGGCGCGCTCGGCGCCGGGTACGCGCCGTTCCTGCGGCTGGCCGCGGCGGACCCGGAGGCGTACGGCTGGACGCCGGAGGCGGAGCTGCCCGAGTTCGACTTCGGCCTGCGGCTGCCCACGGCCGGGCACGGCGAGGTCGACATGGTCTCCTCGATCGCGATGAGCGGCCACAAGTGGGCGGGCGCGCCGTGGCCGTGCGGCATCTACATGACCAAGGTGAAGTACCAGATCTCGCCGCCGTCCCAGCCGGACTACATCGGCGCGCCGGACACCACCTTCGCCGGCTCCCGCAACGGCTTCTCCCCGCTGGTCCTCTGGGACCACCTGTCCCGGTACTCCTACCGCGACCAGGTGGCGCGGATCCGCGGGGCCCAGGAGCTCGCGGCCTACCTGGAGCGGCGGCTGGTCGCGCTGGAGCGGGAGCTCGGCGTCGAGCTCTGGCCGGCCCGCACCCCGGGCGCCGTCACGGTGCGGTTCCGCAAGCCGAGCCCGGAGCTGGTGGCCAAGTGGTCGCTGTCCTCCCAGGACGTGCTGATGGTCCCGGGCGACGAGACCACCCGGCGCAGCTACGTGCACGTGTTCGTGATGCCCTCGGTCGACCGGGCCAAGCTGGACGCGCTGCTCGCCGAACTGGCGGAGGACCCGGCGGTCCTGGGGGCGTGACGGCTGCTGTGACAGCCGTCAGAGGTTGGTCAGCTGGTCGCCCTTGGCGTCCTCGATCACGTGGTCGACGCAGACCGCGAGGATGACCAGGATCAGGGCGTCCTGCTGGCTGAGCACGTCGACGGCGTAGGCGTCGCGGACGGTGAACCAGCGGCGGGATATGTGGGCGAGGGTGGTGCCCTCGTGCCGGATGTCGAACTCGCGGTCCCACAGGTTGCCGCTGACCTTCAGCCGGCGGCCGTCGCCGAGACGGACCTTGAAGCGGTCGCCGAACAGCGCGAACATCTTCTTGCTGATCTTGGCGGTCGGCTGGCCCTCCTGCTTGATCAGCAGGGTGTGGTGGATCGTGAAGGCCTTGCGGACGATGCTCGCGACGTGTTCGCCGCGGGTGTCGACCAGGGCGAAGGTGCGGCGCAGTCGGAAGAACCTCCGGTTCACCCGGTAGAGCCTCTCCCGGTGCTCGGTCTCGATCCAGGCCTCCTCGTGGAAGGCGAACATGCGGTCGCGGACCAGGTAACGCACTGTGGTTCCCCCCGTGGCGGATCCGCCGGCCCCCGTGGCGCGGCGCGGCCCAGAGCGTAGCGGCCGGTCAGTGCGGGGGTGGGGCGGGGGGTCAGGCTTTTACCGGTCCGCGACCTTCCGCCCACACGGCGGTGACATCGGCTGCGGGACGGTGACATCGGGCCGGGGGTCGGCGGCGTCCGAGGGGCGGGGTGCCGGGCTCGACCCCGGGCGGCGGTGACGCAGGGTGGTGATGGCGCGGAGTGGTGATGGCGCGGAGTGGTGATGCGGGGGCCGACGAGACAGGGGCCGGCGATGCCGGGTCAGGCGATGCCCTGCCCGTCGATGTCCGCGCCCCACTCGTCCTCGCCGACGGCGCCCACGCAGTAGCCGCCGCCCTGGACGGTGCCGCCGCCCGCCTCGCACTGCTCGCGGGTGACGTCGGCCGGGAGGGCCAGGGCGGGGGCGGCGCCGGTGAGGGCGAGGACGGCGGCGGTGGCGAGCGGGACGGCCAGGCGGGCCAGCGATGAGATGGTCATGCGCCTTACCAGAGCACGCGCCGGGGCTGACGGCGAGTCGGGAGCGGCCATTCGCAGGCCGTGCAGGCGGTTCTCCGGTGCAACGGAGGACCGCCGAGTCCCCTGATGTGACGTGGCATCGGCTGCCCGGTGCGGCAGTAGCGGGCCCGCGCCCTGGGGGAGGCCGACGCCAACCGCACCCCGGTCTACCGGATCCGGCCCGGTACGGGCGGGGCGGGCGGTTAGGGTTCGGCCGGCCGAGGCCCTCGGGTCCGCCCCCGTCAGTGCGGGTGGGCCGGTTCCGGGGGCCAGGTGTCGGGGGCGAGGACACCGAGGGCGTACGCGCGGGCGACCAGGGCGGTGCGGTTGGGCAGCTGCCAGCGGCGGGAGAGCCGGGTGAGGTGGTAGTTGACGCCGTCCGGGGTGAGGCCGATCTCCTTGGCGATCCGCGCGGTGGTGGCGCCCCGGGCGGCCGCGGCGAGGATCCGGGCCTCGATCGGGCTGGCCGTGGGCCGGTTGGCGGGGACCGGGGGCGTCGGGCGGGCGGCGGGTTCGTCGCGGGCGTGCAGGGACAGCAGCAGGTTCGGGGTCTGCTCGGGGGTGTCGCTGACCAGGTCGACGGTCATCTCGCCGCGGCGCTCGCCGCGGCCGGCGGGCGTCCAGGAGACCCGGGCCGAGTACTGCGAGCGGCGGTGCAGCCGGACCGCCTCGCCGAGTGCCTGGAGCGTGGCGTCGTCCCGCAGGGTGAAGTACTCCAGGATCCGGCGGTTGCGCAACTGGCCCGGCAGGCCGCCGAACTCGGCGGCCATCGCGCGGTTGACGATCAGGATCCGGCCGCCCCACTCGCACACCGCGATGGGCAGCGGCACGTGGTCCAGCAGGCGCAGCGCCCGGTTGCGCCAGATCACCGCGGCGTCCGGGCGGGTGCCCGGTGCCGGACCGCAGCTGTCGGTCGGTCGCATGCCTCGTCCTCCTCCCGCGGCAACCGCCCAGGTCAGAACTGACGGGTCGTAGGCAAGTCCCCTGATGCCGCTGGCACTACACAATCATGTAGTGAGGGCGGCCCGGACCGTTCGGCGGGGGCAGAGAGTGGAGATACCGAGAACTTTCCTGCCGTGGGAGGGACCCACCGATGACCGATACCACGACCGAGGCCAGGTCCGAAGCCGTCGAAGCCGCCGCCGAGGCCATCCGGGACACCGTTTCCGCGACCGCCGACGGAGCCGCGACCGGCACCGCGACCGCGACCGGCGCCGCTACCGGGGCCGTGATCGACACCTGGGTGCCGGGGGTGCCGCTGGTGGACATCTCCGGCCTGCCGCCGGTCAACGTACCCGTGCTGCGGACCATGGACCTGGCCAGAGAGCACGGCTCGGTGTTCCTCCAGCGCCTGCACGGCCGGGAGGTGCTGATGGTCAGCAGCCTGGAGCTGGTGGAGGAGCTGGCCGACGAGGAGCGCTTCACCAAGGCGGTCGGCCCGGCGCTGGAGAACGTCCGGGAGTTCACCGGGGACGGCCTGTTCACCGCCTACAACGACGAACCGAACTGGGCCCGGGCGCACGACATCCTGATGCCGGCGTTCGCGCTCGGCTCGATGCGCACCTACCACCCGGTGATGCTCAGGGTGGCCCGTCGGGTGATCGAGTCCTGGGACCGCCGCTCGGCCGCCGGGCTGACGGTGGACGTGCCCGGCGACATGACCCGGATGACCCTGGACACCATCGGGCTGGCCGGGTTCGGCTTCGACTTCGGCTCCTTCGAGCGGGACGAGCCCCACCCGTTCGTGGAGGCCATGGTGCGCTGCCTGGAGTGGGCGATGACCAAGCTCACCCGCGACCCCGACCTCGACCACACCGAGCGGGACGCCGCCTTCCGACGGGACGCCGACTACCTGGCCGGCGTGGTGGACGAGGTGATCGCCGCCCGGGTGGAGAGCGGCGCCGAGGCCGGCCCGGCCGAGGACCTGCTCGGCCTGATGCTCGGCGCGGTGCACCCCTCCGACGGCACCCGGCTGGACATCGAGAACATCCGCAACCAGGTGATCACCTTCCTGATCGCCGGCCACGAGACCACCTCGGGCGCGCTCTCCTTCGCGCTGCACTACCTGGCCAAGCACCCCTCCGAACTCCGGCTGGTGCAGCAGGAGGTGGACGCGCTCTGGGGCGACCAGGCCGACCCGGAGCCCTCCTACGAGGACGTCGGTCGGCTGCGCCACACCCGGCAGGTGCTCAGCGAGGCGCTGCGACTGTGGCCGACGGCGCCCCAGTTCAGCCGGGAGGCGCGGGCGGAGACCCTGCTCGGCGGGCGGATCCCGGTCCGCCCGGGACTGCCGATCTTCGTGCTGACCCCGATGCTGCACCGCGACCGGGCCTGGGGCGACAACCCGGAGCTGTTCGACCCCTCCCGGTTCGACCCGAAGCGCGAGGAGGCCCGCTCGCCGCACGCCTTCAAGCCCTTCGGCACCGGCGAACGCGCCTGCATCGGACGGCAGTTCGCGCTGCACGAGGCGGCCATGCTGCTGGGCATGCTGGTGCACCGCTACCGGCTGATCGACCACGCCGGCTACCGGCTGAACCTCAAGCAGACCCTCACCATCAAGCCCGACGGGTTCACCCTCGCCCTCGCCCCGCGCACCCCCGCGCCGGTCCAGCCGCTCCGGTCGGACCAGCCGGAGCAGGGGGTGCGGCGGGCCGGGATCGCGCAGGCCGCCGAGCGCCCCGGCCGGGTCCGCCAGGGCACCGGACTGCTGCTCCTGCACGGCTCCAACTACGGTGCCTGCCGCGAGTTCAGCCGCCAACTCGCCGACACCGCGGCCGACCTGGGCTGCGACACCGCGATCGCCCCGCTGGACGCGTACGCCGACGGCCTGCCCACCGACCGGCTGGTGGTGATCACCGCCGCCTCGTACAACGGCCAACCCACCGACGACGCCGCCGAGTTCTTCCGCCGCCTGGGCGAGGCCCCGGAGGGCGCCGCCGCCGGCGTCGAGTACGCCGTGCTCGGCATCGGCGACCGCACCTACGCCGCCACCTACCAGCGCGTCCCCGGCCTGATCGACGAGCGGCTCACCGCCCTCGGCGGCACCCGGCTGCTCGACCGAGCGGAGGCCGACGCCTCCGGCGATCTCACCGGTACGGTACGGGAGTTCACCGAGGCGCTGACCGACCTGCTGCTGACCCGGCACGGCGACGCCGAGGCGGTGGCCGCGCCGCGCGAGGAGGCCGGGTTCACCGTGACCGAGCTGGTCGGCGGCCCGCTGCACGCGCTGGCCGCCCGGCACGGCATGAGCGAGTTGACCGTCACCGCCGTCGACAGCCTGACCGACCCCGGCTACCACCGGGTGAAGCGGCTGGTCCGGCTCGCCCTGCCGGCGGGCACCGACTACCGGACCGCCGACCACCTGACCGTGCTCCCGGCCAACGACCCCGCCCTGGTCGAGCGGGCCGCCCGGCTGTTCGGCGCCGACCCGGAGACGCTGCTCGGCATCGTCGGCCACCGGCGCACCGGGCCGGCCGTCGACCGCCCGCTGACCGTCCGGGAACTGCTCACCCACCACGTCGAACTGCAGGACCGCCCGACCGCCGAGCAGCGCGCCGCACTGGCCGCGCTCAACCCCTGCCCGCCCGAGCAGGCCGCGCTGCGGGCGCTGCCCGCGGACGACCCGCGCACCCTGCTGGACCTGGTCGAGGACCACCCGGCGCTGCGGGAGGTGCTGACCTGGCCGGTGCTGCTGGAGCTGCTGCCGCCGATCCGGCCCCGGCACTACTCGATCTCCTCCTCACCGGCCGCCGGTGCGGGGGCCTCCGGAGCGGGCGGCGAGGTCGACCTGATGGTGTCGGTGCTCAGCGCCCCGGCCCGCTCCGGCCGCGGCACCTACCGCGGCACCGGCTCCGGCTACCTCGACCGGGTGGCCGTCGGGGACATCGTGCTCGCCCGGGTGCAGCCGTGCCGGGAGGCGTTCCGGATCGGGCACCGCACCCCGGTGATCATGATCGCGGCCGGTACCGGCCTGGCACCCTTCCGCGGCGCCGTCGCCGACCGCCGGGCGCTGCTCTCCGCCGGAACCGGGCTCGCCCCGGCGCTGCTGTACTTCGGCTGCGACGCCCCGGACGCCGACTACCTGCACCGGTCCGAGCTGGAGGCGGCCGAGCGGGCCGGCGCCGTCTCGATGCGGCCCGCGTTCAGCGAGCGGCCGCAGGACGGGCGGCGCTTCGTCCAGGACCGGATCGCGGCCGAGGCGGCGGAGGTCTGGGAGCTGCTCGCCGCCGGGGCCGAGGTGTATGTGTGCGGCGACGGCGCCCGGATGGCGCCCGGCGTGCGGGAGGCCTTCCGGGCGCTCTACCGGGAGCGCACGCCGGGGGCGGACGAGCGGCAGGCGCAGGACTGGCTGCAGGGCCTGGTCGAGGCCGGCCGCTACGTCGAGGACGTCTACGCGGGCTGACGGCCCGACGGCCCGACGGCTTGACCGCCTGACGCCCGACGCCCGACGCCTGACGCCTGACCGACCGGGCCGTCCGTCCGCTGCGCCTCGACCGGCGTGGTGGGCGGACGGCCCCCGGCGTCAGGCGTGCAGCAGGGCGTCGACCCGGGCGGCCGCCGACAGCAGCGCCCGGTCGGTCAGCCGGGGGCCGATCAGCTGGACGCCGACCGGCGCCGATCCGTCGACCGGGAGGGGGAGCGTCACCGAGGGCAGGCCCGCGGTGGCCGCCGGGGAGGTGTTGCGGATCAGGGTGTGGAAGGTGGACACCTCGCGGCCGTTGAGCGGGAGGCTGTCCTCGTACCGGCGCAGCGGTCGGGCGCAGACCGGGACGGTGGGGCAGAGGATCGCGTCCAGCCCGTTCGCCGTGAACAGTTCGGCGTAGTCCGACTGCAGCGCGCGGCGCCGGTCCAGCGCGGCGTCCAGGCCGGCGGGCCCCAGGAACCCGGGGGCGTCGGGCAGTGCGGTGGTCTTGAGCAGCTCGGCGATGTCCGGATCGCCGACCGCGTCCAGGACCTCGACGGGGGAGAGGCCGGTGCGGTGCTCGTCCAGGTAGCGGGCCAGCGCGGCGGCGAACTCGCCGAAGACGAGCGGGAAACCGATCCGGGCGTCGGCGGTCGCCAGGTGCGCGGTGTCCACCGGGACCCACTGGACCCCGGCCGGACCGAGCCGGTCGACCGCGACCTCCCAGGCGGCCTGGACCGGGCCCTCCAGGTCCTCGGCGAACACCTGCCGCGGCAGGCCCAGCCGCAGCGGACGCTCCGGGTCCCGGTGGTCGGAGGTCTCCCCGGTGACCAGGGTGTCGAGCGCGGTCAGGCGGGCCAGGTTGCGGGCGATCAGCCCGGGGGTGTCCCGGGTGGTGGACAGCGGGGTGATCCCCGCCGAGGGGTAGCGCCCGGCGCTGGGGCGCAGGCCGTAGACCCCGTTCAGCGCGGCCGGGACGGTGACGGAACCGCCGGTGTCGGTACCGAGCCCGGCCTCCGCGACGCCCGTCGCCACCGCGGCCGCCGTACCGCCGCTGCTGCCGCCCGCGAACAGGGCCGGGTCGGCGGCGTTGCCGACGGCGCCGAAGGTGTGGTTGCAGGAGGTGGCCCCGAGCGAGAGCTCGTGCATGTTGGTCTTGCCCAGCACGATCGCCCCGGCCGAGCGCAGGGCCGTGACCACGGGTGCGTCGGCGTCCGGGACGAAGCCGGTCAGCGCGGGGGTGCCCGCGGTGTTGGGCAGGCCGGCGACGTGGATGTTGTCCTTGACGACCAGGCCCCAGGCCTTCGCCCGCACGCCCTCCGGGCCTCCCGCGCCCCGCGCGTCGCCCGCGTCCCGCCGGGCCGCCTCCGCGAGCGCTCCCTCCGCGTCGAGCGTGATGAACGCGTTGAGGTGCTCGACGGCGGCGGCCCGGTCGAGCGCGGCCGCCACGAGGGCCTGCGCCGTGGTGTGCTGCTCGGGCATGGGGCGGTTCCTCCGTGCGGCGTCCCGGGTGACGGTCGATCACACCGTACCCGGGCCCGGGGCCCGGGACGCGGGGGTGCGGCCGGGCAGGTCGGACGGCGGCTACGGGTGCGGGCGGACCTGGATGACGGCGTGTCGGCCGTTGGTGCGCCAGGGGGTGCCGGTGGCGTCGAGGCGGGTGACGGTGGTGGGGGCGAGGCCGACGACGACGTCCGACTTGAGGGTGCGCAGGGCCGCGACGGGGGAGGGGAAGTGGCCGGCCGCGGCGGCGAAGGGGGTGGTCGGTGGCCAGTGGCGGTCGCCCACCAGGCGGCGGTAGTTGAGGTCGCCCTTGAGGATCGTCAGTGTGGCGCCGGCGAGTTCGGCGCGGAGGTCGGCGGGCAGGTCGTGGTAGGGCAGCGGGGCGCAGTGGAACGGGTGGGTGCGGATCGTGAGGGTGCCGGCGGTCAGCGCCTGCCAGAGGCGGCGGCCGATGGCCTCGGCGGCGGGTACCGGTGCGGTGCGCAGGCGTTGGACGGTGGCGAGGACGTCGTCCGTCGTCGCGTCCGACACGAAGTACGGCTGCGGTTTGACGTGGAGGACGACCTCGGCGGCGAGGGCGGCGGTCAGCAGGTGGTCGATCAGGACGAGGTCCGGCAGCAGTTCGCGGCCCGCGTTGTCGGCGATCAGGCAGACCCGTCCGGGTCCGGACCGGGTCAACTCGGCGTGCAGCAGCGCGCTGTCGTCGGCGGCCAGTGGGGATGCGGCCGGTGGGGAGGCGGCCGGTACGGACGGCCCTCGGTCGTCGGACTCGTCGGACTCGTCGGACTCGTCGGGCTCGCCGGACTCGGCGGCCATGGCGAAGCTGAGGTCCGCGCGGTTGCCCCACAGGGCGGAGGCCAGCAGGGCGTCCGTCCGTCGGTCGGGCGGCAGATCGGTGAGGCCGCTCAGGGCGGCCAACTCCCCGTCCACGGCGGTTCCGCGCAGTTCGGCGTCCTTGAACGGCGCGAACGGGTCGACGCCCTGCCAGGCGCCGGGCCGGAAGTAGCCGGTGGCGTCGAGCAGTCGGCGGTAGAAGTAGCTCTCCGCCCACAGGAACGGCGCCTCGCTCCAGGGTTCGCCCCACCGGCCCTCGCCCCAGGCCAGCCACTGGGCGGCGTCCGGGGCGTCCGCGGGGAGGGGCTCCAGGACGCCGCCGCCGGTGCTCTCGGTGAGCAGCCGCTCGATCGCCGCCCGTTCGGCGGGGCCGTACGGCAGGGCGTCGAGGACGCGCCGGACGAGTTCGGGGTGGCGCTCGTGGAAGACGCTCCGGGCGAAGGATCCGGGGACGTCGCTGCGGATCACGGGGGCGTCGGGCACGGTGGCGGTCTCCTGTCGGCGTCGCCGCCGGGGTGGGCGGCTTCCGCCGACAGTAGACGATCACGTGCCGTGGGGCGGGAGTGGAAGGGCGGCGCGGGTGGGGGCGAAAAAGTGTTATCGGCACCGCCGTCGGGCGGTCTCCTGGGCGTGGGAACGGACGCGGGAGGTCGCGGCAGAGGGTATGCGGCCGGAACGCGGGGTTCGAGATGGGGCGCTCCGCGCGGAGGTGAGGTCTCCGGCCGCGTTCGTTCCCACGGCGTCCGGCCGGATCGTCCCGTCCGGCGGGCGCCGCCCGGCGGTCCGTTCGCCTCCCCCACGGCGGCGGACCGTCGGGCCCCGCCCTGCCCGGGGTGGGGTTCTGCGGGGTCGGTCAGGCGCGCCGGAGCCGCCAGATCTGCTCCTCGCCGGTCTCGGCCGGGGCGAGCGCTTCGGCGGGTCGGCGGGCGTGCTCGGTGAAGCCGAGGCGGATCGGGACGGCGCGGCTGGCGTGGTTGGCCGGGTCGTGGACGATCTCGACGAAGTCCACGCCGGGGAGCCGGAAGGCCTGTTCGGTCAGCGCCCGGGTTGTCCGGGTGGCGATGCCGCGACCGGTGGCGGCGGGGTGCAGCCAGAAGCCGATCTCCCGGCCGTTCTCGGCGGTGTCCTCGCGGCGGAACAGCCCGCAGGCGCCGACGATGGCGCCGTCCAGCAGGATCGCGTAGGTGAAGTCCCGTCCGCTCTCCCACAGTTCGGCCCGTTCGGCCAGGAACTCGGTGGTCTTCGCCCGGCTGTGCTCGGCGACCCACGGCATCCAGGGCCGCAGGTGCTCCAGCGACTCCTCGATGACCTGGAAGAACTCGGGGAGGTCCGCCTCGCCGCGGAAACGGCGGAGCGTCACCTCGCCGAGGACGATTTCCTGCTCGGCCTGTCGTACGTGGTCCATCACCGGAGGATGTCCGCTACCCTGCCGCCTCCGCAAGGGGATTACGACGCTTCCGCAGCAGGTGGAGCAGGGCGCCGAGGGTGGCGGCGCCGGCGGAGACGGTGAGCAGGGTGACGTCGGCGAGGCCGACCATGGTGACGTCGAAGCGGGGGTTCTCGGCGCTCGCGGTGAACTCCGGCTCCACCAGGCCGCCCGGGTCCTCGGTGACGCTGACCTGTTCGCCCACCGTGTCGAGGGAACCGCAGCGGACGGAGTGGGTGCGCTCCGGGGCGTCGTGGTCGTAGTGCACCGCGCAGGTGTACGAGGTGCCCTTGCCGTGGCTGACCGTGATGTCGGTGACGGTGCCCTGGTGGGCGGTGCCACGGGCGGACAGCACGGCGGACTGCACGGCGTTCATGCTGATCAGCGGTACGGCGATCAGCGGGGCGATCAGCAGCACCAGGGCCGCGCCGCGCAGCGGCCCGGACTGGCAGAGCGACACCAGGGCGTAGATCAGGCCGATCGCCCCGGCGAAGGCCAGGACCAGCGAGGGGAGGATGAACCAGGCCCCGAACGCGCCGAGCGCCCCGCCGAGCGGCATCAGCACGGCGGCCCCCGGGATCCACAGCGCGGTCAGCCACGGGTGACGCGGCCACGGCGCGTCGTTCTTCTTGCCGCTCTTCCCGCCGTTCTTCGTCCCGACCCCCTGGCCTGCCTGACCTCCCGGGCCGCCCGGCTGGTCCTGCGGCCCGGCGGTGGGCACGGGCGTCCCGGGCGTCTCGTTGTGCGTCATGGCGGGAGATCCTGCCAGGTCAGGCCGGGGGTGGACGGTCGTGGGGGTGATCCTTTTGCCGGGGCGGGCGGTTTGTGGAGGACGGTGGGGGGAGCGGTGGACGTTCCGTTGCGGAACCCGGGCCGGAAGCGGTACCGGGGTGGTCAGCGGTCGCCGTCCTCCGGCGGCAGCCACCGGTCGGTGTCGACCTTGCCGGGGGCCAGCCGCTGGACGACCCGGGCCAGCTCGACGGTGGCCTGTTCGATCCGCCGGTAGGTGTTGCGCTGCTCGGCGACGATCGCGGACAGCAGCAGTCCGGTGAGCGCCGCGCAGCCGTTGAGCGCCTGCAGCATCACCATCGCGGCGACCAGCCCGTGCCCGGTGAACGGGCCGACTTGGTCGATGGCGGCCGTGATGGTGATGACCGAGACCAGGAGGACGCAGGGGGCCGCGCCGAGCAGTTGGAAGCGGAGGGCGGCCCAGATCAGGAACGGGAAGACCAGGAAGAGCACGCTCAGCGTGGTGGAGGTGGCGACCACGGTGACGGCGGCGGTGCTGGCCAGCAGCAGGACCGGTTCCAGCCAGGTGAACGGGCCGCGGTCGGCGGGCAGCCGGGCGGTGCGCAGCGCCAGCAGCAGCGGCGCGACCACCAGGACGCCCATCGCGTCGCCGGTCCACCAGGCGGTCCAGGTGGACCAGAACCCGTCGGCCGGCAGGGTGCCGTTGAGGACCAGGACCGCGCTGCCGGTGCCGGAGCTGATCAGCATCCCGGCGAACGCCCCCAGGAAGACCAGGGCCATGCCGTCCCGGAGCCGGTCGAGCTCGATCCGGAACCCGGTCCGGCGCAGCATCAGGTAGGCGGCGACGGGGGCGAGGGTGTTCCCGGTGACGATGCCGAGCGAGCCCCAGCGGGGCGGCCCGGTGACGACGATCACCAGGAAGGCGCCCAGCGCCACGCCCGGCCAGACCCGGAGCCCGAACAGCAGCAGGCAGGTGAGCGCGATCCCGGTCGGCGGCCAGAGCGGGGTGACCTTGGCCCCGCCGATCACCACCTGTTGCAGCAGGCCGATCCGCCCGGCCGCGAGGTAGACCGCGGTGACGGCCAGCAGCCGCAGGGCGGTCACGGCCAGCTGGCGGGGGGTGCGGGAAGGGGGTGTGGTGGTCGGCGGCACAGTGGTCATCTGACTACGTCCGGGCGGCACCGTGCGGGCGTGACACGCAGGGGCCGTCACCCGGACCGGCCGTCCGGGGGCCGCGGGCCCGGTCCGGTCGACCGTGGCAGGCGGGTGGTGGGCGGGCGGTCGACCGGGGTCTCAGCCGTCGTGGCACAGCACCAGCACGGCCGCGTCGTCGGTGTGCCCGGTCAGGTCGGCGACCCCCAGCAGTTCGGCGGCCAGGGTGTCCGGATCGTCCGAGACCCGCTCCCGCAGCACGGCCGCCACCCGGGCCAGCCCGGCCTCGATCGGGAAGGCCGGCCCCTCGACCACCCCGTCCGTGACCAGGGCGACGACCCCGGCCCCGGAGAGCCGGTGGTGGCTCACCGGGTACCGCTGGCCGGGCACCACGCCGAGCGGCGGACCGCCCTCGTCGGGGTAGTGCCCCCAGCGGCCCTCGCCGTCCGCCCAGACCGGCGGGACGTGCCCGGCCCGGGCGTGCGAGAGGTCCCCGGTGGCCGGGTCGTAGCGCAGGAAGCTGCAGGTGGCGAAGCGGCGGCTGTCCATGGAGATCAGCAGGTCGTTGGCCCGGCCGAGGACCTCGCCGGGGTCGGCGGCGGTGGCCGCCACGGCGCGCAGGCCGACCCGTACCTGGCCCATGATCGCCGCCGCCTCCACGTCGTGGCCCTGGACGTCGCCGAGCGAGAAGGCCACCGAGCCGTCCGGCAGCGGGAAGCCGTCGTACCAGTCGCCGCCGATGCTCAGGCCGTGCCGGGCGGGCGCGTACCGGGCCGCCACCCGCAGCCCGGGCGGCTGCGGCAGCGCGGCCGGCAGCAGCTCGCGCTGCAGCGCCTCGGCCAGCTCCACCCGGGCCTGCTGGAGCTCGGCCTGCTCCAGGGCGGACGCGGTCAGCCGACCGAGCTCGGTCAGCAGGTCGTCCGCGCTCGGGCGGTCGGCGGGGCGGCGTCGGATCATCGGCCCTCCGGCGGCGTGTGGGCGGGGTGATCAGAGCCAGCGTATGTCGGCCGAACGGGCGACGGCCGCCCGAGGCGTTGACGGCCGGTGCGGGCGGCCCGGGAGAAGAGGACTGAAAGTGATTCCCTGCGTGCGCAGGGTCACCAGGTGGGTGGCCGGAGCTCTCGCAGCCCCTCCGCTCGGCGGTACCGTGTGGCGGTACTCGGCGCTGCGCAGCACCGAGGGGCGGGCGGTCGGCGGCCGGGGGCGACCGCGGTATCCGGGGCGCACGCCGACGATCTCGACGAACCTCAAGGGGGACGGATGCGGGTCCTGCTGTTGGACGCGGCTCCGGGCGAGTTGCTGGACCGGGAGCTGACGCGGCTGGTCGGGCACGGGCTCGACGTCACGCTGAACCTGCGGCGGGTGGGCGATCCGGCGGGGGTGACCGGGCGGTGGGCGGGGCGGGTGGAGTTCACCGAGGTCGACCTGTTCGACGAGACGGCGTTGATCGGCGAGGCGGTGCGCGGCGGACGGGGGTACCACGCGGTCAAGTCCCGGGCGGGCTCGCCGCTGCGGGCCCGCTTCCTGGCGGCCGCGACCGACCGTGGGCTGGTCCACCGGCTGCGGGTGGTCGCACGGGCCGGGGCGGGTACCGACCACGTCGACCTGGCCGCCGCGGCCCGGCACGGGGTCGCCGTCACCCACACGCCCGGCTCCAACGCCAACGCCGTCGCGGAGTTCGCGCTGGCCCAGCTGCTCGCCCTGACCAGGGCGCTGGTGCCGTCCAACGAGGCCGCGCAGCAAGGCCGTTGGGTCGCACCGAGCGCCCCGGCGGTCGAGCTGTCGGAGCTGACCCTGGGCCTCGTCGGCCTCGGCCGGATCGGATCGGCCCTGGCGGAGCGCGCCACCGCAATGGGCATGACCGTCCAGGGGTACGCGCGGCGCTCCACCCACCCCGCCGTACGCCGGGTCGACTCCCTCGACGCCCTGCTCGCCACCAGCGACGTGGTCTCGCTGCACGTCCCGCTCACCCCGGACACCGAAGGGCTGATCGGCCGGGCGGAGTTGGCCCGGATGCGGCCCGGATCGATCCTGCTCAACACCGCCCGCGGCGGGATCGTCGACGAGCAGGCCCTCGCGGACGCCCTGCGCGATCCGGCGGGCCCGCCGGCGGCGGCCGCCGTCGACACCTTCGCCCACGAGCACGCCGCCTTCGCCTCACCACTGTTCGGCCTGCCCAACGCCCTCCTCACCCCGCACATCGCCGGGATGACCAGGAGCGCCATGGCCGAGGCGGCGCTGCGCTGCGCCGACCACATCGCGGCGCTGCTGGCGGGGCGGGCGGAGGGCGTCCCGGTGGTCGGCCCGTCGCCCGCCGCCCGGTAGCGGACCGTGGGCGACGGGCGACGGGCGGGGGCGGACCGGTTGTCGGGCCCGTCAGGCCAGTGCGGCCTCGATCAGGTCGGCGGCCCGGCGCGCGCCCGCGCCCGCGCGGACCTCGGCCTTGAGCTCGGCCAGCCGGGCCGCCACCGCCGGGTCGGTGGTCAGCTCCAGTAGGGCGGAGCGGAGCGCGGCGGGGGTGGCCAGGTCGGTGTCCAGGCGGCGGGCGACGCCGAGTTCGACCAGTCGGTCCGCGTTCTGGAACTGGTCGGCGGCCTGCGGCACCGCGACCATCGGCAGCCCGCAGTACAGGCCCTCGCTGCACCCGCCCATCCCGGCGTGGGTGATGAACGCGTCGGCCTGCTGGAGCACGGCGAACTGCGGTACCCACGGGTGGACTTCGACGTTCGACGGAATTTCGCCCAGCTCGGCCTGGTCGGTCGCCCGGCCGACCTGGAGCACCACGTGCCAGTCGGTGAGGCCGCCGAAGGCCTCCAGGCAGGCGCGGTAGAAGGCGGGTCGGTGGGTGAAGGCGGAGCCCAGCGAGATCAGCAGCACCTTCCGGGCGTCCGCCGGCCGGGTCCAACTCCCCTGGTACTCCCGGTTGTCGAGGCAGGGCCCGGCGAAGGAGAACAACTCGGGGTCGACCTGCTCCGGTTCGGGCTGGAGCACGTGCGGGATGAGCGCGAGTCCGCGGTCGGGCCGCACCATGTACGTGAAGATGTCGTCGGTCGGCAGCCCGTTGTCGCTCAGCCACTGGGTGAAGCGCTCCGGGATGTTCTCCGACCGCAGGGCCTCCATGAGCGTCCGGAACGGCTCCCGCTCGGCGTCCTGCGGGGGGACCCTGGCCGGCGAGATCATCATGGACGGCACGCCCCAACTGTCGGCCAGGGCCCGTCCCGCGTACGCCATGAAGTCGTACAGGACGAGGTCGGGCCGGTCGTCCTCGAACGCCTCCCGCATCCGCGGCAGCATCGCCCGGGCCTCCTCGAAGACCCGGGCGTGCATGTTCATTCCGGGCGTGACCGCGCCCTTGAGGATCGGCAGGCCCGTCTGGTGGGGCACGAACGCGGCGCCGGTGGCCTCGATCGGCTCGGCGAACGCCGGGTCGTTGACGTAACTGACCCGGTGGCCGCGGGAGACCAGCTCCCGGATGACGTCCAGGCTGGGGTTGACGTGGCCGTGTGCCGGTATGTTGACCATGGCGATGTGTGCTGGGCGGGGCATGGTGAATGCTCTCCTCGGGCGTCGTCGCGCGTGCAGTGTGCAACGATCTGACAGTACGTCATGTAACGGTCGGGGAGCGAAGACGGGGGTTTCGGCATGGAGGAGTACGCGGTGCCGATCCTGCCGAGCCGGGACCTCGACGAGACCCAGGAGTTCTACGGCCGCCTCGGCTTCGAGTCGCGCGGCCGCTGGGACGGGCCGGACGGCTACCTGATCCTGGTCCGGGGCACCGTGGAGCTCCACTTCCGGCCCGACCCGGGGGTGGATCCGCTGTCCACCGCGGGAAGTTGTTACCTCCAGGTCCGCGACGCGGACGCCCTGCACGGGGATTGGGCACGCCTCGGCGTCCCGGCCGAGCCGGTCACCGGCAGCCGACTGGCGGAGGTGGTCGACACCGCCTACCGGATGCGGGAGTTCGCCCTGGTCGACCGCAGTGGCAACCTGCTGCGCATCGGCAGCCCGGGGCGTGCCGGGGGCGCGTGACGGAACCGTCGGGCGCGTCCGGTCGCTCAGGCGCCGGCGCGGTGCCAGAGCGCGGCCAGGTGGGTGTGCAGGAGTTCCTCGGCCTCCGTCGTCGTGCGGTGGCCGATGAGGACGTGCGCGGTGAGGCCGTCGGTGAGGGCGAGCAGGGTCCGGGCCTCCCGGCGGGCCGGGGCGGGGTCGAGGCCGGCCTGCTCGATCAGCCGGGCCAGGAGCGTTTCCAGGTCGGCGTAGCTGGTCCGCAGGGCGGTCGCCAGCGGCGGGTTGACGGCGGCCGCGGCGAGGAAGGCCAGCCAGATCCGGGCCTCGGTGCGGTGCTCGTCCCGCAGTAGGGCCACTTCGCCGGCCACGTGGCCCACCGTGCTCGCGGCCGACTGCGCCGGGCCGGCCAGCACCCGGGCGTGCGCCCGTTCGGTGACGCGTTCGCCGATGTGGCCGAGGGCGAACCGCAGCATCTCCTCCTTGGTGCGGAAGCAGCGCTGGACGGCGCCCATCGAGACCTCCGCCCGGACGGCGACGTCCCGCAGGGTGACGCCCTCCAGGCCCTGGGTGTCGATCAGTGCGCACACCGCGTCGGCGATCCGCCGGCGCCGCTCCTCGTGGTCCACCTGCTTGGGCATCCGTCGCCCTCCTCCCGGTCCGGTCCGACTTGCCCGCGTGCCGCGGGCCCGTTAATCCGATGCGATCGTATCGGTTCCCCGGCTAGGGTTCCGATGCAAGCGCATCGGAAACGGTGGCGACCCCGCCGGGGTAGCCGCACCGGATCCCGTGCGACCGCATCCGACCAGCCAGGAGAAGCCCGTGTGGAAACTCAGTGCCACCGCCATCGCCGCCGCCGTCCGCAGTGGTGAGGCGTCCGCCCTCGACGTGGTGGACGCCCACCTCGCCCGTATCGCCGAGGTCAACCCGCAGGCCAACGCCGTCACCCAGCTGCTCGCCGACCGCGCCCGCGCCGACGCCCGCTCGCTCGACCGCCGCCGCGCCGCCGGGGAGCCGCTCGGGCCGCTCGCCGGGGTGCCGTTCACGGTCAAGGAGTGCACCCGGATCGAGGGCGTCCCGACCACCTTCGGCACCCCGCGCTTCCGCGGGCTCACCGCCCCCGCCGACGCCGTCCCGGTCGCCCGGCTGCGCGCCGCCGGGGCCATCCCGATCGGCCACAGCAACCTGCCCACCCTGATCCTGGCCGGGATGCACACCCGCAGCGAGCTGTACGGCGACACCCGCAACCCGTGGGACGCCCGCCGCACCCCCGGCGGCACCAGCGGCGGGGACGGCGTCGCGGTGGCCACCGGCATGGCCGCGCTGGGGCTCGGCAACGACTCGGGCGGCTCGGTCCGGATCCCGGCCGCCTTCTGCGGCGTCGCGGCGCTCAAGCCGACCACCGGCCGGTTCGCCGCCGACCAGCGGATGCTGGGCCCGGACGACCCCGGCCCGGCCTCCCAACTCCTCGTCACCGACGGCCCGTTGGCCCGCACCGTGGCCGACCTCCGGCTCGCCTACGAGAGCCTGGCCGGCCCCGACCTGCGGGACCCGCGGGCCGTCCCCGCCCCGCTGTACGGCTATCCGCTGGACGGCGCGCCGAGGGTCGTGGTGGTCGCCGACCCGGGCGGCCACGGTGTCCACCCCACCGTCCGCCGCGCCGTCGAGGCCGCCGCCGAGGCGCTGCGGGACGCCGGGTACGAGGTGTGCGAGGTCCCGGACGTCCCGCGGCTCGACGAGGCCCTGCACGCCTACCACCGGCTCACCGTCACCGAGTTCGCGCCCAACTGGCCCGCCGTACGGCAGTTGCTGGGCGAGGGCGGCGACCGCTTCATCGAGCTGACCATGCGCAGCGCCCCGCCCCTCGACGCCGCCGGGCTGATCGCGCTCATGGGCACCTGGATGAACATCCGCCGCTCCTGGGCGGAGTTCCTGGACGAGTACCCGCTCCTGCTCGGCCCGGTCTTCACCGAACCGCCGGTCGAACCCGGCCTGGAGTCCCGGGACCAGGCCGGCCGGGACCGGGTCGCCACGGCCATGCGGCTCTGCTCGGTCACCAGCTTCGTCGGCGTCCCGGCCGTCGCCGTGCCCACCGGACCGGACGCCGACGGCCTCCCCGCCGGCGTCCAGCTCGTCGGGCGCCCCTTCCGCGAGGACCTCTGCCTGGCCGCCGCCCAGCACATCGAGGACCGCCTGGGCACCCTCACCCCGATCGACCCGAGGCCGTGACCGGCGGCCGGGGTGCGCGGGGCCGGTGAGCCGGGCGGTACCCCCCGGGCGTCATACTGCCCGGTATGGATCGTGAGGACCTGATCGCCGCTCTCGACGAGCACCGGACCGACGGCGCCGCTGGGGCCGCGCTGGCCCTGCGGGCCGGGGCCGGGTTCCAGGTGTGGCCGGGAACGACGGCGCCGGCCAGCCGACTCCTCGACATCTGGAGTTTCCGGGCCCAGTGGATGGCGGAGGACGGGGTCGTCACCTGCAAGGACTTCGCGCAGGGGCTGCCGGCCCTGCGGCGTGCGGGGAGCACCCCGGTCGCCCTGGGGCGGGTGGAGATGACACCCGGGGACAGTCACCTCGTCTTCCTGGCCGCGGATCTGAGCTCCTGCGTCGCGGTGCTGTAGCCGGCGCCCGGTCCGGGGCCGGCCGTCGGCGGGCGCTCGTTCGGAGGAACCGCCGTGCTGGTCAGGTGGCGTCGGGCAGCGCCCGCTCCAGTGCGTCGAAGGTGCGGTACACCAGGGCCCGGTGGTCCTCCAGGACGGTGTGCTCCGGTTCGCCGGCGACGAGCCCGGCAAGGGAGGCCGTGGCGACGGTGCGGTAGGCCGCGACGGCGAGCGCGGCCGTCAGCCGGGGCCGCAGGTCGTGGGCGCCCCCGTCCGTGGTCTCGGCGATCGTGGCGGCGAGTGCCGTCTCCAACTCCTCCAGCGCCTCGCGTCCCCGGGCCCGCAGCGCGGGCGAATCGCCCACCACCCGCCAGAAGGGAAGGAAGCGCTCCTGGGCGATCGTCAACGGATGTCCCTGGTCGATGAGTTCGAGGGTGACGCGGCGCAGGGCGGTGAGCGGGGTCTCGTCGTCCCGGCGGTCCCGTACGGCGCCCGTGAACAGCTCGATGGCCTCGGGGATCCGGTCCAGGAAGAGGTCTTCCTTGCGCGGGAAGTAGTTGAAGACCGTCATCGTCGACACGTCGGCGGCCTTGGCGGTCTCGACGACCGTCACGTTGTCGAAGCCGCGTTCCAGGAACAGCGCCGACGCGACGTCGGAGATGCGGCGGCGCGTCTCCTGCTTCTTCCGCTGGCGCAGCGGCAGATCGGGGCCCTCGGGTTCCTTGGTCATGCGTAAATTATATACCGATCATAAATTTGTAGCTGCTACAGCGAACTCATGGAGAGTGGCGTCCGCGTGGGCCGGCCGGTGGGCCGCAGGGGCGGTCAGCGTGCCGAGGGCCGGCGGGCGGCCAGCCAGCCGCGGTAGTCGCGCAGGGCCTTGCGCTGCTGGAGCTGTTCGGTGAGCAGGGCCACCGCCGGGCGGGTGTTCGGGGTGGGGGTGCGGCCGGCGGCGAGGCGGCGCAGCTGGTGGCGGACCAGGGCCATGCTCGCGGCGGAGGCCAGCGCCTTGTCGGACCAGGTGACCGGGCGCAGGGCGCGGTCGGCCTCGGCGCGGGCGGCCCAGCGGTGCGGCAGGTCGGGGGTGACGGCGAGAGCGGTGCCCATGCCGATCACGGCGACCCCGTCGGCGAGGGCCTGTTCGGCGGTCCCGCGCCGGGTGATGCCGCCGGTGAGCATCAGCGGGAGCGGGCTGGTGCGGACCAGTTCGGTGGCCAGGTCGAGGAAGTACGCCTCGCGGGCGCTGGTGCGCTCGTCGGCGGGGCGGCCGGTCATCGCGGGGCTCTCGTAGCTGCCGCCGGAGAGCTCGACCAGGTCGACGCCGAGCGGCGCGAGCATGGCGATGACCTGGCGGGCGTCGTCGAGGTCGAAGCCGCCGCGCTGGAAGTCGGCCGAGTTGAGCTTGACGGCGACGGCGAAGTGCGGCGGGACGGCGGCGCGCACGGCCCGGACCACGTCGAGCAGCATCCGGGCGCGGTGCTCCAGCGGGCCGCCCCAGGCGTCGGTGCGGGTGTTGACCAGCGGGGAGAGGAACTGCGAGAGCAGGTACCCGTGGGCGGCGTGGATCTCCACGCCGTCGAAGCCGGCCTCGGCGGCGCGGCGGGCGGTGGTGGCGAAGCGCTCGACGGTGGCGGCGATCTGGTCGGGGGTCATCGCGGTGGGGCGGCCGAAGCGGCCGCTGTGCCGGCCGAGGTCGACGCCGCGGTCGGTGGGGCCCCAGACCACGCCGGGCTGGCCGGAGGGCACCTGGCGGCCGGGGTGGTTGATCTGCATCCACACCGCGGCGCCGCCGGACTTGGCGGCCTCGGCCCACGCGGCGAAGGGCGCCAGGGGCGCGGCGTCGTCCAGCACGACGCCGCCGGGGCCGGTGAGGGCCTCGGCGTGGACCATCACGTTGCCGGTGATCAGCAGACCGCTGCCGCCGGCGGACCAGCTGCGGTAGAGGGCGAGCAGCCGCCCGTCGGGGAGCTGGCCGGGCCCGGCGAGGTTCTCCTCCATGGCCGCCTTGGCGATCCGGTTGGGCAGTACCGCGCCGGAAGCCAGGCGCAGGGGCGTGAACAGGTCGTCCGCCATCGGGGTCTCCTCACCCTCGGCTAGAATGTTTGCACTGCTCACATTAAGTCGGGCATGTGAGCAGTGCAAACATTGCGGAGGGTGACGGATGCCACAGCAAGCCAGCACGTACCACCACGGCGACCTGCGCGCCGCCTGTGTGCGCGCCGCGCGCGAACTGCTGGAGGAGGACGGCAGTGCGGCCCTGTCGCTGCGCGCCGTCGCCCGCCGGGCCGGCGTCTCGGCGACCGCCCCCTACCGCCACTTCGCCGACCGTGACGCGCTGCTCTCCGCCGTCGCCGCTCAGGGCTGCCGCGAACTCGGCGAGCGCCTCGTGGCCGCCCACCCCGCACCCCGCGCGCCCGAGGACCTGGCCGCCGTCGCCGCCGCCTACGTCCGCTTCGCGGTCGAGCGGCCGGCCCTGTTCCGGGTGATGTTCGCCGAACCCTGCGACCCCGCGAACGCGGAACGCGCCGCCGCGACCGAGGCGATGCGGGAGTACGTCGGCGCGATCGTCCACGACGTCTTCCCCGGATCCGACTGCGAGGCGATGGGCACGGCCGTGTGGGCGCTGGTCCACGGGCTGGCCTTCCTCCAGCTGGACGGCAAACTCGGCGCGGCCGGGCCTGCGGGTGACCCGGCCGCCGTCACGGCCGACCCGGCCGTGACGGACGAGCGGGTCCGGGCGGCCGTCGACGCGCTGCTGGGCACCGTCCGGCGGTAGGAGGACGCCCGACGCGGGGGTTCAGCCCGCCGGGCCCGAGGGGTCGTGGGGTGCGCGGGCGCGGATGAGCAGGAACGGGGGCAGGCCGGCCCGTCGGGGCTGGTGGGCGATGACCGGGGCGGTCGGTGCGGGCTCGTCGACGGTCTCCGGGGTGAAGCCCTGCCGCAGCAGCGCGGTCAGGTAGCCGGACAGCGTCCGGTGCCGATTGCCGGCCCGGCGGACGGCCCGGGGGTCGGCGGAGCGCCAGAACCCCTCGGCGAGGTAGTCGCCGACCACCCGGCGATGGGTACCGTCGGCGAGACGGGTCCAGGAGGCGTGGGGCGCCTCGAAGCAGGGGTGCGGGACGCTGAGGACCAGCGCGCCCCGGGGCGTCAGCACCCGTCGGACGGCGGTGAGCGCGGCATCGAGGTCGGGCACGTGGTTGAGGGAGAGTCCGGCGGTCACCCAGTCGACCGAGCGGTCGGCGACCGTGCCGAGTACGCACCCGTCGTCGACGGCGTAGGACACGGTGCCCGGCCCGGGTGTGCCGGCGGTCCGGGCATGCTCGATCAGGCGGGTGGACGGGTCGATGCCGTGGGCGGTCGCGCCGCGGGCGGCCAGTGCGCGGGTGATGATCCCCTCGCCGCAGCCGAGGTCGAGGACCTGGCGGCCGGACAGCTGGTCGGGCAGGTGGGCGAGCAGGGTGTCGCGGTTGAAGTCGTTCAACGGGGAGCCGGTGCGCAGGAGTTCGGCGTACCAGTCGGCGATGGTGTCCCAGGTGTCGGTCATCGAGACCCGGACCCTACCCGGCGCCCGCCGGGCGGATCCAGCGGGTTTCCCGTTCGGAGCCGCTACGGCAGGACCAGCCAGCCGGGCTCCAGCGGTACGGCGTGCCCGGTCAGCGCGGCGACGTCGGCCGGGACGTCCGCGCGGGCGAGCAGGGCGGGGAGGGCGTCGGTGACGTAGGCGGCGTGGGCCTCGGGGGTGGTCCAGAGGGTGGTGACCAGGTGGCGGGTGGGGGAGAGGCGGGTGACGGCGCCGGTGAGCAGGCCGCCGGCCGCGGCCATGCCGGGGGCCCAGAGCTCGTGCTGGACGGTGAGGAAGTGCTCGGTGCGGCCCGGGCGCAGCTCGCAGTCGGCGACGCGCAGCAGGGCGGCCCGGCGCAGGGCCTCGGGGACGAGCGGGGCCTCGGGGACGGACAGGGCCTCGGGGACGGACAGGGCCGAGCCGGGCATGGTGAGGGCGACGGGGCCGCTCGCGATTCGGATCGACTCCCAACTGCCCTGTTGGGCGGCCTCGGTGGCGATCTCGTCGTGGCGCTCGCGCATGAAGCGGCGGTAGGCGGTCTCGTCCGTCCAGAGGGCGAGCAGCAGGGCCCGGTCACCGGTGGGTGACCAGCCGCCCAGCTGGCCGATCAGCCCCGGCTGGTCCGCCACGGCCGCCCAGCGGCGCTGTCCGGCGGCGAACGCCGCGCGTGCGTCCGGTCGTACTCGGCAGTCGATCCACTTGGCCCACATGCGGCCCATCCTGCTGCGCCGGGCCGGGGGAGGGGCAATCGGGCGCAGGTCGTGGGGGCGCTCGGACCATCGGCGTAGGGCGGAGGGGGGCAGGTGGCCCGATGGCCTGGTGGGTCGATGGCGGAATCCTGCAGATTCCGGTCATTGCCGCCATGGTCGCCCCCGGGCGAGGGTGGAGCCATGAACGACGGTGGAGCCCTGAACGACGGCGGAGCGATGGACGACGCACCCCGCCTCCCGCATCTGGTCGTGATCCCGGTCTTCCCCGGGGTCAACGCGCTGGACGTGGCCGGGCCCGCCGAGATCCTGGCGCTCGCGGACCGGCTGCTGGGGCCGGAGCGGCCCGGGTACGAGGTGCGGCTGTGCGCCGAGCGAGGCGGGCCGGTGGAGACCTTCTCCGGGGTGCCGCTGCTGGTCGAGCAAACGCTGGCCGAGGCGCGGGTGCGGCCGGACACGGTGCTGGTGCCCGGCCGGGTGGAGCTGGGCCCGCACGGGCCGGTGCCGCAGGTGGATCCGGCGGTGGTGGCCTGGCTGCGGGAGGTGGGGCCCCGGGCGGGCCGGGTCGCCTCGGTGTGCGCGGGTGCGCACGTGACCGCGGCCGCCGGACTGCTGGACGGGCACCGGGCGACCACCCACTGGGCGACCGCCGACCGGCTGGCCGCCGACCACCCGGCCGTCGAGGTGGATCCCGACCCGGTGTTCATCCGCTCCGGGCGGATGTGGACCAGTGCGGGCCTGTCCACCGCACTGGACCTCACCCTGGCCCTGGTGGCCGAGGACCACGGCGACGACCTCGCCCTGGAGATCGCCCGGATCATGGTCATGTACCTCCAACGCCCGGGCGGTCAGAGCCAGTTCAGCGTTCCCCTGGCCCACCAGGCCGGCGGCCGGGCCGACCTGCGCAGCCTGCGCCGCTGGATGGGCGAACACCTGGACGCCGACCTGTCGGTGCCCGTGCTCGCGTCCCGACTCGCCATGAGCGAGCGGCACTTCGCCCGGGTGTTCCGGTCCGAGACCGGCACCACGCCCGGCGCGTTCGTGGCGGAACTGCGGCTGGAGGCGGCCCGCCGGCTGCTGGAACGCACCGACCATCCGCTGCCCGGCGTCGCCCGGGCCTGCGGCTTCGGCTCGGTGGAGACCCTGCACCGGGTGTTCCGCGAGCACCTCGGCGCCACCCCGGGCGAGTACCGGCGCCGGTTCCGCGTCACCACCCCTTGAACCCCTGCAAGAAGAAGCACGGAGAACCGAGGAGAGCCATGAAGATCACGGCCACCCACATCGGCACCGCGACCGTCCTGCTGGAGATCGGCGGCCTGCGGCTGCTCACCGACCCGGTCTTCGACCCGGCCCCCGCCGAGTACCGGCACGACCCGGTGGTGCTGCGCAGCACCACCGGCCCCGCCCTGGCGGCCGACGAACTCCCGCCCGTGGACGCGGTGTTGCTCAGCCACGACGAGCACCCCGACAACCTCGACGCGACCGGCCGCACCCTGCTCGCCGACCGCCCGGTGCTGACCACGGTCAGCGGCGCGGCCCGGCTCGGCGGCGGCGCGCTCGGCCTGGCGCCCTGGCAGACCCGCACCCTGACGGTGGACGGCCGCAGCCTGCGGATCACCGGTACGCCGGGCGAGCACGGCCCGGTCGGCGACGTCACCGGCTTCGTGGTCGAGGTGCCCGGTGAGCAGGAGGCCCTGTACGTCTCCGGTGACACCGTGCACATCCCCGAACTCGACGGGATCGGACGGCGGTTCACCATCGGCACGGCCCTGCTCCACCTCGGCGCCGCCCGGATCGAGGCCTTCGGCGGCGGCGGGCTGATCACCATGGACGCGGCCCAGGCGGCGGCCCTGACCGCCTCACTCGACGCCCGCCGGGTGGTCCCGGTCCACTACACCTCCTGGGAGCACTTCACCGAGGGCCGGGCGGAGACCACCGCCCGCTTCCAGGCCGCCGGCCTGGCCGACCGGCTGCACTGGCTCACTCCGGGGGAGGCCGAAGTCCTGGCCTGAGGAAGGGCTCAGCGGACGCCGACCGGGGGGAGGCGTTCCAGGATGCGTTCCATGCCGCTGGTCCAGTTGGCCTCCAGGGCGATGACGGCCCGGTCGACGTCGCCGTCGAGCAGGCACTGGGCGATCCGTTCGTGCTCCTCGGCGGCGCGTTCGAGGATCTCGTGGTCGCCGACCACCACGCGCTCGTAGCGGTGCAGGGTGAGCTTCAACGACTCGATCATCTCGCGCAGCCGGGTGTTGGCGCAGCCGGAGAGCAGCAGGGCGTGCCAGGCGTCGTCGTGGCGCTCGATGGTGCCGTGCGGGGCCTGCGGGGCGGAGAAGGCGCGGGCCTCGGCGAGCAGGCGGGGGGCGATCGCGGAGAGGTGGGCGGGGTCGGAGGTGCGCAGGGCGAGCGACTCCAGGGCGATCACGATGGCCGTGAGGTCGAGGAACTCCTGTTTGCCGGTGGGCGCGAAGCGGAAGCCCTTGCCGCGTTCGCTGGTGATGATGCCCTCGCGTTCCAGGCTGATCAGGGCCTCGCGCAGCGGGGTGCGACTGACGCCGAGTTCCTCGGCGAGGTGGACCTCGTTGATGGACTCGCCGGGGGTGAACCGGCCGCGGCCGAGCTGCTCCAGCAGTTCGTCCTTCACCTGCTCGCGCAGCGGCCGCCGCTCGATCGCCATCGGGCTTTCCCTTCCTCGTTCGTCCCGTAGGGTACCGGCCGCCGTCCGGCCTCTCGTGAGGCCGGACGGTTCGGCCGGTCAGGCGGTTCCGGCGCCGTCCACCGCGATGACGGCGCCGCTGACGAAGGAGGCGGCGTCGCTGGCGAGGAAGGCGACGGTGCGGGCGATGTCCGCGGGTTGGCCGATCCGGCCGAGCGGTCGGTCGGCGGCGTCGGCGTAGAACGCGTCGGCGCTCTCGCCGAGTTGGCGGGCCTCCTCGGCGAGCATGCCGGTGTCGGTGTCGCCGGGGCAGACGCAGTTGACCCGGATGTTGTCCGGGCCGTGGTCGATGGCCATCGCCCGGGTCATGTTGACCACGGCGCCCTTGGAGGCGCAGTAGGAGATGGCCCGGCCGCCGCCCTTGATGCCCCAGCCGGAGCCGGTGTTGATGATGCTGCCGCCGCCGTTCGCGGCCATCAGCGGGACGACGAGTCCGCTGAGCAGCATGATCGAGCGCACGTTGACGGCCATCACCAGGTCCCAGTCCTCGTCGGTGATGTCGCAGACGGTGGACCGGCGGATGATGCCCGCGTTGTTGAACAGCACGTCCACGCCGCCGTGTTGGCCTTCGGTGGTGCGGACCAGCTGCTCGCAGTCGGCGCGCCGGGAGACGTCGCAGCGGATGAAGGTGCCGCCGATCTCCTTCGCCGCCTGCTCGCCGCGTTCGGCGTCGACGTCGGCGAGCACGACGGTGGCGCCGAGTTCGCCGAGCAGGGCGGCGGTGGCCCGGCCGATGCCGGAGGCGGCGCCGGTGACGATCGCGCGCTTGCCGTGGAGGTCGATCATGGGGGAGCTCCTCTGCGAATGCGAATCTGCGAATCTGCGAAGGGTACGGACGCTCAGGGGGCGGGCGGACAGGCGGTCAGGACGTCGGACGGTCAGGACGTCGGACGGTCAGGACGTCAGGCGGTAGACGGCGCTGGAGCGGTGGCCGGTGATCACCCGGACGTGGCCCGAGAGGGCATCGTCCAGCTCCGGGTCGCCGGTGTCCAGCAGCAGCGGGCGGCCGGCCAGGGCGGCGAGTTTGGCCTCGGTGGCGAGCACCAGCAGCCGGTCCCGGCCGACCGCACGCAGCAGGGCGGGGGTGAGCTGCTGGTTGCCGCGGCCGAGCAGGAAGCCCTGGCCGCCGATGGGGGAGAGGACGATCCAGGGGGTGCTGGGCAGGTCGCCCAGCTGGTCGGCGCGGGCGTCCCGGAGCTGGACCAGCGGGGGCCGGCCGGGCCGCAGGCGGAGCAGGTCGACGCCGGTCAGGCTGGTCCCGGTGGCGCCGAGCGCGGTGGCGACGGCGTGGGTGGTGCTGCCGGGGCCGAGCAGCAGCAGTCCGTCACCGTCGACCCGGGCGGCGAGTCCGGCGGCGATCCCGGCGACGGTGGACGGGCCGGGGCCGCCGCTGCCGGTCTTGCGCTGTTGGACGCGGGCGGGCAGCACCGGGACGGTGAGCCGGCCGTACAGCCGGGCCGAGAGCAGGCCGGCCCGCAGCGCGGTCTCGTCCCGGTCCACCACCTCCGCGCTGTCCAGCCGGACGGCGCCGCGCGCCCAGGCGGTGGCCACCTCGGCGGCGGCGCGGGGGTGGAGGGCGAAGACGGCGGAGTGCATCTTGACCCCGGCGGGGATGCCGAGGACCGGTACCCCGGGGCTCGGTCCGAGCGCGTCCAGGACGTCCCGGGCGGTGCCGTCCCCGCCGCAGAACAGCAGCAGTCCGGCGCCGGCCGCGACCAGGGCGCGCACCGCGGCCCGGGTGTCGGCCGCGCCGGTGGCCGCACCGGCGGGTGGCCGGTGGACCACGCGTGCGGGCAGACCGGCCGCCCGTACCGCGTCCTCCCCCATCGGGCCCGCCACGGTGAGCAGTTCGGCGCCGTCGAGCTGACGGAGTGTCAGAGTCGCCCGGCGCAGGGCTTCGGGGACGGCCCCGAGGGCCAGCGCCCGGCGCTGGACGTCGTCGCCGTCGCTGCCCTTGAGGCCGACCCGGCCGCCGAGCCCGGCGACCGGGTTGATCACCAGCCCGATCGGCGATCCGGTCACGGCCGGTCGCCGAGGCCGAGCACCTTGCGGCGGTAGGCGCGCCAACTGACCGACCAGACCGCCGGGTCGTCCAGCGGCTCGGGCCGGATCCGGTGCACGGTGGAGCGGTGCGGGGCGGTGCGCACCGTCTCCGGGTCCTCGTACGCCTCGCGGGAGACCTCGGCGAGGATCGCCGCGTACTCGTCGAGGTCGGCGCGGGAGTAGGACTCGGTGGGCTCCAGGGTCATCGGCTCGGGGACGACGTACGGGTGGTGGCTGGTCCAGTAGTGGGTGCCGAAGTCGGCGGCTCGGTAGCCGAGGTCCTCGCTGTGCAGGCCGGTGTCCTCGTTGAGCTGCTGCCAGCTGTAGCGGACCTGTTCGACCCGCGGCCGGCCCTTGGCGTACGGGACGGAGACGCCGCGGATCTGCCGCACCCGGTGCAGCAGGTAGTTGTTGTTGAGCACCGCGGTCTCGGCGACCTCGCGCAGGCCCTCGGCGCCCAGCGACATGATCCAGGCGTAGGCGCGCACCAGGTTGGGGACGACGCCCAGGTACGGTCGGATCTTGCCGATCGACTCCGGCCGGTCGTACTCCAGCCGGTACCGCTCGCCGTCGAACTCGATGGTGGGGACGGGCAGATGGGGCGCCAGTTCGGCGGTGACGGCGCAGGCGCCGGCCGCCGGGCCGCCGCAGGCGTGCGGGGTGGAGAAGGTCTTGTGCAGGTTGAAGTGGCACAGGTCGAAGCCGGCCTCGCGGGCCCGGGTGATGCCCAGGATGCCGTTGGCGTTGGCCTGGTCGTAGGCGCACAGGCCGCCGGCCTCGTGCACGATCCGGACGAACTCGGCGATCCGCGGGTTGTAGATGCCGGTGTCCTCGGGGTTGGTGATGAGCAGCGCGGCGGTGCGCGGGCCGACGGCGGCCCGCAGCGCCTCGATGTCGGGGTAGCCCTCGGCGTCCGGGTGGAGGGTGATCACCTTGAAGCCGGCGGTCTTGGCGCAGGCCGCGTTGGAGGGGTGGGAGAAGGCGGTGGTGATGATCTCGTCGCGCTGCTCCCCTTCGCCGCGGGCGGCGTGGTGGGCGCGGATCACCGAGACGTTGGTCCAGATCGCGGCACTGCCGGCGCCCGGCTGCAGGCTGACCCGGTCCATGCCGGAGATCTCCTTGAGCAACTGCTCCAGGCGGTGGGCGAGTTCGAGGACCCCTTGGACGGTGGAGGGGTCCTGGGCGGGGTGCAGGGCGGCGATCCGGGGGTCGCGGACGAAGGTGTCGTTGACCTTGGGGCTGTACTTCATGGTGCAGGTGCCCTGGCCGACGTCCACGTTGAGGTCGGCGCCCAGGTTCTCCTGGGACAGCCGCAGGTAGTGCCGGAGCACCTGCTGCTGGCCGAGTTCGGGCAGCGCGGGCGGGGTGGCGCGGCGCAGCGCGGCGGGCAGCCGGTCGGCCGGGGCGCCGACGGCGGCGGTGACGCCGGGCTCGGGCAGCGGCGGCAGGACGCCGCGTTCGCCGGGGGAGCCCAGCTCGAAGACGAGCTTCTCGTCCCAGCGGGCCTGCTGGAAGCGGCGCAGTGCGGGCTTGGGGGCGATCCGCGGATCGGTTTCCGTGGTGGTGGCCTGATGGTCCGTCACTTCATGATCTCCTCAAGCGCGTCGGCGAGGTGGTCGAGGTCGGCCTGGGTGTGCAGCTCGGTGACGCAGTACCGGCCCTCGTGCGGACCGGCCGGGGTGCCGCCGTGCAGGCCGCGGGCGAGCAGGGCGGCGGAGACCTCGGCGGCGGTGTGCCCGTCGCGGTAGCGCAGGGTGAAGTCGGCGAAGTGCACCGCCTCGGGCTCGGCGAGTTCGATCCCGGGCACCCGGGCGAGGCGCTGCCGGGCGTAGGCGGTGGTGGCGAGGACGGTCTCGCCGATCTCGCGCATGCCGTGCGGGCCCATCAGGGCGAGGTAGACCCCGGCGGCGATGCCGTGCAGGGCGGCGGCGGTGCCGACCCACTCCTTGCCCTCCTCGCGCAGCGCGAAGGAGGTGCGCTCGTACGCCACGTCGCCGAAGCCGTACTCGCCGGGCACCTCGGTCGGGGCGAGGCCGAACAGTCGGCTCGGGTACTCGGCGACCAGGTGCGGTTCGTCCGCGGAGCCGATGAAGCCCGCGTTGCCGCCGCCGAAGCTGGGGTGGATGCCGAGCGGCTGGAGCTCGCCGCAGGTGAGGTCGGCGCCGAAGGAGGCGGGCGGGGCGAGCACGCCGAGGCTCAGCGGGTTGACCTGGACGACGGACAACGCGCCTGCCGCACGGGCGAGTTCGACGTACTCGGGCAGGGCGGGGTCGACCCGGCCGGTGAAGTCGGTCAGCTGGGCGTACACGGCGGCGACGTCCCCGCCGGCGAGCGCGGCCCGGACGGCGGCCGGTTCGGCGGCGACCGGCTCGACCCGGTGCACGCCCCGCACGTAGTCGTGGATCCGGGAGAGCCGGTCCGGGTCGATGTCGCCGACCAGCAGCAGCCGTGGCCGTCCGGTCGCCCGGCCGGCCATCCGCAGGGCGGTGGCCGCCGCCTGGAAGCCGTCGTACGTCGGCACGTTGACCACGTCGACGGCCAGCAGTTCGGCCATCAGCGACTGGTACTCCCAGAGCGCCTGGAACCGTCCGTGGTCCTCGTACGGCTCGCCGGCGTAGGCGGTGAGGAACTCGCTGCGGTTGACGATCTCGTCGACCACGGCGGGTACGTGGTGCCGGTAGCAGCCCGCGCCGAGGAACGAACGCCCGGGCGGCACCGCGGTGTTGCGGGACAGCAGCTCCTCCAGGTGGGCCGTCAGCCGGGCCTCGGAGGTGAACGGCGCGGGCAGTCGCAGCGGGCGGTCGAGCCGGAGTTCGGCGGGGATGTCGGCGTAGAACTCCCCGACGTCCTGCGCGCCGATCGCCGCCAGCATCGAACTGCGGGCGTCGGGGGCGGAGTTGGGGATGTACGGGTGGGTTCGGGGAACGCGTGCGGGCATCCTGTCACCTTCCGCGATTTCGGTCGGAAGCCTTGACGGCACTGTGCATGCTGAGTTCTGTATACAGCATTCGGCATTCACCCGTCGGGAGGCAAGATGTCCGCACGAACCCGGCCCGAAGAACTCCCCCCGCCAGCCCGCGAGCGGCGCGGATCCGCCCCACCGCTGGACCGCCGACGCCTCCTCGGCGCCGGACTCGCGGGCGGCGCACTGCTGTTGACCGGAGTCACCGGCTGCGCCACCGGCGGGGCCGGCGGGCCGGCGGCCAGGCAACTCGGCAGCAGCGGCCCCAGCGCCACCCTCACCGGGAAGGTCACCATCTGGTCCTGGGACGTGGCCGCCAAGGCCATGCAGCGGCTCGGCAGGACCTTCGAGCAGGCGCACCCCGGAACCACCGTCGAGGTGGTCGACATCGGCTACGACAACGCCTACGACAAGATCACCGTCGGACTCGGCGCCGGCAGCGGACTGCCCGACGTCCTCACCGTCGAGGGCGGCCGGATCCCCAGCTACATCGGCAACTTCCCGACCGGCCTGGTCGACCTCACCAGCCGCGCCCAGGGACTCAAATCGCAGTTCGCCGAAGCCACTTGGCACACCGTGACGGACGCCAAGGGCCGGGTCCTCGCGCTGCCCTGGGACAGCGGCCCGTGCGCCCTGTTCTACCGCCGGGACCACTTCCAGCAGGCCGGCATCGACCCCGCGACCCTCACCACCTGGGACGACTACCTCACCGCCGGCACCACCCTCAGGAACGCCACCGGCAAGAAGCTGCTCATCATGGACTCCAAGAAGGACACCCTCTTCGCCCAACTGCTCCAACAACAGGGCCAGGGCTGGTTCACCGACGGCAAGGTGGCCGTCGCCACCCCCGCCGCCGAGCGCGCGCTCACCCTGATGAAGCAACTGGTCGACCGCGGCCTGGTGGACTTCGAGGACGGCTGGGACGGCCTGGTCTCCGGCACCCACGACGGCAAGGCCGCCACCACCCCCACCGCCGCCTGGTGGGACGGCACCCTCGGCTCCGACCTGGCCGACCTCTCCGGCAAGTTCGGCGTCGTCCCGCTGCCCGCCTTCAGCCCCGGCGGCGCCCGCACCTCCAACAGCGGCGGCTCCGTCCTGTGCGTCACCGCCCAGAGCCGGAACCCCGAAACCGCCTGGGCGTTCCTGGACTTCCTGCTCGCCGACAAGGCCAACCAGGTCTCGATGATGCAGCACGAAGGCCTCTTCCCGGCCTACCTGCCCGCCCTGGACGACCCGTACTTCCAGCAGCCCTCCCCCTACTACGGCGGCCAGCCCGCCATGAAGCTGTTCGCCGACCTCGCCCGCGGCATCCCCACCGTCGAGCACACCGCCGACGACTCCAAGGCGGGAGACATCGTCACCACCGCCGTCAACCAGGTGCTGCACAACGGTGCCGACCCGGGCACCGTCCTGCGCTCCGCCGCCCGCCAGATCGCCACCGCGACCGGCCGCCAGCCGGTCTCCTAGGAGCGGGCGCCATGACCAGCAGCGTCCCGGCCGCCCTGCGCAAGCCCGCCCCCCGAACCGCCCGGGCCCGCAGACGCCGCTCCCCGCACACCGCCGCCTGGCTGTTCGCCGGCCCCGTCGCCGCCCTGTTCACCCTCTTCTTCGCCTACCCCCTCGGCGCCAGCCTCTACCAGAGCCTCACCGCCCGCCGGGACGGCGTGGACGTCTTCGTCGGCCTGGACCAGTACCGCCGGATGCTCGACGACCCGGCCTTCCTGCACTCCCTGGTCAACACCGGGCTGATCCTCGCCGTCCAGGTGCCGGTGATGATCGGCCTCGCCCTGGTGCTCGCCGTCCTGCTCAACCAGTCCTGGCTGCGCTTCCGGGCCGGCTGGCGGGCGGTCTTCTTCCTGCCCGCGATCACCACCCTGGTCGCCTACGCGGTGGTCTTCCAGGTACTGCTGCGCACCGACGGCGGCCTGGCCAACCAGTTCCTCCAGGCGCTCGGCCTCGGCCCGGTGGACTGGCTCAACTCGCCCACCTGGGCACGCATCTCGCTGATCGGCTCGGTCACCTGGCGGTGGACCGGCTACAACGCCGTGATCCTGCTGGCCGGCCTCCAGGCGATCGGCCGCGACCAGTACGAGGCCGCCGCCCTGGACGGCGCCGGCACCGTGCGCACCTACACCGGGGTGGTGCTGCCGCAACTGCGCCCGGTGGTGCTGTTCTGCGTCATCACCTCCACCATCGGCACCCTCCAACTCTTCGACGAGAACTACGTGTTGACCAGGGGCGGGCCCGGCGACGCCACCCTCACCCCGGTGGTCTACCTGTACAAGGTCGGCTTCCAGCAGCTGGACTTCGGCTACGCGGCCGCCATCGCCTGGGTGGTGGTGCTGATCATCGCGGCGGTCTCACTGCTCCAGTTCCGACTCTACGGAAGGGAACGCCGCCGATGACGGGCACCGAGACGACCGGCCGGACACCCGTCGCGACCACCGGCCGGAAACCCACCGGAACGACCGGCCGCACGCCCACCGCGACGACGGGCCGAACTCCGCCCCGGGGAAGGCTCCTGGCCCGCACCGCCGTCCTCGCCCTGCTCGCCCTCGGCGCCGTCCTCAGCCTGCTGCCCTTCGCCTGGATGCTGATCGCCGCCACCCACAGCAGCTCCGAACTCTTCCACTCCCCACCGCCGTTCCTGCCCGGCGGCGAACTGCTGCGCAACCTGGTCCACCTCCAGCAGACCATCGGCTTCGGCCGGGTGCTGCTCAACAGCCTCGGCATCGCCGTCGTGCACACCCTGCTCAGCTCGCTGCTGTCCGCGATGTGCGGCTACGGGCTGGCCAAGTACCGCTTCCGCGGCCGGGGCCTGCTGCTCGGCCTGGTGCTCGCCACCATGATGATCCCGCTCCAGGTGCTGCTGGTCCCGCTGTTCCAGATGATGGCCAGCCTCGGCTGGATCGACAGCTACCAGGCGGTGATCCTGCCCTTCCTCGCCAACTCCTTCGGCATCCTGCTGATGCGCCAGAGCTTCCTGGACTTCCCCGACGAACTGCTGGAGTCCGCCCGGATCGACGGCTCCGGCGAGCTGCGCACCTTCTACCAGGTCGTCCTGCCGTGCGTGCGACCGCAGTTGGGGGCGCTCGTCATCTTCACCTTCATGGGCCAGTGGAACAGCTTCATCTGGCCGCTGCTGATGCTCAACACCCAGGACAAGTACACCGTGCCGGTCGCGCTCAACACGCTGACCGGGCTGACCCACGTCGACTACTCCGGCCTGATGCTGGGCTCCTTCCTGGCCACCCTCCCGCTGATGGTGCTCTTCCTGGTCTTCCAGCGGCAGTTCGTGGCCGGCCTGCTCGGCGGGGCGCTGAAGGGATGACGCACCAATGGACCGACTGACCCGCGTGCCCGGCCTGTTGTACGGCGGGGACTGGAACCCCGAACAGTGGCCCGAGGAGGTGTGGGCCGAGGACGTGAAGCTGATGGCCGAGGCCGGGGTGAACCTGGTCACCGTCGGCGTGTTCTCCTGGGCGCGGCTCCAACCCGACGCCCACAGCTGGGACTTCGGCTGGCTGGACCGGCTGCTCGACCTCGTCCACCGGCACGGCGTCGCCGTCGACCTGGCCACCGCCACCGCCTCCCCGCCCGCCTGGCTGGTCCGCGCCCACCCCGAGCTGCTGCCCGTCACCGCCGACGGCGTCCGGCTGGAGTTCGGCTCCCGCCAGCACTACTGCCCCTCCTCCCCGGTCTACCGGGCCGCCGCCGTCCGGCTCACCCGGATGCTCGCCGAGCGCTACCACGACCACCCCGCGCTCGCCCTGTGGCACATCCACAACGAGTACGGCGACCACGTCCAGGAGTGCTTCTGCGCCGAGTCGGCCGCCGACTTCCGCTGCTGGCTGCGCCAACGGCACGGCACCGTCGAGGAGTTGAACCGCTCCTGGGGGACGGCCTTCTGGTCCCAGCGCTACAACTCCTTCGACCAGGTCGAGCCGCCGCGCACCGCGCCCGGCCCGGTCAACCCGACCCAACTGCTGGACTGGCGGCGGTTCTGCTCGGACGCCCTGCTCGCCCTGCACCGCGCCGAGAAGGCCGTCCTCGACGAACTCTCGCCCGGACTGCCGGTCACCACCAACTTCATGTCGATGCTCAAGGCCCTCGACTACTGGGAGTGGAGCCGGCACGAGGACGTCGTCTCCGACGACGCCTACCCCGACCCGGCCGACCCGCGCGCCCACGTCAACGCCGCCCTGAACTACGACCTGATGCGCTCCCTCAAGCAGGGCCGGCCCTGGCTGCTGATGGAACAGGCCCCCTCCGCGGTCAGCTGGCGCCCGGTGAACGTCCCCAAACGCCCGGGCCTGTACCGCCTCTGGTCGCTCCAGGCGCTGGCCCGCGGCGCCGACGGCGTGCTGCACTTCCAGTGGCGCGCCTCCGTCGCCGGCGCCGAGAAGTTCCACAGCGCGATGCTCCCGCACCGGGGCACCGCCGGCCGGGGCTGGCAGCAGACCCTCGCCCTCGGCGCCGAACTGCGCCGCCTCGGCGAGATCGCCGGCAGCCGCAGCCGCGCCCGGGTCGGCGTGCTGCTCGACTGGGACAGCTGGTGGGCGCTCGAACTGGACGACCACCCCTCCGCCCGGATGCGCTGGCTCGACCTGCTCCGCCCCTGGTACGCCGCCCTGTACGACCGCGGCACCAGCGTCGACTTCCTCCCCCCGACCGGACCGTACGACGGCTACCGGCTGCTGCTCGCCCCCAACCTCTACCTGCTCGACACCGCCACCGCCGAACGCCTCACCCACTACGTCCGGGACGGCGGCCACCTGGTCTGCGGCCCGTTCAGCGGCATCACCGACCGCCACGACCACATCCACCCCGGCGGCCACCCCGGCCCGCTGCGCGAACTGCTCGGCCTGGTCGTGGACGAGCACTGGCCGATCCCGGACGGGGAGACCACGTCCGTCCACCTCGACGGCCGGGAACTGCGCGCCGAGCGCTGGAGCGAGTGGATCGAGACCGAGGGCGCCGAGACCCTCGCCCGCTACGGCTCCGGCGAACTCACCGGCCGGCCCGCCGTCACCCGGCACCGCCACGGCACCGGCAGCGCCTGGTACCTCGGCTGCCACCTCGGCCCGGACACCGGCCGGGTCCTCGACCTCCCGCTCGCCGAGGCCGGGACCGGCCCCGAACTGCCCGGCCTGCCCGACGGCGTCGAGGCCACCCGCCGCCGGGCCGCCGACGGCACCGAGTACCTCTTCCTGCTCAACCACGGCCCCGCCGACCGGACCGTACCGCTGACACGACCGGGCACCGACCTGCTCACCGGCACCGCCACCGGCGACACCCTCACCCTCGCCCCGCTCGGCGCCGCCGTCCTCCGCCTGCCCGCCCCCGAGGAGCGCGCATGAACCCGCTGACCCGCCGCCACTTCCTCACCGCCTCGGCCCTCGCGGCCGCCGCCGGCCCGCTGGCGGCCCCGGCCGCCGCCCACGCCGCACCGGAAGACCCCTCCGAGCCCGCAGACCTCGACGCCGACCGCTACGCCGACGTCCTCGACCTGCACGGCACCCCCACCCGGGCCTACCCCGGCGACAACAACCCGATCACCGTCTTCGCCGACCTCGGCGCCTGGCACGCCTACGCCCTGCCCCGCCCCACCGACCCGCTCGGCGGCTTCACCGGCCCGCTGCACCTCGCCCAGGAGTACCCCTGGTGGCTCAGCGACGGCCTCACCCGCCTCCGGCTCACCGAGCAGGGAAGACCGCTGGAGCTCGCCGCCGCCGGAACCCCCGTCCTCACCGCCCTGCCCGGACTGCTCCGCCAGTCCTACGCCCTCGGCGGCGGCCTCGCCCTCACCCTCGAACTGCGCTTCGCCGGCAACCGCACCGCCCTGCTGCGCGCCCGCCTGGCCAACACCGGCCGCACCGCCCGCACCCTGGGCGTCAGCTGGACCGGCACCCTGCTGCGCCCCGCCGACGGCCCCCAGCACGACGCACCGCGGCTGCGGGCCGCCGAGCACGGTGTCGAGGTGGACTTCGCCCGGGTCCGGAAGACCTGGGACTACCTCACCGACGGCACCGAGCGCTTCGCCGTCCGGCACGCCCAGCCCGTCCGGGTCACCGTGGACGGCGACACCCACCGCACCGAACTCACCGAAGCCGTACGGCTGTCGCCCGGCACCACCCGCACCCTGGACTGGACCGAGAGCTACACCTTCACCGCCGCCGAGTACGACCGCGCCGCCCGGGAGGCCGGGACGGCGCTGCGCACCCCCGAACGGATCGCCGCCACCGGAGCCGCCCGCTGGGCGGGATACGTCGCCCGGGCCACCGAGGGCGTCCCGGCCGACCGCCGCCGCACCGCCGTCAAGTGCGTCCAGACCCTGGTCACCAACTGGCGCAGCCCGGCCGGGCGGATCCGGCACGACGCCGTCACCCCCTCGCTCTCCAACAAGTGGTTCAGCGGGGTCTGGGCCTGGGACACCTGGAAACAGGCCGTCGGCACCGCCCTGTTCGCCCCCGACCTCGCCGCCGACCAGATCCGCGCCGTCTTCGACCACCAGATCCCGGCCGGCTCCACGGACCGCCCGCAGGACGCCGGGATGCTCCCCGACTGCGTCTTCTACAACGACCCGAGCACCGGCGGCGGCAACTGGAACGAACGCAACTCCAAGCCCCCGCTGGCCGCCTGGGCGGTCTGGGAGGTCTACCGGCACGGCGGCGACCGGGCCTTCCTGCGCGAACTGCTGCCCAAGCTCACCGCCTACCAGGACTGGTGGTACCGCACCCGGGACCACCTCGGCGAGGGGCTGTGCGAGTACGGAGCCACCGTCGACCCGGCCAACGCGGCTCCCGAGGACTGCCGGCAGGCGGCGGCCTGGGAGTCCGGCATGGACAACGCCCCGCGCTTCGACGCCGCCGGTGTCGTCCCCAACCGGGACGCCCGGGGCACCCTGCTCGGCTGGTCGCTCACCCAGCGCTCCGTCGACCTCAACGCCTACCTGGCCGCCGACCACCGCCACCTGGCCGCGATCGCCGCCGAACTGGGCGACCGCCCCACCGCGGACCGGCTGCGCGCCCGGGCCGGGCGGATCGACGCCGCGATCCGGGACACCATGTACGACCCGGCCGACGGCTGGTTCCACGACACCGACCTGACCACCGGCGCCCGGCTCACCGCCCGCGGCCGCGGCATCGAGGGGGCGATCCCGCTCTGGTCCGGCACCGCCGACCCCGCCCAGGCCCGCACCGTGCGCGCCCTGCTGCTCGACCCGGCCGAGTTCGGCACCCCGATGCCCTTCCCGACCGTCGCCCGCAGCTCGCCCGCCTTCGACCCGGCCGGCTACTGGCGCGGGCTGGCCTGGCTCGACCAGACCTACTTCGCGATCGAGGGGCTGCGCCGCCACGGCTGGCACCAGGACGCCCGGGCGGCCGTGCAGCGCCTGCTCGCCGCCGCCGAGGGCCTGGGCGGTGACGGTCCGGTGCGGGAGAACTACGACCCGTTGACCGGCGCCGGCCGCAACTCCACCAACTTCAGCTGGTCCGCCGCACTGCTGCTGCCCCTGCTGCGGCAGTGACCCCGCCACCGGCCCGCTTTGGCTCCGGGCCGCCTGACCAGGCATGATCGGGGGCATGGTGGAACGAGTCATTGCAGCGTGTGACGGAGCGGCCAAGGGCAACCCGGGCCCGGCGGCCTGGGCCTACGTGGTGGCGGACGGCGCCGGGGCGCCCCAGCGCTGGGAGGCCGGGCCGCTCGGGCACAGCACCAACAACATCGGCGAGCTGACGGCCCTTCAGCAGCTGCTGTCCGCCACCGACCCGGCCGTTCCGCTGGAGGTCCGGCTGGACAGCACCTACACCCGCGACTCGGTCACCAAGTGGCTCAAGGGCTGGAAGCGCAACGGCTGGAAGACGGCCGCGGGCAAGCCGGTGGCCAACCGCGAGCTGATCCAGCGGATCGACGAACTCCTGGAGGGCCGGGACGTCACCTTCGTGTACGTCCCCGCCCACCAGGTGGACGGCGACCCGCTGAACGCCATCGCCGACAAGGCCGCCAGCGACGCCGCCCGCACCCAGCAGGCCGCCGCCGGGACGGCCGCCGACCTGCCGGTGCCCGACCCGGCCGCGGCGGCCAAGGCCCCGAAGGCGCGCACCGCCTCCGGTGGCGCCGGCGGCACCGGGGCCGCCGCCAAGCGCAGCGGTGGCACCTCGCGCACCCTGAACGCCCGTTTCCCCGGCACCTGCCCGTGCAGCCGCCCCTACGCCAAGGGCGACAAGATCACCAAGGTGGGCAGCAGCTGGGGCCACCCGGAGTGCGCCGCCGCGCACGCCTGAGCACCGGCACGGCGCCGGTTGAGTATCCGTACTCACGCGACGCCGTGCCGTGGTGGTGGACGATGCCGATCATGACGAAGCGTGTGCGGAAGGACGGGCGGGGCCGCCGGACGGCCCTGCGGGGCGCGATGCTCACGGCGGCCGTGGCCGCAGGGGTGCTCGGCGTCGTCGGCGGCGAGGCGGTGGCCGAGGACTGGGCGGGCGTCTGGGACGGGAAGCCGTACCCGGTGGCCGACCCGGTCGCGGTCGCCGCGCACCTGGATGCCCGCACCCAGTCCGTCTACGACGCCCTCGCCCTGCCGCCCGGGCTGACCCTGTCGTCGGAGCCCGACATCGACGACGGGATCACGGCCCGGATCTACGGCGTCTGCCGGCCGCGCGGCCTCGCCCACGCCCTGGAGAACCTCAACGACGGCGGCGCCGACCAGCCCCGTACCGCCGTCCTGGGCGCCCGGTTCACCCTCGCCGGGGTCACCGGGGCCCAGTGGACGGAGGCGCTGGACCGGGCCCGGCGGACCCTGGCCGCGCAGGGCTGGACGGTCGGTGCCGTCGACGACTTCGGTCATGGTCCCCGGCTGGCGCTGACGCCACCGGCCACCGGCCCGGGGGCCCTCGCCGAGACCGCCTCCGTCGGCTTCGACCCGGTCGGCCACACCCTTGTGGTGATGGCGGCGACCGAGTGCGCGAGCTACCCCGGCTCCACCCCGGTGGACGCGCTGGGGATGCCGACGGGGCTGCCGACCGCCACCGCCCCGACCGGGCTGCGCGCCGCCCGCTGAGTCCCGCACGGTTCACCGACTTCCGCGCGGTGCACCGAGTTCCGCGCCGCCGACTGAGTCCCGCGCCGCTCCCACCCGTACAGACCGTTGGGAGAGGAAGTGAGCACGGTGATCGTCTCGGAGACCCCGGAGTTCCACGTCGGGGACCAGGTGTGGGTCTACCGCGACTGCTCCTACGGAACGGTCGAGAGCGCCGTCGTGGTGGCCGCCCTGGCCGACCGCAGCCTCCGCCTGGAGTTCGCCGACGGCCACCGCAACCACCTCCGGCACGGCCGGGTCGAGCTGCACCCCGCGCCCGGCACGGGTGTTGACGGCGCGTTAAGAACGTCGTTCGTCCGCCTGCCGGGTCGGCCGACTGCTGGCATCATGAACCGGCCATGACCACGACTCCCGCGCCGTTGCCGGAGTCGAGCGGGAGGAGCGGGCGTGACGGACGCCGGTACGGGGATCGACCAGCCGAGGCAGCAGCCGGTGGCGATGGCGGACGAACAGGTCGGGCTGAACGGGGCGATCGCGGCCGCGCTGACCCGGGCGGTGGGGTCGATGCCCGCCCTGTACGTCACCCTGGTGCTGGTCGGCGGGTGGATGGCGCTGGCGACCTGGGGGCCGCTGCACGCGATCGACCCCTACCCCTTCGGGTTCCTGCTGTTCCTCGACAACGTGGTCCAACTGGTGCTCTGCCTGGCGATCCTGGTCGGCCAACGGGTGCTCGGCCAGGCCGCCGACCGCCGGGCGGTGCAGACCTACGAGAACGCCGAGGCGATCTTCGCCAAGGTCGCCGACCTCCAGGAGCACCTGGACCGGCACGACCGGGCGCTCGGCCGGGGCGTCAGCCTGCTGGAGACCAGCGGGCACCCGTGGATCCACCGGCACCGGGTGCAGCAGCCGCCGCAGGCGCTGGACCAGGTCACCGGGGTCAACGGACGGATCGCCGCCTGGCTGACCGGACGGCTGGGCAGCATGTGGGCCTTCTACCTCGCGGCCGTGACGCAGGTGGTGTGGATCGGGATGTCCCGGCTGGGACTGCAGACCTTCGACCCGTACCCGTTCGCCTTCATGAGCTTCCTGTCCACCCTGGCCCAGCTGATCTTCATGATCGTGATCATGGTCGGCCAGGACGTGCTGGGCAAGGCCGGCGACCGCCGCGCCGAGCAGACCCTGCTGGACGCCGAGGCCGTGCTGTACGAGTGCGGCCGGATGAAGGACCGGCTGGAGGCACAGGGGATGATCATCGAGAGCCTGGCCGACTACACCAACGCCCAGGTCACCCGGCAACTGGCCCGGGCCATCCACCGGAGCCGGGTGGCGGCGGCGGTCGAGGACGGCGAGGAGGCGGGCAGCCGGCCGGCCCTGCTGCCCTGGGAGGAACTGCCCGAGGAGCTGCGGACGGCCAACCGGCGCCAGGCCCGGCAGCTCGGCGACCGCCTCGCGGCGGTCGGCTGCCTGATGGTGCCCGCCTCCGAGCAGACCGCGCCCGAAGCCGTCGGCGGCTTCGAGGACTTCACCGAGGAGGAGGCCGAGGTGCTGGCCCGGCTGGAGCACGAGCACGAGCACCGCTACGGCACCGGCGCCGAGTCCGGGACGCCCGGCCAGGACGCACCGGTCCCCGGTCAGCGGGACGGCCGGGCGGCCTTCCTGCCCTGGGAGGAGCTGTCCGACCGGGCCCGGGCGCGGACGGTGGAGTCGGTGCGGCTGATCCCCGCCGTGCTCGCCGAGGTCGGCTTCCAGGTGGTGCGGATCGGCCGGGTCGCCGACGGGGTGGGGGAGTTGGACTTCACCCCCGAGGACTGGGCGACGCTCGGCCGGGCGCTGATGGCCTCCGGCGTGCTGGTCGCGCTCGCCGAGGGCGTCGCGGACCCGGAGGAGATCATCGCGATCGTCAAGCTGCTGCGCGAGGCGAGCACCGGCCACCCCCGGCGCTTCGTCCGCGAGCTCGCGGCCGCCTCCACCTTCGACACCGGGCTGCGCCCGGAGACCCGCTACGCCGAGTACCGCGGGCCCGCGCTGGAGACCGTCCGCGCGGCGGCACGGATCGTCGCGGAGCAGGCGCCGGACGAACTCGCCGAGTACCGCGCCTTCCTGCTGGAGATCGCCACCGTGGTCGCCGACGCCAACGAGGAGGGCGGCTTCCTCGGCCTGGGCGCGCGCACCCGGGTGCCCAACGAGCTGGTGGCGGTGGAGGCCGTACGGACGGCGAGCGACCCGGAGGCGCCGATGCCGGTGCGGGCCAAGGTCAGCCTGCGCAAGCGGGGTTGAGCCCCGGACAGGACCTAGGCGGCCCCGACAACGCGACCGGCCGACCGCGGAGGCGGTCGGCCGGTCGCTGCGTCAGGAGCGCAGCCGTTCCTCAGGCGGGGACGGTCACTTCTCCGTGGCGAGGGCCTTGATGTCCTCGAAGCCCAGACCCATCTTGTTGAACGCCTTGGCCTGGGCCTCCGGCACACCGAGCGCGGTCAGCTGCTTGAGCTGGGCGTCCGTCAGCGGCGCGGCGTCGGCGGGCACCGGCGGAACGCCGCCGTCCTCCGCGGAACCAGCGTCCGCGCCGCCCGAGGCCAGCGCGAGGAAGGTCTTCATCAGATCCTCGGTGGTCATCTTGGTGGCGTCGGCGGGGGCGTCGACCTTCGGCGCCTCCTGGTTGAAGGTCAGCTTGACCGGGAAGTTGACGCCCGGCTCGACCTTCTTCTCCAGCTGGGCGAGGTCGAAGGTGGCCGAGGAGAGCGCGCCGTTCTTCAGGTAGAGGTCGGCGCCGACCTTGCGGTCCGGGACGTCCTTCGGGGCCTCGGTCGGGAACTTCTTGAACTGCTGCGGGAACTTGCCGGAGAGCGGCTTGAGGGCCTTGTACAGCTCGTCCACGGCCTGCTTGGCCGGGGCGCTCATCCAGATGTGCTCGGCGCCGTCCTGCTTGCCCTTGTCCTCGAAGGTGACCGTCCGGTTGAAGACGTCCTTCAGCGAGTTGAAGAGCTCCTGGCCGGCCTGCGGGTCGACCGAGGGGACCGCCTCGGGCTTGCCGCCCTTGCCGTCCTCGGACTTCTTGGCCTCGTCGGCCAGCTGCTGGAGGTCGAGCGAGACCCACTTGCCGGTCAGCACGTCCTTGGCGGGGGCCATGTCGGCGGGCAGGTCCTTGGCGACCGTGTCGATCTCGGACGGGTCCTGGCCGGTGAGCTTGAGCACGCTCTTCATGTCGACGTGCAGGTACCCCTTGGCCTCGACCTGGCGGTACTCCAGGAGCGGGGTGCCCTTCTTGTCCGCGATCACGTAGGCGACCCGCACCGACTTGTCGAGCGAGACGTCCTGCTGCGCCTTGGCGTCCTTGGCGGTCGCGTTCTTGAAGGCGTCGACGTCCTTGAGCGGCTTGTCGGCGGAGATCGCGACGGATATGGAGAGGCCGGACAGCCCCTTCGCGCTCTGCTCGTCGACGGGGTCGTCGCCGGTGGCCTTGGAGAAGGCGACGATCTGCTCCGGCGTGGCGTCCACGGAGAGCGTGAAGCCGGCCGACTTGCCGTCACCGACCTTGCCGAAGGCCTTCGACACCTTCTGACCGGCCGAGAGCTGCTCGGCGGTGCCGCAGGCGGTGAGGCCGACGGCGAGGACGGAGGCGGTGACGGCGACGGGCAGCGCGCCGCGCGCGGCCTTGCGGATGGCGGTGTTGATGGTGGAACTCCTGTGTGACAGGGCCTGATCGAACGGGAACAGGCCGATCCCTCCCCTGCGGTGAAGTGCACCGCAGCGCAATACAATGTCAGCACAGTATCAGCAAGGACGCACACGATTATTTGACCCCGGCTTTAACGGATCCGGCCTGGATGACGACCCCGTGGCCGGGTTCCGCCCCCGCCCGGACCGGCGGGTGAACCCGGCCACCGGCCCCGTCCGTTACGGGACGGCTCGGCTGGACTCGGCTAGCCCTTCGAGGAGCCGGAGTTGGCGCCCCGGACGAAGTGCCGCTGGAACAGGAAGAACAGCAGCGCCACCGGCAGGGTGGAGACCAGCGCCGCCGCCAGCTTGAGCGGGTACTGCGACCCGGAGCCCAGCCCGCCTGCCACGAAGTGGGCGAGACCGGTCGTCAGGGTGTCGTGCTCGCTGGACTGGGTGGAGACCAGGAAGTGGGTGAACTCGTTCCAGGAGCTCTGGAAGGAGAGCACGGTGAGGGTGATCAGCGCGGGCCGGGCCATCGGCAGCACCACCGACCAGAAGATCCGGAACGTCCCGGCGCCGTCGATCCGCGCCGCCTCCTCGACCTCGCGCGGCACCGACTCGAAGAACTGCTTCATGATGAAGACCCCGGCGGCGTCGACCAGCAGCGGCAGGACCATCCCGGCGTAGCTGTCGAACATCCCGAAGCTCTTCAGCACCAGGAACTTCGGGATCAGCAGCACCACGCCGGGCACCGCCATCACCGCCAGCACGAAGGCGAACAGCGCCCGGCGGCCGGGGAACCTGAGCCGGGCCAGGGCGTAGCCCGCCATCGAGTCGAACAGCACCCGGCCGGCCGTGATCAGGACGGTCACCAGCACGCTGTTGCCCAGCCAGCCGAGGAACGGGACGTTCTCCACGCCCTCGGCCAGCCCGAACAGCCGCCGGTAGGAGGCGAGGGTGCCGCCGTCCGGCAGCAGCGTCATCGGGTGGGCGGCCGCGTCCGGGTCGGTCTTGAAGCTGTTCGCCAACTGCAGCAGGAACGGCAGCAGGTAGAGCAGCGCGAAGCCGAGCAGCGCGGCGTAGCCGAGCAGGCGGGCCGGCCGGGGGAAGCGGCCGAGCACCGGCCGGTCCGCGGCGGCCCTGCGGTCAACGGGTGGCACGGGGGACTCCCTTCGGACGTGGCTCCGGCTTCGCTTCCGGCTTCCCGCCCCGCTCCCGCAGCACCCACCGCTGTACGGCGGTGAACAGCAGGACCAGGCCGAGCAGGACGAAGGCGATGGCGGCGCCCTGCCCGTAGTCGGCGTTGTCGAAGCCGGCCGAGTAGGACAGGTAGGCGGGGCTGAGGGTGGTGTTGCCGGGCGCTCCCTTGCCCGTCACGTAGACCTGGTCGAAGACCTGCCAGGTGGAGATCAGGCCCAGCGTCAGCACCAGGAAGAGCACCGGCCGCAGCGCTGGCAGCGTGACGTTGCGCAGCAGTTGACGGCGGTTGGCGCCGTCCAGCGCGGCGGCCTCCTCCAGTTCGCGCGGGATGTCCTGGAGGGCGGCGAGGAAGATCAGCATGAAGCTGCCGGAGGTGGTCCACACCGCCATCAGGATCAGGACGCACATCGCGACCGAGGGCCCGGCGAACCACTCCGACCAGGAGAGTCCGAGCGGCCCGCCGGCGGTCGGCGCGGGCTGGTCCACGCCGAACCACCCGAGCACCAGCCAGACCAGGCCGCGCGGGTCGGCGAACCAGTTGGGGCCCTTCACCCCGAACCAGGACAGCATCCGGTTGACCGCGCCGCTGCCCTGGAAGAGGAACAGGAAGACCGTCGACACGGCGATCGAGCTGGTCACGGACGGGAAGAAGAACACCGTGCGCAGCGCGCTCCGCCCGCGCAGCATCCGCTGGTTGACGGCGATCGCGAGGGACAGCGCCAACAGGGTCTGCAGCGGCACGGTGAGCAGCACGTAGTAGAGGGTGTTGCGCAGCGAGGTGGCGAACAGCGTGCGGTCCAGGCCGTCCACGGCGAACAGCCGGCGGTAGTTGTCCAGGCCGACGAAGTCCGCGTCGCCGCCGAACGGGTTGGACTGGCCGTCCCAGTGCAGCAGGCTGACCCAGAGCGCCATCCCGATCGGCAGGACCATGAACAGGCCGAGCACCAGGACCATCGGGCCGGTGAACAGCCAGCCCCAGGCCCCCTCGCGGAGACGTCCGGGGGTGCGGTCACTTCGCATTCTTGAGGGCCTGCTCGCCGTTGCGCTGGAGGGCGCCGAGGATGGTCGCCGGGTCACCGGTGCGCAGCGACTGGAGGTCGGTGTTGAACTGGGTGAGCACCTGGTTGAACCCGGGTATGGTGACCGGCGGCTGGGAGTGGGCGACGCCGTCGACCCAGGCCTTGGACTCGGGGTACTTCTGGGCGTACGCGGCCAGCGCGCTGGTGCGCGAGGGCATCACGCCGAAGGCCTTGGCGAACTCCAGCTGCTGGTCGGCGCCGGTGAGGTGCTTGACCAGGTCCACGCCGGCCGCCTGGTGGCTGCTCTTCGCGGCTATGCCCCAGCAGTTGCTGAAGGCGAGGGTGCCGGGGCCGCCCGGTCCGGCGGGCAGCGGGAGCACCTTGTACGGGACGTTCGGGTAGTCCTTGGCCATCGCGCCCTTGAGCCAGTTGCCCTCGATGGTCATCGCGGCCCGGCCCTTGCCGAGTGCCTCGCCGCCCCAGCCGGCGTCCACCTCGGCCACGTACTTGGCGGAGCCGGCCTTCATCATTCCCTGGAGGTACTCCAGTGCCTGCTGGTCGGCGGGGCTGTCGGCGGTCATCGCGGTCTGTTCGGGGTTGGTGATCCAGCCGCCGGCCTGCTTCAGCAGGGCGCCGACCCGCTGGTAGTCGGGGGCGGTGACCAGGCCGGTGACGCCGTCCTTGGTCAGCTTGCCGGCGTCGTCGGCGAGTTGCTGCCAGGTGGTGGGGTAGTCGGCCTCGGTCAGGCCGGCCCGCTGCCACAGGTCGGTGTTGACGGCCAGCGCCAGGGTGGAGCTGTCCTTGGGCAGGCAGGTGAGCTTGCCGTTGTAGCTGAAGGCCTTGCGCAGCTGCTCGGAGAAGTCGGCGGCGTCCGGGATCCGGTCGCCGTAGGCGTACAGCGAGCCGCCCTTGGCGTAGTTGGCGAACTGGTCGGAGTTGACGTAGAAGAGGTCCGGCGGGTTGCCGCCGGCGAAGGCCTGGCCGAGCTGCTGGTTGATGTTGCTGGCGATCTGCACGGTCACGGTGTTGCCGGTCCGCTGCGCCCAGTCGGCGGTGGCGGCCTTGACCGCCGCCGTCTCGGCCTCGCCGGAGGTGGCGATCAGCACGGTGAGGCTCTGGTGGGCGCCGGAGGACTGCTGGGCGGGGGAGGCGCCGAAGCCGCCGGAGGAGGAGCAGCCGGTGACGGCGCCGAGGGCGACGGCCGCGCAGACGGCGGCCGCGGCGAGGGTGCGGGAGGTGACCATGCGGGGTCTCCTTGCGGTGGGAGGGGTGGTGGAGAACCTTCGGGGGAAGGGCGTCACGCGCTTTCGCGGAGGACCAACTCCGGTTCCAGCAGGACGTGTTCGATGGGTCGTCGGTGGTCGCCGAGGCGTTCCAGGAGCAGCTGCATGCAGGCGCGGCCGACCGCGTCGAGCGGCTGGGCGAGGCTGGACAGCGAGGGGAACAGCAGCGGGGCGATCGGGGAGTCGTCGAAGCCGATGACGGCGGCCTCCGGGCCGGGGGTGCGGCCGGCCCGGCGCAGCGCCTGGTACCAGCCGAGGGCCAGGGTGTCGCTGGCGGCCACCACGGCGGTGGCGCCGGTGGCGAGCAGTCGTTCGGCGGCCTCGGTGGCGTGTCCCGGGTCGTCCGCGCTCTCCATCCGGCGGCCCCGGGTGGACAGGCCGAGTTCGCGCATCGCGCCCTGCCAGCCGCGGGCGCGGTCGTCGCCGACGCCGGAGCCCTTGGGCCAGCCGAGGAAGCCGATCCGGCGGTGGCCGAGCCCGGCCAGGTGGCGGACGGCGGCGGAGGTGCCGGCGGCGCCGTCGACGTCGACCCAGTCGCCGACGTCCCGACCGGTCCAGGTGCGGCCGAAGGCGACGTAGGGGACGCCGCGTTCGTGCAGCCAGCCCTGGCGGCGGTCGCCGCGGTCGGTGCCGCTGAGCACGAAGCCGTCGGCGCCGTGCTCGTCCAGGAGTTGCTGGTAGCCGGTGAGTCCGTCGTCCTCGGGGGCGACGGCGAACAGCACCACCCGGTAGCCGGCCCGGTCGGCGGCCTCGGAGAGGGAGTGCAGGAACTGGTCCAGGACGGGGGTCGGCACGCCGGTGCTGCTGGAGCGGATGCCGTAGCCGATCAGCCGGCTGGCCCTGGTCTTGAGGGCCTGGGCGGCCCGGTGCGGCCGGTAGCCGAGTTCGTCGATGGCGCGGCGGACCCGCTCCAGTGTCTGGGGGCGCAGCAGGTCGGGTGAGTTGATCGCGTTGGACACCGTCTGACGGCCCACGCCGGCCCGGGCGGCGACCATTTCGAGGGTCACCGCGGACCCTGTCCTGGGCCTGGGGGATGAGTGTGCATGCATGACGGTGATCCTAGGTTCTGTCGCCCTCGACAAGGGTTTGTCGCCACGTTTGGAGCGTTCCAATACGGGGTTCCCTCCTGCCCACCAGGCGAGTTAATGTCTTGGAACGCTCCAATGGCAGAAAGGTTGCGCCCGGGTGGAAGCAACTGTCAAGACCCGAACCCAGAACGAGGAGACCATGTCAGCGATCGAGCTGCAGCCGTTCCTGCACGACGCCCGGCTCTCCGTGGCCGCCCCGAGCTTCTGCGCCGCCCGCCCCGACGGCCGGATCGCCGAAGGCGCGGACGGCTTCTACCACGGCGACCGCCGGATCCTCTCCCGCCTGGAGGTCGGCGCCCCCGGCATCCCCAACGTCCCGGTCGCAGCCGCCGACGGCGCCGACGGCCACACCGCCTTCGTCACCGTGCTGCGCGGACTCGCCGAACAGACCGCCGACCCGGCCACCACCCTGGAACGCCGCCGCGAACTCCACCCCGGCCGACTGGTCGAGCGCTACACCCTCCACAACGCCGGCGGCCGCCCCGCCCGACTGCGGCTGGAGGTGCGCGCCGCAAGCGACTTCGCCACCATGGACCACGTCAAGGCCGGCCGCACCGGCACCCCCGTCCGGCCCGAGGCCCACGGCGACGGCCTGCGCTGGAGCGCCGGCCCGCTCACCGCCGCGCTCACCCTCACCCCCGCACCGGACCACCTCGACCCGGCCACCGGCACCCTCGGCTACGAGCTCGAACTCGCCCCCGGCCAACGCTGGCAGGCCGTCCTGGAGTGCACCGCCGAGCACCGCGACGGCGACCTCTTCCCCGCCGCCACCAGCACCCCGTGGAGCACCCCCGAGGTCACCGGCCGCGACCACCACCTCGCCCGCTGGCTCACCCGCTCCCACCACGACCTGCGCGGCCTGCTGCTCACCGACCCGCTGCGCCCCGCCGACGCCTTCCTCGGCGCCGGAGCGCCCTGGTTCCTCACCCTGTTCGGCCGCGACTCCCTCTGGGCGGCCCGGATGATGCTCCCGCTCGGCACCGAACTCGCGGCCGGCACCCTGCGCACCCTGGCCCGCCGTCAGGGCCGCACCGTCGACCCGGTCACCGAGGAGCAGCCCGGCAAGATCCTGCACGAGGTCCGCCGCGCCGAACAGCACCTGGACACCGGCGCCCACCTGCCGCCCAGCTACTACGGCACCGCCGACGCCACCCCGCTCTGGCTCACCCTGCTGCACGACGCCTGGCGCTGGGGCCTGCCCGCCGACCAGGTCGAGGAACTGCTGCCGCACGCCGAGGCCGCACTCGGCTGGCTGGAGCGGTACGCCGACGCGGACGGCGACGGCTTCCTGGAGTACGTCGACAGCACCGGCCGCGGCCTCTCCAACCAGGGCTGGAAGGACTCCTCGGACGGCATCCGCTTCCGTGACGGAAGGATCGCCGCCGCCCCGATCGCGCTCAGCGAGGTCCAGGCCTACGCCCACGAGGCGGCCGTCGGGACCGCCGACCTGCTGGAGGCCTTCGGCCGCCCCGGCGCCGCGCACTGGCGGCAGTGGGCCGAGCGGATGCGCGAGCGCTTCCGCGACCGCTTCTGGACCGCGGACGAGCAGGGCCGCTACCCGGTGGTCGCCCTCGACGGCGCCAAGCGGCCGGTGGACTCGGTCACCTCCAACCTGGGCCACCTGCTCGGCACCGGACTGCTGGACGCCGAGGAGAGCGCGCTGGTGGCGGGCCGGCTCACCGCCCCCGGCCTGGACAGCGGCTTCGGGCTGCGCACCCTGGACGCCGCCAGCACCGGCTTCAACCCGCTGGGCTACCACACCGGTTCGGTCTGGCCGCACGACGGCGCCATCGCCGTGCACGGCCTCGCCCGGGCCGGACTGCACGGGGCCGCCACACCGCTCGCCGACGGACTGGTGCGCGCCGCCGCCGCCTTCGACCACCGGCTGCCCGAACTGTTCGCCGGCTACTCGCGCGACCGGTACGCCACGCCCGTCCCGTACCCGGCCTCCTGCCGTCCGCAGGCCTGGGCCGCCGCGGCCGCCGTGCTGGTGCTGCAGGCGCTGCTCGGACTGGACGCGGACGTGCCGGGCCGCCGGCTGTGGGTGCGCGAGCGGGTCCCGGCCGGGTACGAGTCGCTGCGGATCCGCGGGCTGAGGGTGGCCGGGCTGCCGATCGAGGTGACGACCGACCACACCGGGACGGTACGGCTGGACGCCCCGGAGGGGTTCACCGTCACCACCGTGCGCTGAGCCGGAACGGCCGCCGCCCGGGCGGCGGAAGGATGCTCCGCATACCGACTCGACCCCGCCGGGACCAGGCCCGGCGGGGCGCCGTCGACCGCGTGGGCGCTGGCGTTCGACGTGTCATCACCACCTGCTAACCTCAGCCGATTTCCCGCCGCACCGAGTCGGCGGACACGACGGGGTAAGAGGTACAGAAGACCATGGCATTCCTCCGGGCCAAGCAGAAGGCCCAGGTCATCGAGAAGCTCTCGCAGGTGGCGCCTCCCGGCGAGACCTTCATCGCCTGCGTGCACGCGGAGAGCGGCCCCAGCCCGTGGCTCGCCGCCGCGCTCGGTGAGATTCCGCTCGTCGGCCTGATCATCGTGCTGACCCGCAGGTACTACTTCCTGACGCTCACCAACAGCCACGTGGTGATCAACTCGGCGAACCGCTGGAACAACCGCCCCGGCGAGGTGGTCGCGGCCTTCCCGCGGCACGCCTTCCCGGTCAGCCGGGTGAAGCGGGCCAGCATCTGGAGCTCGATGTACGTCCAGATGCCGGGCAACACCAACCCGGTGCGCCTGAACATCCACCGCATCTGGCGGGCCGAGATGGACCAGCTGAGCGCGGCCTTCCCGCCCGGGTCGATCGACCCGAGCTCGCAGCCCTTCGACACCCCGCAGAACCAGGGCTACCCGATGCCGGGTCAGCCCGTCCCGGGCCAGCCGATGATGGGCCACCCGATGGCCGGTCAGCCCGCGCCCGCCCAGCAGATGATCCCGCAGCAGCAGGGCTTCGGCGCCCCGCAGGGCCAGCCGTACCCGGCGCCGCAGGCCCAGCCGTACCCGGCCCCGCAGGCCGCCCAGCCGTACCCGCAGCAGCAGCCGTACCCGGCGTCGCAGGCCGCCCAGCCCTACCCGGCCCCGCAGGCGTACCCGCCGGCCCAGCCGTACCCGGCGCAGCCCGGCGCCCAGGTGCCGCCGCAGGCCCAGCCGTACCCGCCGCAGGTCCCGAACGTGCCCTACCCGGGCCAGCCGGGCTACCCCGGCCAGCACTGATCGCGGCCACCGGCCCCGGCTCCCCGCGCGGGGGGCCGGGGCCGGCGTGGTGCTCGCGGGGCGCGGTCGGGCCCGGGCGGCGGTGGACTCTGTCAGGTCTACGGCACGGCCGCCGAGAACGCCGGCCTCAGTGTGCCGAGCGGTGACGAACGGCCGAGCGGGCTGTGCCGGCGCTCCTCGGAACTCCCCTCCGTGGTAGGTGGGTTGGGCCCCTCAAGGTTCTTGGTGAGGAACACCCGGCTGGTGCCCGGCGGATCGCACCGGACCTCGCCGAGCACCGTCCACCCGTGCTTGAGGTAGAAGCCGGGGGCCTGGAAGCTGATCGTGTAGAGCACGGCGGAGCGGCAGCCGCGGTCCCGGGCCTCCTGCTCGGCCCGGCGCAGGACCTCGCCGCCCAGCCCGCTGCCGCGCAGCTCGGGCGGGAGGAAGAAGAGGTCGACGAAGAACAGCCCGAGCGAGGTGCGCCCGGTCAGCCCGCCGAGCACCCGGCCCGTCCCCGGTTCGCGGACCAGGACGGCGAGCGGCCTGCGGTCGTCGATCCCGGACCGCTCGACGTTGAAGCCGTCCAGGCCGTCGGAGACCAGCGCGAGGTCCGTGGCGGCGGGGGAGTCGGTGACGGTCAGTTCCGGGGTTTCCGGTGGACGGGTGGTGGACACGGTTCCTCCTGTTCACGGGCCCTGGTGGCCCGGCGGACCCGGGAACGCTACGGCGCGGACGCTTCGACGGGCGTCGAAGCGTGCCGGGCGAGAATGGAGGGCATGCACGACCGATCCGATGACCGATCCGCCGGTGGATCCGCCGACCGATCCGCCGACCGGGACGTGGGCGTGGACCTGGCCGCCGTGGCCAGGCTGCTGGCCGACGGCACCCGGGCCGGCTTCTGCCTGGCGCTGCTGGACGGCCGGGCCTGGACCGCGAACGAGCTCGCCCGGCACGCCGGGGTCGCGCCGTCGACCGCGACCTCCCACCTGAACCTGCTGGTCGGTGGCGGACTGCTGGCCGAGGAGCGGCACGGCCGCCACCGCTACCTCCGGCTGACCGACCCCCGGGTGGTGGCGCTGATCGAGAGCCTGGCCGAACTGGCCCCGCGCCGGAGCGCTCCGCCCCGCACCCTCGCGGCCTCCGGCCGCCGGCACGCCCTGGCCCGGGCGCGGCTCTGCTACGACCACCTGGCGGGCGCCCTCGGCCTGGCGGTCGCCGAGGCGATGGTCGGGCGCGGCCTGCTGGACCTCGGGCCCGAGCCGGCCCTGACCGCCGAGGGGCGGGACTGGCTGGCCGGACTCGGCGTCGCCCTGCCCGGCGGCCCGCGCCGCCCCGCGGTGCGGGCCTGCCTGGACTGGACCGAGCGCCGCTCCCACCTGGGCGGCGCGGCCGGGGCGGGCCTGTGCGCCCACGCCCTCGCGGCCGGCTGGCTCACCCGGGTCGGCACCGGCCGCGCCCTGGCGGTGACCCCGGCGGGCCGGGAGGCCTGGCAGGAGCACCTCGGGCTGGCCGTCGGCGACTTCTGAGGACGGCGGCGCGCCGGGAGCCAGGCCCGGCCCCCGGCTCAGGCCAGCTCGCGCATCCGGCGGATCGGGCTGGCCAGCAGGATCAGCGGGCTCGCCACGCTGACCACGGCGACCAGCAGCAGCGCCGTGCGCGGCCCCCAGAGCGCGGCCGCGCCGCCCGCCGCGAGGGCGCCGACCGGGATCGCGCCCCAGGAGACGAAGCGGACGGTGGCCATCACCCGGGACAGCAGCTCCGGCGGGGTGTGGGTCTGCCGGTGGGTGCGGGTGACGATGCTGGCGACCACCACCCCGGCCGAGAACCCGGCGTTGCCGAGGGCGAAGACCAGGGTGCCCCAGCCGGAGCCGGCCGCCGGGAGCAGCAGGGCGAACACGGTGGACACCGCGGCCGCCCAGCGCAGCGCGCGGGCGCCGCCGAGCCGGGCGACCAGTCGGGGCGTGGCGGCCGCGCCGAGCAGGCTGCCGAGTCCGCCGGTGGCCATCAGGGCGCCGACGGCGGCGGCCGGGGCGTCGAGGGTGCGGACCAGGAACACCGGGGTGAGGGTCATAAGGCCGCCGCAGACGAAGTTCAGGGCGGTGGCGTCCGCGACGCACGGCCGGATCACCGGGTGCCGGGTGACGAAGCGCCAGCCCTCGCGGATCTGCTCGCGCATCCCGGCGCCGCCGGTGCGCGGGGCGGCGGACCGGGCGATCCGCGGCAGGCTGCCGAGCAGAGCGGCCGAGGCCAGGTAGCTGACCGCGTCCAGCAGCATCGAGGCGGCGCCGCCGACGAGTTGGACCAGCACGCCGCCGAGCGAGGGCCCGGCCAGGTCGGTGGCCGCGACGCTGCCGGAGAGCAGGCTGTTGCGGCTGGTCAGCTGCTCCTTGGGGACGACGGCGGGCAGGAAGGTGGAGTTTCCGACGTCGAAGAGCACGCCGGCGAAGCCGACCAGCAGGGCGACCAGCACCAGCTGCGGCAGCCCCAGTACCCCGAGGAAGGCGGCCAGCGGCACCGAGGTGACCGCTGCCGCGCGGAGCAGGTCCATCGCGACCTGGGTGCCGCGCAGGGGCAGCCGCTGGACCAGGACGCCGGCCGGCAGCCCGATGACCAGCCAGGCGACGTAGGCGGCGCCGGTGATCAGGCCGACCTGGAAGGCCGAGGCGTGCAGGGTGACCACGGCGATCAGCGGCAGCGCCACCGTGGTCACCTGGTCGCCGAGCCGGCTGACGGTCGAGGCGGTCCAGAAGCGCCAGAACGCCCCCGCCCCGCTCCGGCTCCCGCCCGCCCCGACCGGGTCCGCCGTTCTCGCCGTGTCCACCGTCTTCGTCGCCACGTCCACCCCTTCGCCGTCACCGGTCCACGACCGAGTGAGTTCCGTTTGGGAACTCACTATAATGGGTGTTCATGCGGCACACCGAAGCGGCGGACCCCGACTGCGCGATCTCCCAGGCCCTGACCGTCGTCGGGGACACCTGGACCCTGCTCCTGATCAGGGACGTCGCCGGCGGCACCCACCAGTTCGACGCCCTGCAGCACGGGCTCGGCATCAGCCGCAAGGTGCTCGCCGAGCGCCTGAAGGGACTGGTCGCCGACGGCGTGCTGGAGAAACGGCTCTACCACCCGCACCCGCCGCGCTACGAGTACCACCTGACGGACCGGGGCCGGGGCCTGCTGCCGGTGCTGGTCGCCCTCCAGGACTGGGGCGGGCGGTACGTCCTCGGCGACGGCTCGCTCACCGGCACCAGCACCCCCGACTCCGCCGAGACCCGCCGGGTGCACTCGCTCGTCGGCCACCGGCTGCCCGCGCTGGAACTCGCCACCGCCTCCGGTGCGACGGTCGACCCGATCGCCGCCGACCGCGCCTGGACGGTGCTGTACTGCTACCCGGGCGCGTACGCCCCGGGAGGGGTCGACCACCCGCCCGGCTGGGGCGACATCCCGGGCGCGCCCGGCTGCACCCTGGAGTCCTGCACCTACCGCGACCGGATGGGCGAGTTCGCCGCCCGGGACACCGCCGTCCACGGCGTCAGCACCCAGCGCCCGGACCAGCAGGCGGCGTTCGCCGAACACACCCGGCTCCCGTTCCCCCTGCTCTCCGACGCCGGACTGGAACTCGCCGCCGCGCTGCGGCTGCCCACCTTCCGCGCCGCCGGCGTCGAACGGCTCAAGCGGCTCACCCTGGTCCTCGACGCCGGCCGGACGGTCCGCGGCGTGCTCTACCCCGTCACCGACCCGGCGGGCTCGGTCGAGGAGGCCCTCGCGCTGCTGGACGGCCTGCGGCAGGAGTGACGAACGGGCGCGCCCTCCCTCACGGCAGGTAGAAGGTCGGCAGATCCGCCGTCAGCGGCCCAGTAGGGGCACCGGGCCAACCGGTTTTGCCGGTACGGGGGATCGCCTGGTCACCGCGTGGGGGGAGGGCGGCGAATCCGAGGAGGTGTCACCGGCGGCCCAGGGTGCGCCGCGCCGCGCCGAAGGTGAGGGCGGCCCAGAGGACGGCGATGGCGCCCGCGACGTACGCCCCGGCGCCGCGGAAGGAGAGGTCCTCGTCGTGGGTGGCCGGCGGTGCCCAGCCGTCCGGGTCGGCCAGCACCGTCATCGTCCGGCCGACGGCCGTGCCGGAGCAGCCGATGCCCCCGATGGTGCCGTGCGGCAGCGGGCTGCCGTCCTCGTTCCGGACGCCGCAGGTCCAGCTGACCTTGCCCGTCTTGTCCTTGCCGCTGTGGGCCGAGGTGATCACCACCCGGGTGTCCACCCCGCGGTGGGACAGCAGCTGGGCCCGGAAGGCGGCGGTGGGGATCACCAGCAGCAGCACGCCCAGCAGTACGGCGGGCCAGACCACCCAGCCGGTGCTGCGGATCAGCATCAGTCCGACGACCGCCGCCATCAGCACCAGGACCGCCAGGATCGTGCAGGGGGCCTGGTAGTCAGGGTTGGTGGCGAGCGCGAGCAGGCCCAGGATCAGCACCGGGGCGAGCAGCCCGACCAGCAGGGCGGTCCGGCGCACCGTGCGCGGGGCGAGCGGGACGTCCTTGCGGGGGCGCCGCCGGACCGCCTTGGCCGGCCGGGCCGCTCCCGCCGCGAGCGGCCTCTTCTGCTTCTTGTTCGGACGCCTGGCCATGCTGCCCCCGTCTTCCGGTGGTTCCGTTCGTGCTCGCGACAGTGTGACGGCAGCCCCGCGGTGCTGGAAGGCCGGGGTGCCGCCCGACCTGCGGCCGGCCCAGGCCGTCTTCCCAACTCCTTTGCGTGGTAGGTACATTGACCGTCGTGTGGGTGGTGGATCTGTTCCTTCTGGTCGGGGCGGTGGTCCTGGCCGGCCTTGCCGCACTGTTCGCCTCGGCGAGCGGGACGGACCGCGCGCTGCGCCGGGAGGGCGTGTGCGTGGTCGGCCGGGTGCGGAAGGTCCGGTGGCACACCACCGCCGAGGGCTACGACCGTCGACGGGTGACCATCGAGTACGGCCTGCCGGACGGGCGGACCGTCGAGCTGGTCCGCTCCGACCAGCGGCCGGAGGGCGGCCGGTTCCAGGAGGGCGACGAGGCGGTGGTGCTCTACCACCCCGCCCGCCCGGGGCGCGGCCTGGCGGTCGACCCCGCGCGCCGACTCCCGCCGCCACCGGGACCGACCGGCCTCGCCGCGCTGTCGGTGCTCTGCGCGCTCGGCGCGGTCGGCCTGGTCCGGCTGATGTTCTGAATCCGGCGGGCGCGGTCAGGGCCTTCCCAGCGCCGCCTGTTCCAGGTCGAGGTCGCGCTGGAGCAGTCTCAGCGTGGTGTCGCTGATCCGGTGCTCCTCGTAGAGGCCGTGCAGCCGGGCGTTCTGCACCCCGATGACCTCGCGCCGCAGTTGGCGGTAGGCGTCGTCGGCGGTGGTGCCGTCCGGGGCCTCGGGGGTGCGGTCGAGCCGGGCGGTCAGGGCGCGGCGGACCCGGTCGACGGCGGTCTCCGGCACGGCCTCCAGCTCGGCCAGGCCCTCGACGTGGTCCAGGGCGGCGCGGTTGAGTTCGTCCCGGGCGTCCTCCTCCTCGCGCGCGGTGTGCTCGGGTTCCAGGGCGAGCCCGGAGCGGTTGACCACGGCGGCCAGGGTCAGGCCCTGGACGACCAGGGTGAGCACCACGTTGGAGACGGTGAGCACCAGCACCAGCGGCCGCCCGTCCAGGTGCGAGCCGCTGTCGGTGAGCAGCGGGATGGACAGCGCGGCGGCCAGCGGCATGACGCCCCGGGTGCCGGCCCAGGTGACCACCCCGGCGACCCGCCAGGACAGCCGCCCCTGGCTGGGTTTGACCGCGCGGGTCAGCGGCAGGGTCCAGAGCACCCGGACGGCGATCAGCAGCGCGGCTATCGCCATCGACTGGAGCGGCCACCAGCCGGTGCCGGCCGGCAGTTCCCGGACCAGGGTGGGCAGTTCCAGGCCGACGATCGAGAACACGACGCTCTCCAGCAGGAACACCACCACCGCGTAGACGGCGTGCAGCTGCAGCCGGATCCGGGCGTCGGTCAGCCGGTGGCCGGAGCGGCCGAGCAGCACCCCGGCGACCACCACCGAGGTGACGCCCGAGGTGTGCGCGGACTCCGCCAGCACATAGGCCGCGTACGGGGTGACCAGGGCTATCACGGTCTCCAGCACCGGGTCGGTGGTGCGGCGGCGGAGCAGCCAGACCAGCCCGGCGACGGCCGCGCCGACCAGGCTGCCGCCCCCGCCGAGCAGTACCAGCTCGCCGCCCGCGGCGGGCAGGTCGACCGTCCCGCCGGCCGCCACCGCGACGCCCACGGCCACCTTGAACAGCACCAGCGAGGTGGCGTCGTTGAACAGGCTCTCGGCCTGGACCAGCACCTGGACCCGCCCGGGCAGGGCGAGCCGTCGGCCGAGCGCGGTGACCGCGACCGGGTCGGTGCTGGAGAGCACGGCGCCGAGCACGAAGGCCATCGCGGGCGGCAGTCCGGCGACGGCGACGGCCGCGAAGCCGACGGCCGCGGCGGAGGCGAAGACCAGGCCGAAGGAGAGGATGGTGACCGGCCGCCAGACCGTCCGCAGGTCGCGCAGCGACAGTTCCTCGGCGGAGGAGTAGAGCAGTGGCGGCAGCACCACCGCGCCGATGATCTGCGGGGGCACGTGCAGGGCGGGCACGCCGGGGACGAGGGCGACGCCGAGCCCGACCAGCACCAGCAGGGAGGGCGCGGGCACCCGCCATCGGCGGGCGAAGGTGGCCACGCTGGTGGCCAGGACGACCAGGACGAGAACGATCCCCACGGCGTGCATCTGCAGAAACGACCCATCGCGAACACCGGGGTCGCCGAAGCCCGATCGCCGCAGTCGTCCCCCGAGCCGACCAGACTTCCCGGCACACCGTCGGTCATCTTATCGGTCCTTTGGCGGGGGTCGAGAGGGATATCCGCGTCGGCGGCCCGCTGACCGCAGGTCAGGACCGGGGGAGAGGGCAGGCCGCCGAAGGGCCGTTCTGTTCCGAACGAATTCACCGAATGCTCGCCGGAAGTCTTGCGGGCCGTGCACGCACCGAAGTTGGATGCACAACATCCCGCGACCCGCCGGGTCGCCAACTCCCCCACGGAGCCCAGATGCCCCTGCCGTCCCTCCGTCGCACCCTCGCCGTCGGCGCCGCCGCCACCGTGCTGGCCGCCCTCGGCGGCACCCCGGCCGGCGCCGAGAGCGCCCCGGCCACCGCGCCGCCGCTGGACGTCCTGAGCTACAACACCTTCCTGATGAGCACCTCGCTCTACCCCAACTGGGGCCAGCAGCACCGCGCCCAGGCCATCGCCGCGGCCGACTTCTTCCAGGGCCACGACGTGGTCGTGCTGGAGGAGGCCTTCGACAACGCCGCCTCCGACGCCCTGGTCGCCAAGGCCTCGGCCGCCTACCCGTACCACACGCCCGTGGTCGGCCGCTCCACCAGCGGCTGGGACGCCACCTCCGGCAGCTACAGCGCCACCACGCCGGAGGACGGCGGGGTCGTCCTGCTCAGCAAGTGGCCGATCCTGCACAAGGAGCAGTACGTCTACAAGGACGCCTGCGGCTCGGACTGGTGGTCCAACAAGGGCTTCGCCTACGCCGTCCTGGACGTCGGCGGCCGCCGCACCCACGTGGTCGGCACCCACCTCCAGTCCACCGACTCCGGCTGCGCCAGCGGCCAGGCCGCCGACATCCGGGCCCGGCAACTCGGCGCCATGCGGGCCTTCCTGGACGCCAAGCGGATCCCGGCCGCCGAACCGATCGTGGTCGCCGGGGACCTCAACATCGACTTCCACGGCACCGAGTACCAGGCCCTGCTGACCGGCGGCAACCTCGCCCCGGCCTCCGCCCGCACCGGCTGGCCGTACTCCTTCGACACCGCCGACAACTCCATCGCCGCGTACCGCTACCCGGGCGAGCCCAAGGAGGACCTCGACCACGTGCTCTACCGCGCCGACCACGCCCGCCCGCAGCAGTACACCAACGAGGTGCGGCGGGTGCACAGCGCGCCGTGGACGGTGAGCAGCTGGGGCAAGAGCTACACCTACACCGACCTCTCCGACCACTACCCGCTGATCGCGCGCTGAGCCCGGCGCCCCCGGGCCGTGCCGGACGGCCTGTGGGGCGCATCACAGCTCCCGGAGCGGTTCGGGCTCCTACGATCGTGATCGCGGACGCCGCCGACGCCTGGGCCCGGTGCGGCGCCCGCCCGGCACCACCCGCGATCCGCCCGAGGAGAAGCGCACCTTGACCAGCCCCACCGCCGCCCCCGAGAGCTACTACCAGCGCACCGGCGAGCACCGCTACAAGCCCACCGCCCATGCCCAGGGCGCCTGGCACCCCGACGAGCAGCACTTCAGCCCGGTGGGCGGCCTGATCGTCCACGCGATCGATCACCACCGGGCCGGGCAGCAGGTGGCCGGCCGCCCGGCCGAGGGCCTTGCGCTGGCCCGGATCAGCTTCGACATACTGGGCCTGATCGCCCTGGACGAGCTGGAGATCACGGTGGAGACCCTCCGCCCGGGCCGCACCATCGAACTGGTGGAGGCGGTCGCCTCGATCGCCGGCCGCGCCGTGGTCCGGGCCAGGGCCTGGTTCCTGGCCGAGCAGGACACCAGTGCCGTCGCCGGCACCCACGACGAACCGCTGCCCGCGCCCGAGGAGTTCGAGCCCTGGCCGATGAGCGAGCAGTGGCCCGGCGGCTACATCGCCTCCGTCGAGGTCCGCCGCCGCTCCACCGCGCCCGGCCGCGCTGCCGCCTGGCTGTCCACCCCGCTGCAACTCGTCGCGGGGGAGCCCAGCAGCCCGCACGCCGCCTTCATCGCGCTGGTCGACACCGCCAACGGGATCGCCGTCCGGGAGCAGCCCGACGCGTGGATGTTCCCCAACACCGACCTGACCGTCCACTTCCACCGCCGCCCCGGCGGCCGCTGGACCGGGCTGGACACCCGGGTCAGCTTCGGCCCCGCCGGCCACGGCGTCACCAGCACCGTGCTGCACGACGTCGACGGGCCGGTGGGCCGGGCCGAGCAGATCCTCACCGTCCGCCCGATGCCCGGGAGTTGAGCCCCGCGGTGGTGGCCCGCCCCGGGTGAGGCGGGCCACCACCAGCCGGTCAGCCCGGCAGCGAGTCCATGAAGGAGCTGACCGAGAACACCGCCCTGCCCGGCCCGGCCGGTCCGTAGCCGGGCGGGGAGGAGAGGCCGAACTCCTCCAGGGTGGCCCGGTAGGTCTGCAGCAGCCGGATGTGGTACTCCAGCGGGGCGCCCTGGGGGTTGGCCTTGCCGAGCGGGGTGGTGGGCTCGGGGCACCAGGTGGTGAAGCGCGGCACCACGCCGTGGGACATGAAGAAGCGCAGCCCCTCCCGGGTGGAGGCGATCGCCTCGTCGACGGTGGTGAACCCGAAGGGCTCGGCCATCTCCACGCCCGCCACGAAGTTGGGGATCACGTTCTCCGCGCCGAACACCTCGGTGGAGTCCAGGATCCGGCGGTGCCACTCGTCCCGGCCGACGTAGCGCTCCTTGCCGGGGCAGTAGAGCTCGAACAGCCGCTTGTCCCACACCTCGAAGTTGGGGTGGTAGATCTTCACGCCGTAGTCGTGGAAGCGCTGGACGTCGTCGCGCGGCAGCGCCTGGGCGACCACCTTGCCGATCCAGCGGTCGGGGAAGCGCTCCTCGATGGCCTTGGCGTACTGCCCGTAGAAGTCCGCCTCGTCCCGGCCGCCGACCTGCGAGGTGATCGCGCCGCCGGTGAGGGTGTACGCCCGGGAGGCCCGGGCGGTGTCGTGGCGGTCGATGATCTCCAGCGCCTCCAGCACCTCCTCGACCGGCTTGACCCCGGTGTACGGGCGGCCGGCGGCCTTGTGCTGGCGCCAGTTGTGGTTGATGTCGCAGTACTGGCACTCCTCCTTGGCGCCGAAGTACTGGCAGACCCGGAACACCGTGAGGTAGATCAGATAGCCCCACTGGATGGTCGGGGCGACCTCCATCACCGACTTCCCGTTGGCCAGGGTGTGCCGGTAGTAGTCGGGCATCGGCGGCAGACCGACGTCGGCGATCCGCGCGCCGTCCAGGTAGAGGCCCAGGGTGCCGTCCTCGCCGGCCCGCACCCGGTACGGCGAGTCCGGGTTGACCCGCACCGACACCACGGTGCGGCGCAGCCCGTACGGCCCGCCGGTCAGCACCACCTCCTCCGGCGGCCGGTTCAGCGCGGCCGCGCCGAGCTCGGGCAGGGTGCGGTGGTCGAAGGAGAAGATGAAGTACGACTTCGGCTTGACCTCGCCGCTCCCGTCGGTGCCGGTGCTGCCGCTGAGTGCGGACTCGTCGAAGGCCATCCCGCCGCGCAGCAGGTCCTCCTTGATCACCGCCTCCCGGGGCACGTCGGGGAACCGTTCCATGAGGTCCTCGACGAGGGCGGTGCGATTGCGGGGCTGGCTCTCCATGCGCTGCTCTTCCTTCCCGGCCCCGTTCCTCGCACGGCGCCCCGGCCATTCTTCTCCCCTTTATGCGACCGGCCGGACGCCGGGCCGTGGGTGGGCGGCGCCGGGCCGGGCCGTCCGCGCTCGAACGGTCCCCGTCGCGGCGGGCGCGACGCCGCCGGGCGGGGCGGGACACGGGGGCGGGCGACAGGTTGACGCGGGGCCGGGGCGGGGCGCGTCGACGGGCGCACGACCGGGCCCCGGGTGGTGGGGCGGAGTGCTGCACTACGAGGGCGCGTTTCAAACGCCGTACGCATGAACGTTCACCTAATCGGGTGTAGATGATCGTCCGATGCGTTTCGGAACGGGTCATCCCGCCTACGGTTGTGAAGCGAGCGAGACGGGGCCCGCGGCGTGGAGTTCCCCATCGCGGCGGGCGAGATGACGACCCGTCAATCCTGCGATCCCCTTCAGAGGAGGCTCCATGCCCCTGCGCACCGGAACGGGCACACCACCCGGGCCCGCCACCGCCCCGGCGGTGCACTCATGAGCTCCCCGGCGATCGAGCGGATCCTCGGCGGTCCCACCGGACTGGGCACCTCCGGGCTGCAGTTGAGGCCCCAGGCCCCGGCACCGCAGGCCCCGGCACCCCAGGCCGCCGTGCCCGAGGTCGCCGCGCCGGCGGTGACCGTGCCCGAGGTCGTCGTACCGGAGGCCGCCCCCGCCGTCCCGGCCCCCGAGGCCGTGGCACCCGCCGCTCCGGCGGTCGAGGCTCCCGCATCCGAGGTCCCGACCGCGTCGGCCGCCGAGACCGCCGTGGCCGAGGCCGCGCTGGTCGAGGTCGTGGCCGTGGAGGCGATCGCGGCCAAGATCGGGGTCGGCGCCGGGGCCGCGCCCGGGATCGGCACCGGGTCCGGGGCGCTGGACGCCCTCCTGGACGGGTTCCGACTGCCCTCCGTCCCCTCGCTCGCCCAGCTGCTGCCGGCCTCGGCCGCCGCCGCGCCGCGCGGTGGGAAGCCGAGGACCGGCGACCCCATCCCCGGCCTCTACCACCACCCGATCGCCGAGCCCGACCCGGTCCGGGTGGAGGCGCTCAGCCAGCGCATCAAGGCCTGGGCGATCGACGAGATCGAGCTCTACCCGCCGGAGTGGGAGAAGGACTTCGACGGGTTCTCCACCGGGCGCTACATGGTGGCCTGCCACCCCGACGCACCGAGCATCGACCACCTGATGCTGGCGGCCCGGCTGATGGTCGCCGAGAACGCGGTGGACGACTGCTACTGCGAGGACCTCGGCGGCTCGCCGATCGGCCTGGGCAGCCGCCTGCTGCTCGCCCACACCGCGCTGGACCCGCTGCACACCACCGGGGAGTACCACCCGGCCTGGGAGGCCTCGCTCGCCGAGGACGCGCCCCGGCGCTCGTACCGCTCGGCGATGGACTACTTCGTCCGCGCCTCCACGCCCTCCCAGGCGGACCGCTTCCGGCACGACATGGCGCGGTTGCACCTGGGGTACCTGGCCGAGGCCTCCTGGGCCGAGGCCGAGCACGTCCCGGAGGTGTGGGAGTACCTGGCGATGCGCCAGTTCAACAACTTCCGCCCCTGCCCGACGATCACCGACACCGTCGGCGGCTACGAGCTGCCGGTCGAACTCCACGCGCTGCCCGCCATGCAGCGGGTGATCGCCCTGGCCGGCAACGCCACCACGATCGTCAACGACCTCTACTCGTACACCAAGGAGCTCGCCAGCCCGGGGCTCCACCTGAACCTGCCGGTGGTGATCTCCGAGCGCGAGGGCGTCTCCCGCCAGGAGGGCTACCTGAAGGCCGTCGAGGTGCACAACGAGCTGATGCACGCCTTCGAGGCCGAGTCGGCCGCGCTGGCCGTCGCCTGCCCGGTGCCGAGCCTGGTGCGGTTCCTGCGCGGCGTGGCCGTGTGGCTCGACGGCAACCACCACTGGCACCAGACCAACATCCACCGCTACAGCCTGCCCGACTTCTGGTGACCGCCTCCGGTTCCCGGCGCCGGCCGCCGGCCGGCCGGGCAGTCGCCTGATTTTCCGCTAACCATCCGTGAGAACACTGGAGTTGACCCCCATGTCCCTGACCGACGACCTCACCACCCCCAGCGGCGCCATCCCCGGCCCGGCAACCCCGTACCAGAGCGACATCGCCCGCTACTGGAACAACGAGGCCCGCCCGGTGAACCTGCGCCTGGGCGACGTCGACGGCCTGTACCACCACCACTACGGCATCGGCGAGATCGACCAGGCCGCGATCGGCGACCCGGCCGACAGCGAGCGCGAGAAGAAGGTCATCACCGAGCTGCACCGCCTGGAGTCCGCCCAGGCCGACGTACTGCTCGACCACCTCGGCGACATCAAGCCCGAGCACACCCTGCTGGACGCCGGCTGCGGCCGCGGCGGCTCGATGGTCATGGCCCACCAGCGCTTCGGCTGCAAGGTCGAGGGCCTGACCCTCTCCACCCAGCAGGCCGAGTTCGGCAACAAGCGCGCCGGCGAGCTGGGCATCGGCGACTTCGTCCGCTCCCGGGTCGCCAACATGCTGGACATGCCGCTGGAGAACGGCTCCGTCGCCGGCTCCTGGAACAACGAGTCCAGCATGTACGTCGACCTGCACGACCTGTTCGCCGAGCACGCCCGGGTGCTCTCGGTCGGCGGCCGGTACGTGACCATCACCGGCTGCTGGAACCCGAAGTACGGCCAGCCGTCGAAGTGGGTCTCGCAGATCAACGCGCACTTCGAGTGCAACATCCACTCCCGCCGCGAGTACCTGCGGGCGATGGCCGACAACCGCCTGGTGCCCCAGGCCGTGATCGACCTCACCCCGGACACCCTGCCCTACTGGGAGCTGCGCAACACCACCTCGCTGGTCACCGGCATCGAGGAGGCGTTCATCGAGTCCTACAAGGACGGCTCGTTCCAGTACGTGCTGATCGCGGCCGACCGGGTCTGATCCGGCGCCGGTACGACGGGCGGCCTCCCCGCAGTGAATGCGGGGAGGCCGCCCGTCGGCCGTCGAGCGTTCGTCAGCCGTCAGCCGTCAGCCGTCAGCCGTCAGCCGGTCCGGGGCCGGGTGAAGGTGAGATGGGTGACGCCGCTCGGGCTGGTCACCGCCTCGGTGTCGAAGCGCCGCTCCAGCCCTTCGAGCCCCTCCCAGAGCGACTCGCCCCGCCCGAGCACGATCGGCACCACGACCACGTGCAGGTGGTCGATGAGATCGGCCTCCAGGAAGGCCCGGACGGTCCGCGGACCGCCGCCGATCCGGACGTCCTTGCCGTCGGCCGCCTCCCGGGCCTGCCGCAGCGCCTCCTCGGGGGAGGCGTCGATGAAGTGGAAGACCGTGCCCCCTTCCATCTCCAGGCTGGGGCGCGGGTGGTGGGTGAGCACGAAGACCGGGGTGTGGAACGGCGGGTTCTCCCCCCACCAGCCCCGCCAGGCCTCGTCCTCCCAGGGGCCGCGCTGCGGGCCGAACTTGTTGCGGCCCATGATCTCCGCGCCGATGCCGTCGCCCCAGGTGCGGGCCATCGCGTCGTCCACCCCGGTGTCGCCGTCACCCGCGCCGTGCATCCGCTGGAAGGTGCGGGTCCTGAAGAACCAGTCGTGCAGCCGGTGCTCGGCGTGCCCGAAGGGGTTCTCCAGGGTCTGGCCCTCCCCGGTGCCGTACCCGTCGAGGGAGATCGAGAAGTTGTGGACCCGGACCAAGGACATGGTGCTGCCTCCACTTGCTGACCTGTGCTGTCGCTGCGCCGTGCCGTCACGGTTCCGCGCCGCCCGCGGTTGTCCGTGCGCGGGCCACGCTAGCGCCCGGCACCGACAAAGCTGACGCTCCGTCAGTGCCGGGGCGTGGCGGACCGGGGCCGGGGCGGAGCGCCGGAAGTCGTCACGCTATGGTCATGATCTCTTCACGAGGTGCACGCCCCGTCCGGCGATGCTGCCTCCGGCGACCCGCACCGGCGGCCGCCGCGACCGACCCGGGGGGACGATTCCGATGACCGTACGCCGCACCCTGGCAGGCCTGCTGGCCGCCGGCCTGCTCGCGACCGCGGCGGCCCTGGCGCCGCTGTCGGCGGCCATCGCGGTCGACGGTGACGGCACCGGCGCCCTGCCGTTCGGCTCGGCCACCACCGTCGGCCTGCACAACACCTACGACCCGGCCGCCTACCGGTACCTCGCCCAGGGCCTGGACACCGGCACGGGCATGATCGAGCTGGACCTGTGGACCGACACGGTCACCCACGAGTGGAAGGTCAGCCACTCCAACCCGCTCGGCAACTCCAACAACTGCACCGCCGCCTCCACCCCGGCCCAGCTCTACAGCGGTGGCGCCGACAAGAACCTGGAGAACTGCCTCGACGACGTCCGGGTCTGGCTCGGCGCCCACCCCGGCGCCGGCCCGCTGGTGGTCAAGCTGGAGGTCAAGGGCGGCTTCGCCGCGAACCTCGGGATGGGCCCCGACCAGCTGGACGAACTGATCGCCGCCCACCTCGGCAACGCCGTGCTGCGCCCGGCCGACCTGCTGGCCAGGCCCGACGGCGGCTCCTACGCCACCGTCGACGAGGCGGTGCGGGCGGGCAACTGGCCGAGCCGCTCGGCGCTCGCCGGGCGGGTGCTGCTGTACGCGATCCCGGGGACGGTCGAGGAGCACAACCCCTTCGACACCCTGCACACCGACGTCGAGTACGGCCGCCACCTGCGCGACCTGGCGGCGGCCGGCCGGATCGGCCGGGCCCAGCTGTTCCCGGCCGTGCACGGCGCGGCGGGCGGCGACCCGCGGGGCAGGTACACCGGCGGGGACGTCGGCATCCGCCCCTGGTTCGTGGTCTTCGACGGCGACGCGGCCGGCTACCTCAACGGGATCGACACCGGCTGGTACGACCGCTCGCACTACCTGCTGGTGATGACGGACGCCCAGAAGGTCGCGCCGCAGATCAGCGCCACCGACCCGACCGTCGAGGAGGCGAGCGACCGGACCGGACAGCTGGCCCGGGCGCACGCCAGCATCGTGTCCAGCGACTGGCGCCGGCTCCCCGCGGTGCAGTCGCTGGTGCTCGCCCGGGGCTGACGCCCCGGGCTCCCGGAGGCCCGGGGTTCAGCGGGCGGGGGTTCAGCGGGCGGGGGCCGTGACGATCCGGTCGATGTGGGCGAGGACGGCCCCGGCGCCGTCCTCCGCCGCCATCAGCCCGGCGACGGCGGCCGCGCGCCGGCGGACCGGCTCGTCCAGCGCGGCCGTGATCGCGGCGGCGAGCCGCTCGGCGGTGAGCTCCGCGAACGGCACCGGCTCCGGGGCGACGCCCAGTCGGTGCAGCCGGGCGGCCCAGAACGGCTGGTCGACCATGACGGGCACCGGTACGGCGGGGACCCCGGCGCGCAGCGCGGCGCCGGTGGTGCCGGCCCCGGCGTGGTGGACGACGGCGGCGGTGCGGGGGAACAGCCAGTCGTGCGGGAGGTCGCCGACGGCGAGGACGCCGTCGCCCGCCGCCGCCAGTCCGGCCCAGCCCGCCTGGACCACCGCGCGCACCCCGGCCCGCCGCACCGCCGCCGTCACCAGCTCGCCGAGCCGTTCGCCCTCGTCCGGGGCCATGCTGCCGAACCCGACGAACACCGGGGCCGGACCGGCCTGGAGGAAGTCGACCAGTTCGGCCGGCGGCTGCCAGTCCAGCGGGCGGGCGGGCCACCAGAAGCCCGCGACCTCGACCGGGGCCGGCCAGTCCGCCGGACGCGGAAGCAGCAGGGGACTGTAGCCGTGGACGACCGGCCGGGAGCGCCCGAGCGGCTCCGGCCCGGGCGAGGCGGCGCCGGGCGACGTGGTGCCGGACGAGCCGGTGCCGGGAAGGCCGAGACGCTCGCGGAGCCGGGACACGGCCCCGGAGAACAGCCGCTCCGCGCTCCGCAGCCGCTCCTGACCGGCGGCGAGGTTGCCGGCCGGCCCCAGGTCCCCGGTGCCGGCCGGGCCGGGCAGCGGGAACGCGGCGGTGGCGAACGCGGGCGTGAGGTACGTACCGAGCACCGGCACGCCGAGCGCCTCCCCGGCCGTCACGCAGAGCGGCGCGGGGGCGAACGCGGTGAGCAGCAGGTCGACCCCGCCCGTCACGGCGTCCGCCACGCCGTCGGCGAGCCCGTCGACGAAGGCGCGCATCAGGGCGCGGGTCTCCTCCGGGGAGGTCGCGCGGGCCCTGCGGAGGATGAGCTCCTTGGGATCCCCCGGCAGCGGCCGGTACTCCAGGCCGCAGGACTCGATCAGCGGGGCGAAGGTCGGATGGGCGAGCACGGCGACCTGGTGCCCGGCGGCCACCAGGCGTCGGCCGAGGCCGGTGAAGGGCGCGACGTCGCCGCGGGAGCCGGTGGTGACGATGAGGATGCGCATGGGGGTGATTCTGCCCGGCGACCCGGCCGACGGGCGCCGAAGCCGGCACTTCGGTCGGGGCGGCGGCCCCTTCGCCGGCCCCTTCGCCGGTCCGGTCTCCGGTCCGCCGCTGACCGGCCGGTTCAAGTCATCGACGGGTACGGCGAGTTGACCGGAGATGAAGACTCCGTACGGGCCTTCCGGGGAGCTCCGGGGCTCGTCATCCTGGTTGGCATGACCAGAACTCTACGCGCGTGGAAGACCCGTGCCGCCGCCGTCGCCGTGCTCTCCCTGGCCACCCTCGCACCCCTCGCGGTCGCCTCCGAGGCGCAGGCCGCGGTGAGCGGAAAGGTGTGCGTCTCCGCCCTGCCGTCCCAGGCCCGGACCACCCTCGGACTGATCGCCAAGGGCGGCCCGTTCCCGTACAGCCAGGACGGCGTGGTGTTCACCAACAAGGAGGGCGTGCTGCCCTCCCAGCGGTCCGGCTACTACCACGAGTACACCGTGGTCACCCCCGGCGCGCCGACCCGCGGCACCCGCCGGATCGTCACCGGCCAGCGCTCCCACGAGGACTACTACACCGGCGACCACTACGCGACCTTCCGCCTGATCGACTTCGGCTGCTGACGCCTGCTGACACCGTCTCCAATGCTCCGGGCCCCGACCGGTTCACCCGGTCGGGGCCCGGGTACTCGGGACCCGTCAGCGCCCCGTCCCCGCGTGGACGACGGCGAGTTCGGCGGCGCCGAGCTCGAAGGCGCCGTGCCACGCCCGTACGGCCTCCGGCAGTTGAGCCGCCGGGCAGAACGCGGTGACGTGCAGGTCCGAGGTGGAGATGGTGTCCAGCTGCACCCCGGCGGAGGCCAGGGTCTCGGAGCAGGTCGCCAGGATGCCCGACTGGGAGAGCAGGCCGGTGCCGACGAGCGAGAGCTTGCCGACCCGTTCCGTGTAGTGCGGGTCCTCGATGCCGAGTTCCCGGCAGTGCGGCCGCAGCGAGCGCAGCACGGCCGGTCCGTCCTGCCCGGGCAGCAGGAGCGAGATGTCGGTGGTGCCCGCCGAGGTCCGGGTGGTCTCCTGGACGGTGAAGTGGAGTTCGGCCTCGATGTCGGTCACCACCTGGAGGACCCGGTTGGTGAGTTCGGGGGTGTCGGGCACGTCGCTGAGCGTGATCCTCGCCTTGGAGGCGTCGTGGGCCACGCCGACGACGTTGGAGTACTCGGCGGACGGCGCGGTCGCCGCGCCGGTCACCATGGTGCCGGGGCTGTCGGTGTAGGAGGAGCGGACCCGGATCGGGACCCCGTGCCGGCTGGCGTACTCCACGCTGCGCGGCGCCAGCACCTTGGCCCCGTTGACGGCGAGTTCCCGCATGATGTCGTAGTTGACGCTGGAGAGCAGCCGGGCGTCGGGGACGATGCGCGGGTCCGCGGAGTAGACGCCGTCGACGTCCGTGTAGATCTCGCAGAGGTCCGCTTTGAGGGCGGCGGCCAGCGCGACGGCGGTCGTGTCGGAGCCGCCCCGGCCGAGGGTGGTGATGTCCCCGGTCTCGCCGCTGACCCCCTGGAAGCCCGCGACCAGGGCGATCGCGCCCCGGTCGAGGCTCCGGCGGACCCGGTCGGGCTGCACGTCGATGATCCGCGCCCGCCCGGCCGTCGGCGTGGTGACGATGCCGGCCTGCGCACCCGAGAACGAGCGCGCCTCGGCGCCGAGGGACTCGATGGCGATGGCCATCAGGGCGTTGGAGATCCGCTCACCCGCGGTCAGCAGCATGTCCAGCTCGCGCGGCGCCGCGTTCTCCGTCAACTCACCTGCCAGGTCGAGGAGTTCGTCGGTGGTGTCACCCATCGCCGAGACCACCACGACCACGTCGTGACCGGCCCGGCGGGTGGCCACGATGTGCTCGGCTATCTGCTTGATCCGCTCCGTGCTGTGCACGGAGGATCCACCGTACTTCTGCACGATCAGGCTCATCTGCTCAGACCTCCGGTTGAGTGGCTTGCGCGGTGCGGATCGCGTCCAGCAGGATCGAGCAGGCCGTGTCCACGGTCGCCTCGGTGACGTTGAGCGGGGGCATCAGCCGGACCACGTCGTCGTCGCGGCCGCCGACCTCGACGATCAGCCCACCCCGCAGCGCGGCGCGCTGGACCTCGGCGGCGAGGCGGCCCGCGGGGCGGTGGTCCGCGGGGTCGGCGAACTCGATGCCCCAGATCAGGCCGCGCCCGCGCACCTCGGCGACCCACGGGTCGTCCAGCAGCGGCTTGAGGCGGTCCGCGATCTGCTCGCCGCGCCGGACCACGTTGCCGAGGACGTCGTCGCGCTGGACGATGCGCACCGCCTCCACCCCGGCGGCGAAGGCCAGTTGGTTGCCGCGGAAGGTTCCGGTGTGGGCGCCGGGCGCCCAGGTGTCGAGCTCGGCGTCGTAGATGATGAGCGCGACCGGGGCGCCGATGCCGCTGAGCGCCTTGGAGGCGATGATGACGTCGGGCTCGATGCCGTACTCCTCGAAGGCGAACCAGGTCCCGGTGCGCCCGCAGCCGGTCTGCACCTCGTCGACCACCAGCGGGATGCCCAGCTCCCGGGTCAGCGCGCGCACCCGGCGGGCGAAGTCGGCGGTCGCGGGGACGATGCCGCCCTCGCCCTGGATCATCTCCATCACCACGGCGGCGGGCAGCGGCACCCCGCCGTTGGTGTCGTTCAGCGCCCGCTCCAGGTAGCTGACGCAGTTGGTGGAGCAGCTGTCGGGGGTCAGACCGACGGGGCACCGGGCGCAGTAGGAGTACGGGAAGAAGTGCACGCCGGGGACGCCGTTGGGCACCGGGCGCTTCTGGGAGACCAGGCCGGTGATCGCCATCGCGGCGTGGGTGCTGCCGTGGAAGCCGCCCTGGAAGGAGATGACGTCGCCGCGCCCGGTGGCGGTCTTGCACAGCTTGAGGGCCGCGTCGACGGCGTTGGCGCCGGTGGGCCCGCAGAAGTGGATCTTCATCCGGGACCGCATCGACTCCGGCAGCATGGAGAGCTGCGCCTCGACGAACTCCTCCCGCACCGGGGTGGGGAAGTCCAGCCCGTGGGTGAGCACGTCGAGCTGCGCGGTGATGGCGGCCACCAGCTCGGGGTGGTTGTGGCCGAGCGAGAGGACGCCCGCGCCCGCCAGGAAGTCGATGAAGACGTTGCCGTCCACGTCCCGGACCAGGCTGCCGGACGCCTGCTCGATGGCGATCGGCAGCCGCCGGGGGTAGCTGCGGGCGTTGGACTCGTAGTCCTCCTGTCGGGCGAGGAACTCGGCGGAGCGGGGCCCCGGCAGATCGCCGGTCACCTGCGGGCCGGTCAGTGCGTCGGGTTGCTGGAACGTGGTCACGAGAGCCTCCGTGGGTGGGTGGAGTGCGGGGAACGGGCAGGGCGAGGTGGTGTTCTCGCCGCGTGCGCGGCTGTGGCGGGATGCCGCCGCGGCCAGGGCCGGGCCGGCGAGGGCTCGGCCCTGGTACACCGCGCGGACGTGCGGGTCAGCAGCGGCGGCCGGGGATCCCGCGCCACTTGGTCCGGGGCGGCAGGTGCTCGCCCTTCATCACCAGGGACATCGCGTCCAGGGTGGTCTCGGCGCCGACCTCCGCGTCGTAGAGGACGACGCACCGCACGCCGACCGAACTGGCCGGTCCGACCACGACCTTGGACATCTTCATGACCCGGTCCTCGAAGAGGTGGGTCTGCAGCGAGGTGAACTCCCCGACGGCCGCGTCGTCGCCGACCTCGACCAGGTCGAACTCGGTGAGGTAGGTCGTGTTGAGCCAGACCCGCCGCCCGATCCGGGCCCCGAACAGGCGCATGACCCAGGACGCCAGGGGGGTGCCGGTGAGGTAGTTGAGCAGCGCGGGCACCACGAGGTTCTCGAACAGCCCGGTGATCAGCTCGGTGCGCCGCACCCAGACGCCCCACAGCGGCTCCACCCGGGCGCGGTAGCGGCCGATGACCAGCCACTTGAGGAGCACGACCAGCAGGGTGGCGGCGATCCCGACGCCCAGCAGCAGGGCGGGGCCCAGCAGCAGGAGCAGCAGGGGCGAGGTGGTGCGGCCCAGCTCGACGCTCGCGTACAGGGCGCCGGCCACGGACAGCGCGGCGATGGTCGACGGGAGGGTCACCCGGAGGTACTCGATGGCCAGTCGGGCGGCGATCAGGCCCGGGCTGGGGTCGTAGGTGTACTTCGGCGGGAAGTTCTGGCTCTCCTCACGCCGGGGCAGGAAGATCGCCGGCGAGCCGAGCCAGGTCGTCTCGGGGTCGATCGGCTTGCTGGGCGCGATGGAGTGCACGCCGAGGAGGCTGTTGTCGCCCATCCGGCAACCGCCGGGCAGCATCCCGCCGTTGCCGATGAAGCTGCGCTTGCCGACCTCGGCCGGGGCCAGCGAGATCCGGCCGCGGTGGAAGACCGCCGGGGCGACCACGCTGACGTCGGCGACGAAGCTGCGCTCGCCGATGATGAGCATGTCCGGGTCGACGAAGCTGACCGTGGCGACCTCGGACCAGCGCCCGGTGCGGGCACCGAGCAGGCGCAGGAACGGCACCAGGTAGAGCGTGGAGTAGAGCGAGTGGGTCAGGGTCAGGCTGGTGGTCAGGAGACCGTCGGCGATCCACTTGCGCACCCCGAAGCCGCTGCGCTGGGCGTAGATGCCGGCCCGGGCCCGGGGCAGTACCGCCCGCTTGACCAGGACCACCAGGGTGCAGGTGGTCAGCACGAACAGCGGCCCGGCCGCCAGGGTCGACAGCAGTGCCCAGCGCGGGCCCTCCTCGTACCAGACCCAGCCGATCAGGGCCGAGCCGGTGGCGGCGATCACCAGCGGCACCAGGATGAGCGCGAGGGCGCCGACGGCGTAGCCGAGCAGCACCCCCAGCGGCCAGGGCCGTTCGTCCGGCTGCTCCGCCATGGTCTGGAGCACGGGCGGGGTGGCCTCCTGGGCGCGGGAGGGGGAACCGGCCCAGTGCTCGCCGGCCGGCACGACCTGGTCGGCGGCGATCAGGGACTGCTCGCCCACCGTGGCGTTCTCGCCGAGCACGGCACCGGGCAGGACGACGCTGTTGGTCCCCACGCAGCTGCCGGTCCCGAGCCGGACCGGTCCCAGCCGGAGCCAGCCGTTCTCGACCGCGTAGGACTGCACCCGCGCCCCGTAGCCCACGCTCACGTGGTCGCCGAGCTCGACGAACCGCGGCAGGGCGAAGGGGGCCGACACGTGGCAGCCGCGGCCGATCTTCGCGCCGAGCAGCCGCAGGAAGGGCGGCAGCAGCGGCGAGCCCGCCAGGAGCCCGACGGGCGAGGTGGCCATCACCTTGCCGTAGAGCCAGAACCGCAGGTAGGTGACGCCCCACAGGGGGTACCGGCCGGGGCGTACCCGGGCCAGCAGCAGCCGGCAGCCGACCACCGGGACCAGCAGCACGTCCAGCAGCAGCCAGCCGATCTCCAGCGGTACGAACTCGCCGTACGACAGGTGCGCGAGGTAGCCGAGCGGGCCGCCGGTGCCCACGCCGGGCGTCGGTTCGTTCCAGGTGACCAGCAGCCGGTAGAGCAGGACCAGGGCCGGCAGCCCGAAGACCAGCAACCAGCTGTACAGGATGGTGACTTGGGCCACCCCGCAGGCGGCGACCCGAAGCGTGGAGTGCTTGCGCGGCGCCGGCCCCCGGACCTGGTCCGGCTTCGCTTCCGCGGCCTCGGCGGCGGAGCTGTCGATGAACTTGGCCAGGGCGCGCACCGTCGGGTGCGCGTAGAGGTCCGCCATGGCCAGGTGGGTCAGCTCCGGTCGACGGCGCAGGGTGGACATCAGCCTGGCCGCCACCATCGAGTGGCCGCCCAGGTCGAGGAAGAAGTCGTCCTCGACGGAGAGCTGCTTGGTGCCCAGGACCTCCTGCCACACGGTGGCGAGCTGACGCTCGGTCGCGGTGACGGGGGCGGCGTGCGGTTGTGCGCGCTTGGCCAGCGGGGGAGAGGTGGGGGCGGGCAGCGCCTTCCGGTCGACCTTGTCCGCGGCCAGCAGCGGGAACTGCGGCAGCACCTCGACGAAGGCGGGGATCATGTACGCGGGCAGTCGGCCGCGCAGGGTGGTGTGCAGGCGCTCGCGCAGCGCCTCCTCGTCCGTCGCCCCGCGGTCCGTCAGCGTGACGTAGCCGACCAGGTCCTGGACGACGCCGTCGTGCTCGCGCGGGATGACCACGGCGTTCTCCACCGCCGGGTCCTCGCGGATCACCTCCTCGATCTCCGCCAGCTCGATCCGGTAGCCGCGGATCTTCACCTGGGTGTCGATCCGGCCCATGAACTCGATCTCGCCGGTCTGGGTCAACCGCCCCAGGTCGCCGGTGCGGTAGATCCGGGGGAACTCCTGCCGGTCGCGTGCGACCGGGTTGACGACGAACTTCTCCGCCGTCAGGTCGGGCCGGTTGAGGTAGCCGATCGCGACGCCGGGCCCGCCGATGCAGATCTCCCCGCTCTCGCCCTCCGGCACCGGGCGCAGTTCCTCGTCGAGGATGTAGACCCGGTAGCTGGGCAGCGCCTTGCCGATCGTGACCGGTCTACGGGGTGAGAGCTCGCCCCAGGTGGCGCTGACCGTGGACTCGGTCGGACCGTACACGTTCAGGAAGCGGCGACCCGGGCGGGACCACCGTTTGACCAGGTCGGGCGGGCAGGCCTCGCCGCTGACCAGCAGGCTGCGCAGGGTGTCGATCTCCGCCTCGATGGTGGTCAGCAGGGTCGGCACGCAGCACAGCACGGTGATGGCCTGCTCGATCAGGAAGGTGCCCAGCCCCTCGCCGACGCGCTGTTCGTTGGTCGGCCCCGCCACCAGCGTGGCGCCGACCACCCAGGTCGGCCAGATCTCCTCGACCGAGAAGTCGAAGGCGAGCGACAGCCCCTGGTAGACCCGGTCCTCCTCGCGCACCTGGTAGATCGGGGCCACGGACTGCAGGAAGTTGACGATGCTGGCGTGCGAGACGGCGACGCCCTTGGGGCGGCCGGTGGTGCCCGAGGTGTAGATGACGTAGCAGACCGACTCGGAGTCGATCGCGGTGTCCGGGCGTTCCCCGGACTGCGCGGCCACCTCGGCCGCCGACTTGTCCAACTCCAGGACCTGGCAGGGCAGATCGGGGGTCCGGTGCCGCATGGCCGAGGTGGTCAGCAGCACGCACAGCCCGGCGTCGCCGGCGATGAACTCGACCCGGTCGGCGGGGTAGGAGGGGTCCAGCGGCACGTAGGCGGCCCCGGACTTCAGGACCGCGAGCAGGGCGACGTAGCTCTCCTGGGATCTCTCCAGCAGGATCCCCACGCTCTGCCCGGGGCCCGCACCGCGCTGTTGCAACAGACGCGCGAGCCGGTTGGCCCGGCGGTCCAGCTCGGCATAGCTGAGCGAGTCGGGACCGCAGCTGACCGCAATATTTCCCGGCACCCGGTCGCAGGTCCGCTCAAAGTACTGGGCCAGCCCCCGGACCCGGGGAAGTTTCCACTGATCCAGAACCTCCGGATCGTCCGACCGATTGCTTGGTGTACTGACTGTTGATGCCGATTCCACTTCTGGCATAATCCCTCACATCCACAAGAGAACGAGAGCGATGGCGGTAGCCATTGAATTTGACAAGAGATTTCGTTGGGCAAATATTTGGGGAATATTTGCAAACGATTTGCCCTAGGCATGACAAGCGTGCGGGGTGCTTCATGGCGTCCATGGAACTGCAGGTCAACCATGGTCTGAGCCGAGCCGTTCCGGTGTCGGATGCTTCCCGTTCGCCGGAACGTCGAGCCGTGCATTCCCCCGTGCAGCCGCGGCGGTGTCGCGGTTGTCAGTAGCCTCGCCCCGGCGGGCGGTGACCGGCCGGTCCGCCCGTGCGCAGCGAAAGTTCCGATCATTCCCAGATCGGTCTGCTAACTCATTGGACCTTATGTCGCTACTCACGGACACCGCAAGGCCGATCGGTCCACTCAGCGGATTCTCATTTAACGCGAACGGCCCCCGGAGGGCGGCTCCGCCGATTGCCCCGGACCGGCTCCGGCGCATTGTTCGTTTCAAACCGATTCCAGACCCGGGGAGAGAAGGCCTGGTAGGGCATGCCCTTGTCAACTTTGGTCAAGAATTGCCGGGCTCCGGGGCGCGGGTGCTCGCGGTCCACTGCGCCCGCGCGCGCCTCCGTGCGGCGTCGGCGTCACTGTTCACACCCCGTTCATCGGGGGCCGGGGCCTGGGGGTGGCGGTGGTGCGGTGCCGGTCACGCAGTAGGGTCGGCGGCGCCGTTCGCACCCTCCGGGAGGAACCCCGTGCCGCAGATCCTGGTCGACCACTCGGCCGAACTCGCCCTCGACCACGCCGCGCTGGCCGCCGAACTGCACAAGGCGGTGACCGAGGTGATCGACACCACCCTGCCGGAGTGCAAGACGCTCTTCCGCCCGGCCGCGCGGCACACCGTGGGGGACGGTGCGAGCGGAGAGGCCCTGGTGCTGGTGGAGTTGAAGATCCTGGCCGGACGGACCACCGCGATGCGCGCCGAACTGACCGCCCGGGTGCTGGAGGTGCTGCGCGCGCACCTCGCCGGGCCGGCCGCGATCGGCGTCCAGGTCACCGAACTCGACCGCGACACCTACCGTTTCGTCCACCACGCCGGGCGCTGAGGGCCCGGGCCCTTCGCCGGCGCCTCTGCCGGTCCCTCCGCCGGCACCTCCGCCAGCCCCGCGTCGGCTACCGTCCGGTCGGACACCGACGGTATCGTGGCAGGCCGCGAAGGGGGGAAACCGATGGTGAAGGCAGCAGCGGGCGACGGAACGGGTGGGCCGGAGCAGCAGCGGGAGCAGGGGGAGCGCGCCTCGGCCATCGCCCGTCGACTGGACCGGTTGATGGCCCGTGAGGCGGCCCGCTCCGGCGGACGGCCCCCGGCGTACCGCGAACTCGCGGACCGGATCAACCGCTTGGCGGGCCGGGACGTGATCTCCCGTGACACCGTCCGCAACCTCCACCTCGGCCTGAACCAGCAGGGCAAGGCCTGCAACCCGACCGTGGACACGCTCGACTGGCTGGGTCGGGGCTTCGGGATCGGCGCGGGCGCGAGCTACTTCCTGGACGACGCCAAGGCCGCCGTGGTCGACGAGCAGCTCGACCAGCTGGAGCGGGCCGCCGAGTTGCGGCAGGCGCTCGGCAACGACGGGGTGGTCAACCTGGTCACACGGGCCTCCGCGCTCTCGGACGGCAGCCTGCGGGTGCTGCTCTCCCTCGCCGACAACCTCCGCAAGCTCGAACAGGACGCCGCTGGGACGGACGTCGCTGGGACGGGTGCCGCCGGGACGGGCGCCGCCGGCCCGGGCCCCGTCGGCCAGGGTGCCGCCGGGCAGCGGCCGGGCCCGACCGCCGGACGATGAGCGGGAGCGCCGCACCACCCCCCGAATTTGCTCCAGCCCGCCCCCGTCCCGAAGGAACACCCCCGCCTTGGCCTTCCCCCGTGGCCTGCGCCGACGCTGCGAACAGCGGCTCTCCGGCCTGAGCCTGCCCACCCCGTTCACCGTCGAGGGCTTCCGCGCCGCGCTGGAACAGGAGCGGGGCCGCCGCATCGTCATGGAGCCGCTGCCCGCGCTCGGTCCGGACCTGCCCTGCGGGCTGTGGATCGCGCTGCCCAGCATCGACGTCGTCTACTACGAGGAGCGCACCAGCCCCGCCCACCAGGACCTGATCAAGCTGCACGAGCTCGGTCACGTCCTGTGCGGCCACACCGGCACCCTCGAACTCTCCCGGCTGACCGCGCTGCTGCCCGATCTGACCCCCGAACTGATCGCCCAGCTGCTCGGCGCGGGCCGGACCGGCTACCACAGCGCCGAGGAGCAGGAGGCCGAGATGATCGCCCTGCTGCTCGCCGACCTGGCGGGCGCTCCCACCGACCCGGACCCGGACTCCGGCCACCTGGCCGAGAGCCTGTTGCACCCGATACGCCGGCCCCGGTGGAGGAACCCCTGATGCGCCCGCTGTTCACCTGGCTGATGCCCACGCTGATCTGGGGCGTCGTGCTCTGGCGGGTCCCCACGGCCCTCACCACCCGGGCGAACCGCGCGCTCTGGGCCGGTTTCGCCGCGATGGCGCTCGGACTGAGCTTCCGCCCCGCCTTCGTCGAGCACGCGCTGGGCGAGCTCACCGGCATCCGGGACGTCACCCAGCTGCTGAAGCACCTCGCCGGGTTGGCCGCGGCGTACTTCCTGCTGGAGTACGTCCAGGCGGTCCGCCACCGCGTCGAGCGGCCGGGTGCGGCCCGGGCCCGGCTGGTCGTCATGCTGGCCGCGGGCGTCGCCCTGACCCTGCTGTTCGTCTACGCCCTCCCGCACGACGCCGACGGCGCCTTCGGTATCGACGCCCACTACGGCCACCTCGGGGTCAAGGTCTACCTGTACGTCTTCAACACCGTCTTCGCGCTGGCCAGCGCCCGGGCGATGGTCCTGTTCTGGTCGAAGCGGGCCGCCGTCCCGCGCGGGGCGCTGCGGACCGGGGTGAGCTGTCTGACGGCCGGCAGCGCGACCGGCCTGGTCTACACGCTCTACCGGTACCAGTTCATCCTGGTCCACGGCGACGCCACCGAGTTCGACGCCCAGGGCCGGCCGGTACCGATCCAGGACCTGCTGTGTGAGCTGCTGCCCGCGGTGATGCTGGTGCTGTTCGTCCTCGGCGTGGTGATCCCGCCGGCCGGGAGGCTGGTCGGCCACCTGCGGGACCAGTACGCGCTGTGGCGGCTGCACCCGCTCTGGGCGGACGTGACGGCCGTCGTGCCGCACGTGGTGCTGGGCACCGCGAGCAGTCGGCTGCGCGACCTGCTGATCGGCCGTGACCGCTCGGTCGAGCTCGCCCACCGGGCCTTTGCCATCCGGGACGCCGTCCTGGTGCTGCGCGAGGACACCCCGGTCGCCGACCCGGACGGGGGCGTGGACGGAGGCGCGGACGGGGGCGCCGGTGTCGCACCGACGCCGGGCGGCGGGGACGAGGACCTCGCCCGGGTCGAGGCCCGCTGGCTGCGCGCGGCCGTCCGGCACCGGGCCCGGGACCTCCCCGCCCCGGCGCTGCCCGCGGCCCTGGTCACCACCACCGGCGGCCGGACCCCGCGCGAGGAGATCGCCTGGATGCTCGCCGTCGCGGCCGCGTACCGGCAGGTGGGCGAGGAGGAGACCGCCCGCTGACGGGTGGCCGGCCGTCCGCGACTGTTTTCGCCAGTCAGTCCCGCCCGGGAGGTGCGGTTTTCGCTGTTTGGCGATTATGATCGTCACCGCAGTGGGGGAGCTCGCCGAGGCCGATCGGGGGGTCGGGGGATGCGCGGCACGGACAGCAACGGTGTTTCACCGGGGGACGTCGGAGGGGACTCCCGGTGGCGCCGCCGGACGGTCCGTGACACGGGCTGGAGCCGGCGGAGCGCGCGGAGCGTGCGAAGTGGTCCGACGGGCCGTCGGCGCGGGGGAGCGGTCGTGACGACCGGCTGCTGACGGCCCGTGGGGGAGCGGCGCTCCGGGCGGCCGCGTTCCCGTCCCACGGGGGTGGGCGGGGGCGCGGCGCCCCGGGGCTGTCCGGACTGTCCTGGGCCACCCTGGGCCGTCCGGGGGTGAGTTCGATCACGCGACCGGGGGCGGTCCTCCGCCGGACTCCAGTACAGCGCCCTGTGGGGAAGGTGAGGCGCGGGTGAGGGGTTGGTGAGGCCTTGTCAAGGACTGGACAAACGATCAGGCTGAGCGTCCAGTTCCACCCACCCTCACTGACAACTTGAATAACGGAGACCTGATGTCCCGCGACATCGAAGCCTCGACCGACCCCGACCGGCAGCGGATACGCCGCGTCCGGCGGATCCTCCACGCGATGACCGCCGTCGCCGTCCTCCTCTCGGCCGCCGTCGGCGCCGAGGCGATGGCGGCCTCGCCCGCGGACGCCCCGAAACCCCTCTCGACCGCCGATCAGGAACACGGCATGCGGGCAGGCACGCCGTTCCAGGATCCGCCGGTCGCCGAGACGGGCGGCACCCGCGACCCGAACCTGACCATCACCCTGGACGCCGGCCGCAGCCGCTACCAGATCTCCGGGCGGGAGGTCTACGGAGCCTCCTACACCGGCTCGTACGTCGCCCCCACCCTGCACGCGGAGCCGGGCGCGACCGTCACCGTCCACCTCGTCAACCACCTGCCGGTGGCCACCAACCTGCACTTCCACGGCCTGCACGTGTCGCCCGAGGGGCAGTCCGACGACCCCTTCCTGTGCGTCGAGCCGGGAGCCGAGACCACCTACCGGCTGGCCATCCCCGCCGACCACGCCCAGGGCACCTTCTGGTACCACAGCCACGCCATGGGCACCAGCTGCCCGGCCCCCGGCGCCGCGGCCATGCCCGACATGGGCGCCATGACCGGCGACGTGGAGAACCAGATCTTCGCCGGCCTCTCCGGCGCCCTGGTCGTCGGCGACGACCGCACCCTGCTCCCGGCGGCGCTACGGCACGTCACCGCCCACACCCTGGTGCTCAAGGACGTCCAACTCGACCCCGCCGGGCACATCCTGCAGAACACCGACACCACCTCGATCAACTCCGACGACCCGACCGTGCGCCTGGTCAACGGCCAGCTGCGGCCGGTGCTGTCGATGCGGCCGAACGAGACCCAGCTGTGGCGCCTGGCCAACGCCGGGGCCGACATCTTCTACCAACTCCAGCTCGACGGCTACCGGTTCACCGTCGTCGGCGAGGACGGCGAACCGGTAGCCCGGGTCACCACCGCGGACCGCCTGCTGCTGCCCCCGGGCAAGCGCTACGACGTCCTGGTCACCGCCGGCGCCCACCCCGCCCGGACGGTCCTGCGCACCACCGCCTACAGCAACGGTCCCCAGGGCGACGCCTACCCGGACACCGAACTGGCCGCGATCAAGATCGCCGGCAGCGCGGTGCACCGACTCCCGGACGTCACCGGCGCCATCCCGACCGCCCCGGCGGACCTCGCCGCCGAACCGATCGCCCACCGGCGCACCGTCGACCTCGGCGAGAGCGCCGACGGCAACACCTTCTACCTCAACGGCAGCCAATTCGCGGCGGGCACCCCGGCCTTCACCACCCCGGCCAAGGTCGGCACCGTCGAGGAGTGGACCATCGTCAACCACTCCGGCGAGGACCACCCCTTCCACCTCCACACCAATGCCTTCGAGGTGCTCTCCGTCAACGGCACCGCCCAGCCCTACACCCACCGCCAGGACACCGTCGTGGTGCCGCACGCGACCGACGGCGGCCCCGGCAACGTCGTCATCCGGGTCGCCTTCGCCGACTACCCGGGCAAGTGGATGTTCCACTGCCACATCGCCGCCCACGAGGACCACGGCATGATGGGCTTCATCGACGTCGTCCCGTAGCCGGGGCCTGACCTGCGGAACCACCGTCAACTTCATTCGCGGCATGGGGGACGTTCTGCAAGGAATGCGAACACCCCATGCCGCGTTGGTCCGAGTGCCCCCGGCCGGCGCCACGCTGGTGGTGGCGGCGTACCGGGGGCGAACGGGCGCCGGGGGGCTTTGCGTCGAGAACATGGTGCAGCGTTCAATGACCCGCCCGGCGGTCCGTCAGGACCAGTCCCACTGCGGCTTGCCGTCGTAGTCCTCGCTCTCCGCGTCGATGTTGCCGGTCTGGTACTTGCCCTTCTTGGGGAGGGCGAAGACGTACTCGTGCCGGTCGGCCGCCGCGGCCTCCATCTTCTCCGGGACGCTGTGGTAGCCGAGCGCGTAGAAGTTCTCGGACGGGCTCCACTTGTTGTAGCAGTGGATGGCGTTCTGCTTCTTCTGCAGGTGCTCGTCGGGGATGTCCAGCACGTAGGCGGCGCCCCTGCGGCGGTCGCTCTCCGCGAAGTCGTAGGCGTAGACGAAGTTGAAGCGCACGTCGGTGAGCACGCCGTCCCACGCCAGCTCCACGGCCGCGTCGGTGATCGCCTTGTGGGTCCGGGTGACCTCCAGCCAGCCCGCGGTGAACTTGTGTGAGGCTCCCGGGTACTGGTCCGCGAGGGACGCGATCTTCGACTTGACCGTCTTGGTGAACTTGTCGAAGGCGTTGCCGGGGTTGTACACGGTGTCGGGGATCTTCCAGTTGATCACCTTGTCGACGCCGAGGGCCTTCGCCGAGGCCATGAACTCGGTGGTCCGGCCGGGCACGACCATGGCGTCACCGTCGGTCGGCCAGTCCACCCCGTGGCGGCCGTGCGCCGCGCACCGGCCCGAGGGGCGCAGCCTGCACGACCAATCGATCTTGGTCGTCTTGGTATCGTCCTTCCACTTCCACTCGTTCATGATCTCCGCCAGCTGGTTGTTCTCACCCCGAGTCACCAGCACCAGATACACGGGCCGTCCGGCCGCCTTGTGCTCCAGGATCGACCCGGCCAGGCCCAGCGCCTCGTCGTCCTGGTGCGGCGAGTAGAAGATCGCCGGCTTGGAGGCGGCCGAGGCCTTGCCCCCCATCAGGCCGGTGCCCAGCAGCGTCGCCCCGGCCATCGCGCCCGCCGTCAGCAACCGCCGCCGGGACAGGCCCGCGGGTGCGAGGTCCGCCAGCGCGGCCTCCGGCCCGCTCCACCGGGCGGGCCCGAACCCCGGCCCGGCGTCGCCGGTGGAAGCGGAGAGATCGAGGCGGTGGCGGAAATGACGATCGGCCATGGGCAGGCTCCTTGGACAGCGGCGCCACCGGGGGCGGCACGGGAAACGGGCGTCGAAGGTGACGGCGGACGAACCACCAGGTCACACCCACGACACTACGGAGCGCACCGTCACCAGGCGTCACCCATCGGAACGGGGACCGCACTCCCGCACCCACCCCGGACCGGGACCGTGCTCCCGGGCACCGGCCCGCCCATCGGCGGCGGCATCGGCAACGGTGGGGGCGGTGCGCCGAGCCGTCGTCGCGGCCGACGGAGTCGTCGATCGGGCAAAGGTCTTGACTCTCGGGTGGCCTGAGGGGGCACAGTCGGGGCCGTGGACAGAAACCTGCTGCCGATCGGGCAGTTCTCCCAGGCCAGCGGCCTCTCGGTCACCGCCCTGCGGCACTACGACGCCTGCGGCGTGCTGGTGCCGACGTACGTCGACCCGGTGAGCGGCTACCGCTACTTCCGGCGCGACCAGGTGCGCACGGCGCAGGTGATCAGGGCGCTGCGGCAGCTGGACATCCCCGTCGAGGAGGTGCGCCGCCTGCTCGGCGGCGGCCGAGAGGAACTGGCCGCCGCCCTGCGCGAGCACCTGCGGGCGGCCGAGCGGCACCTGCACGCGCAGCGCTGCGCTGTCCACGGCCTGTTGAGCCGACTGACCGAAGGAGTAGGCATGACCCACCACGTCACCGTCCGCCAGGGCAGCGCCGAACGTATCCTCGTCCGCGCCGCGAGCGTGGACAACACCGGCCTCGGCGCTTTCCTCGCCGGCGCCTACCGCGAGGTGTACGAGGTGGCCGGCCGCGGTCCGCTCACCTTCACCGGGCCGGCCTTCGTCCGCTTCCACGGGGTGTGCGACGACGAGAACGAGGCCCTCGTGGAGGCCTGCCTGCCGTTCTGGGACCAGGGCGCCCAGCCCGCGGACCTGCCCGAGGGCATGAGCGTGTGTGAGCTGCCCGAGACGGCGCTGGCCTGCACCCAGGTCGAGGGAGCGGACGCCGGGTTCCCGCACATCCTCGGCGCGTACGACGCCGTCGCCGCCTGGATCACCGAGCACGGCTTCGCCTTCGCGGGCCCGGTCCGGATGATCTACCGCCGGTGGACCGGGACGCCGGACGACCCCGGCAACCGCCTGGAGATCGCCTGGCCGATTGGCGAACCCACCGCCGACTAGGGGGCGGTCTTCAAGGACGCCATCGGGACTCCGGCTGCAGGGCACCTGCTGTTGCTCCGGATCGGCAGGCCACAGCGGTCTGCGGTCGACCGCCGTCGGTGGTACGGTCTGTGCCTTGATAATCCCAAGTCTCTTTCGATTAAGGGAACTTGGTGGTTGAAGCTCAGTGCCGGGGGGCGCTTTCTTGTGGGGAGGGGAGCTTTGTGCACGAGGTAGAGGCTCGGCGACGGGAGTTCGTCTCGGAGGTGGCCCGGCGGGCCGTGGGTGCCGTCGCCTCGGAGGAGTCGGTGTTCTTCGAGCCGCTGGCCGCGCAGTTCGTCAAACGCGGCGAGTTGCCGCGCGAGCGGCGATACGCGGATGGGATCATCGCGTCGGGGTGGGACACTGCGGTGGTCTTGATCAGCCCGGTGGCGCTGGCGCTGGCGAACTCGCTCTGCAACCGGCTGTTGGACAACGTCAGTGACGAGGTCCTCAAGCGCGGCGGACACGGACTGCGGCGCGCCTGGCGCATGCTTCGTCGCGCGGACCGTCCGGCCGGTCCGGCCGAGGTGCCGGACGTTTCGGCGGGGGCCGTCGCACTGCGGGACCAACTCATCAGCACGGCAAGGGAACTGGGCGTTCCGGAAGAGAAGGCAACGCCGCTGGTGGACGCGCTGCTCGCGGCGGCCGAGGATCTGCCGGCGCCGGGCGGACCGGCGAGCAAGGGGAGCGGAACGGCCTGAGGTGACACGCCCGACCGAAGGACCGTTCAGCGCCCCAGCCAGCACGACCCTGCGTTTCGGCTCGCTCATCCTGTTGGTGGTCGGCGTCACTGCGACGTGGTGGGGGACGCTCATCTCCGATTGGCGGCCGACGAGCGGCCTCCCCGAGGCCCGGTGCTCGGTGGACAGCGGCTACTACCAGCCGATGGGAGACTGGCTCTCGCCGCAGGACGAGCTCAAACGACAGCGGTTCAACCACTGCGTGGGGAACCTGGCGCTCACCCAGATGCTGTGGGTCGCCGTTGCGCTGGCGGTGCTGGGGCTGTTGGCGCTGCTGCTGTTCGCGGGGCATCCCTGGTGGCGCCGGCGCCGCTCGCGGCTGGTGCCGATCGAGGAACTGCCCTCGCCCGACACCGCCGCGCTGCGGGAGGAACTACAGGAGTTGGTGGACCTGGCGGGTCTGGCTCGACCGCCGGGGTTCCTCCTCGATCCGGCCAACGCGCGCCCCGCCGGGCAGGCGTTCGGTGGACTCGGCCGGCGCCAGGTCTCCCTGAGCGCCGGGCTGGTGGTACAGCGGCGGCACGACCCCGAGAAGTTCCGGGCCGTGCTGGCACACGAGCTGGCCCACATCCGCAACGGGGATGTGACCATCACGTATCTGACGCTCGCGGTCTGGCGCGCGTTCGTCGTGGTGACCGTCCTGCCGGTCCTGGCGACCCTGGTGGATCCACTGCTGCAGACGACGCAGCCGCTGCGCAATCCGCTGGGTGGCGGGATGGGACAGCTGCTCAACCAGCTGATCTCTCTTGGCTGGTTCTTCGTCGTCCTGATTGCGCTGGTCTACGCCACACGCATCTCGGTTCTCCGGGCACGGGAGGGCTACGCCGACGCCCGGGCCGCCCAGTGGACCGACCCGGCGGTGCTGCGCGAGGTCTTCGTGGCGTCGGCCGAACGGGACGAGACCCGCTGGTGGCACACCCACCCACGGCTGCTGACCAGGGTGCGGCTGCTGGACCGACCGGAGCGCCTACTGAGGCCCGGCTTCTGGGAGACCTTCACGGCCGCGTTCGCCGTCTATGTCACCGGCGACTACGCGTACCAGGCGGCGCAGACCTTGGACGCCTCGTTCGCCTACCAGGGAACCCACGACGCCGCCACGCTACTGACGGCCGTGGTGGTGGTCGTGGCGGGTTGGCGCGGCGCGGCGTTCATCCGCTCCGGTGCGGGTGGCCGCGGCGTGTACACCCGTGCGGGACTCGGACTGGGGCTCGGCCTGGCCTCGGCCTACGGCTTGGCCATCCTGCACAGCGCCGAACTGTTCCGGCACACGCCTGCGATGGCGTCGCCGGTGTTCGACGCGGCCGGTCTCGGACGGGATGCGGGAATGGCTGCCCTCATGCTGGTGGCCGTCCTGGTGCTGTGCCATTGGGCGGGGCACTGCTGGCAGTTGCTCGCCACCGCGAGTCGACGGCGCCGCCTGCTCGTCGTCGCCGCAATGCTGTTCGCGGGTTGGGCGTGCCTGCGCTGGTGGAACACCTACAACTACGCCTTGGCGCCGCTCGGGCCGACCCTGTCCGCGGACGCGTCAGTGTGGCGGCACTTCGTGTCGCAGGCGCACGGGACCGGGCTGGACCTGGCGGTGGTGGAGGCCGTGCTCGCTCTGTTCGTCCTGTTGTGGGTCCTCGGGCCGGTGACCACCTTCACCGTCCCGCTGCTGTGGCTCGTCCCCCTTCTCCTGGGGGCGGCTCGCCGAGAGGCCGTGCGTTCAGCGGTCCGCATCGGGGTCATCGGGGCGTTGATGTGGCTGGTGATCGACATCGGCCTGCGGGCAGCGGCGCATCTGACGGATTCCGCGGCGATCCGGGCGGGTGACGGGTACGCCGTAGTGTTCCTCTGCTGGGAGATCGCCGCCGTCCTCGCCGTCCAGACAGGCGCCGCCGCCCTGCTCGGAATCCGGCGAATGCGACTGATGCCGGCCCTGTTCGCCACGACGCTGACCGGCCTCCTGTGCTGTCTCCTCCTCTGGGGTGTCCATCGGGCCGACTCCTGCCTGCCGACACTGGGCCTCACGTCAGGCGACTGCACCGGCACCGGTGACGTTTTCGTCGCCTTCGAGGCCCTGCGGGACATCGGCATCCTCGGCACCCTGCTGAGCGTCGCGGGCGTCCTGCTCGGCCGTAGGCTGCGCCGTCGGCCGCAGCCGCAGCCGCAGCCTGCGGCGGCTGTGCTGCCACGACCGGCGACGCGGCTGGGACTGGTGGCAGTCGCCGGGGCATTCGTCGCGTTGGCCCTCTGGCCGATACTGCACCTCTGGCCGGCACCTCGGCACACGCGGATCGAGAGCGTGGGCGCCCCGGACTATGTACCGCCGCCGCCCGCTGACACGGAGGAGGTCGAGGAGGAGAGTTACCGGTTCTGGATAGCGGGCGGCGGGATGACACAGATGTCGGATTCCTTCACTGCTCTCCACGACTACTTCCAACGGCTGCGGCCGTGGATCGAGAAGCAGCCGGTCGACTGGCTTGCGAGCACCCGGGACCCGCACGTGCAGGAGGCCTGCCGGAACCTGGTCGCCGCCGTCGGTCGAGCCCGCGCGTTCCCGGCACCACCATGGGCCAAGGCCGCCGCGGACTGGAGCGGTTATCTTCGGCAACTGGAGAACTCCGCGGATATGTGCACGGCGGCTGCCACGGCTGTGGATCCCCAGACCGCGAAGGCCGACCTGGTTTCCGCTGTCGTGGAACCAGCGCAGGCCGAGGACTTGGGCGCGGACCTGAAGGTGGGCCTCAGCAAGACTTGATTCCGCGTGGCTCCGCACCTTGTCGGCAGCGGTTCCGTCGGCTCGCGTCTGCCCTGAGGGGCAGGGTTCACGCGTGGCCGTTCGCGTCCGATCAGGATTCGGCGCCATGTCCCGACTCGCCGCCCCGTGTAGCCGAACGAAGCCTGGGCAGGCGCCGAGCTAGGAACAGGAGCAGGTCCCGGCGCAACCGCAGCTCACGCGGGTGCCCACCATGCGCGGCATGATGACGGGAAAGGCACACCGCCGTCCCATCGGCCAGGGAGCGCACCATGACAGGGCCAGCCGAGGATGCCGTCGAAGCGGCGTTGAAGGCGTTGCGGCCCCCGGAGCGGCACCGCGCGGCTCCTCGATCGGATCAGGGGTGAGCAGCTGTGGAACGGCGTTCCCGGCAGGAGTCCTGGCCAGGTGGCGAGCGGGTCCGTCGGATGCTGTTCGTCGGGTGCGGTGGCGCGGTGCGCCGTGGCCGGGACTTCAGCGAGGACGTCTTGCGGTCGTGGGGCTGGTTGCCCGCTGCCGGCGACGAGGAGCGGGCGGTCGCCGAGGACGTTCTGCTGATGGTGTCGGAGCTGGTGACCAATGCCTGTCTGCACGCACCGGGAGGTCCGCGTGAGCTGCGGTTGCGCTGGGACGGGCTCCGCTTGCGGGTGGAGGTCTCGGACGGGAGTCCCGAGATGCCGACCCTTCGTCCGGTGGGGCCGGGGCGGCCGGGTGGGCACGGACTGCGGGTGGTGCACACGCTGGCCGGGGCGTGGGGGAGCACGCCCGAGGACGGTGGGAAACAGGTGTGGCTGGAAGTGCCTTCACCGTTGACCGGTCGCTACTGACGTGATCGTCAAGGCGAGGTGGACGGTCGCCGACAGCACCGGTCCGGCCTCGGTGCGCGGCGTCGGCACGTGCCGGTACGGCATCCCGACGCCGGCGAGGTCATGGGCTCAGCCGCGCGGCGTGGTCGGCGGGTGGTGCCGAAGCGCATCCCCGACGTCGGCGTACAGCGTGAACAGCTTGGCGGTGTCGGTGATCTCCAGGACCCGCAGTGTCTGCTGCGGGGGCGCGAGCAGCACCAGCGGGACGCCCTCGGCGGCGGCGCGGCGGCGGGTGGTCAGGAGCAGGTTGAGGCCGGTGGAGGTGAACAGCTCCACCCCGGCCAGGTCGACGACGAGCAGACCGGGGTGCTGGTCCAGGGCGGCGTTCAGCGCCTGCTCGGCCTGTGGTTCGCTGTCGAGGATCAGGTCCCCGGTGAAGGAGCACACCAGTGCCGGGCCGACCCGTACGGTCTCCGACTTCAGGCCGGGCAGCACAGCCGCCTCCTCACAGCCGGGGTGCGGGCTCCACACGCCCCGCGTCCTCGCCGCACTCACAGGGGGCGCCGACCCGCTCCGCCGGCACAGCGGCCGGCCGTTCCAGGCCTTCCCTGTTCATCGGGTCCACACGTACCACCATCTCCTACCGGGGGAGCGCCGCACGGAATCCGCTGCGACGGCGGTGCGGTGTGCGGTACTTCCACTGTTCGCCCTCCTCCGAGACCTGTCAACCAATACCTGAAACGTCTATCGCGTTTCGCCAGGCGTGAAACGGGTGTCCTATCGTGGAGACATGGACGACGACGCGACCACCGAACGGCAGTGGACGTTCCTGACCAACCACGCCCGCGTCCTGGTCCAGATCGCCCGCGACCCCGGTATTCGCGTCCGCGACATCGCCACCCGCTGCCTGCTCACCGAACGCGCCGTCCAGCGCATGATCAGCGACCTCGAACAGGCCGGATACCTCACCCACGAACGCCGCGGCCGCACCAACCACTACAGCGTCATCGCCGCCAAACAGCTGCGCCACCCCGCGGACGCCGGCCCCACCGTCGCCGAACTCCTCGCAGTCCTCATCCGCTGACGCCTGGCGGGCCCGTCGGCCGCCCGCGCCGGCCCGTGGGGGTCGACGCGGTGGCTCGGGCAGGGCGGAAGCAGTCGGGTCAGAAGTAGTGACGACGCCCGCCGACGGTGTGCCCGACGGCTCCGGCGACCCAGAGTACGAGCCCGATGACGACGAGGATCATGCCGAGGGTCCACAGGATCGGAAACCCGATCACGAATCCGACGATGAGCAGGATGACGCCGAGGATGACCATGGTTCCTCCTTGGTCGATGACAGGACGGTTGTCGGAAGGCCCGCTCCGCGTCTGTCGCGCCCGAACGGCCCTGGGCAGCGGAGCCGCCGTACCTCCGGCCGTGCCCATGGGTCGCGCCTACCGCACTGCGTGTCCGGTAAACCTTCACGAGGCGTCCGCGCAGTCGGTCGAGCCGCTCAACGGCGGTGGCGTCCACCGGGTCGCCGGCCGGCGAGGACCACTCCGGGCGCGGGGAGGAAGAGGCGGGCCACCTCGTGGCCCAGGCTGACGCCGATCGCGAGGGCCATCGCGGTGGCCGTTGCGCGCCCGACGCCGCTGAGCCCGGCCTCGGGTTCGCCCTGGACGAAGGCGATCAGTCCGAAGTAGAGCTCCGACCCGGGGAGCAGCGGTCCGAGGGCCGCGGTCACGAACGGCAGGGCGGGGCTGCCGCCGAACCGGGCCGTGAGCTGTCCGGACAGGCCGACCAGCATGGCGGCGAAGCCGGTGGCCATGATGGGTTCGGTGCCCGCCTGCACCAGTGCGCCGTACGTCGACCAGCCCGCCGCGCTGTTGACGAGGACGGCCGGAAGCGCGGCGGGCTCGGTGTTGAGCAGCACGGCGAAGAACAGGGTGAGCAGGACTGCCGCCGCCAGTTGGAGCGCGGGGTTCGACGGGGCGGGGACGGACTGGGCCATCAGGTCCGCGCCGTTGTTGACGCCGACGTAGAGGACGGTCGTCACCCCGACGACGACGCCGGCCATCAGGTACAGCGCTTCCAGCAGCCGGGCGGCGGCGGTGAGGTAGAAACCCGTGAGGCCGTCCTGGACGGCGGCGACCATGGGCCAGCCCGGCATGAACGCGAACAGTCCTCCGGCGATCACCACGGACCCGCGCAGGTGCAGCTGGTTGAAGGACATCAGGATGCCGACGGCCGCGGCCGGTGCCGCGGCCGCGGAGATCCGGTAGAACTCCGGCAGGGCGCGCCGTCCGACCAGGGTCGACAGCCGGTCTCCCGCGAGGGCCGCCACGACGGCGCACACGAACACCAGCCAGGCGCGGGCGTCGGCGCGCCCGCTGACCAGCAGCGTCGCAGAACCTGCCAGCAGGCCGGTGGACGGAACGGTGAGCCAGCAGGGGTAGCGGTGGTGTTCCCGGTGCACGGCCGTCAGCCGGCGGTGGGCGGCTTCCGCCGGCAGACCGCCGGCGGTGATCTCGGTGACCAGTCGGAAGAGCGCCGCCAGCCGTGCGTAGTCCCCGGCGGGGCGGCGCACCGAGCGTTCGGCTGTCACCGGCGGCTCGCCGGGGCCCGGCTGGTAGGAGATCGCGACCCGCGTGAACGTGACCTGCGGGTCGCAGAACGGGGCACGGTAGGTCGAGGTGACGGCGAACACGGCCGCCTCGACGTCCTCGGCACTCTCGCCGCAGGCCAGCATCAGCTCTCCCACCCGCAGGGCGAGGCTGACGGCGGCGGCCAGCTCCTCGGGCTTCGGGTGGTTCTCGCGCACGCCGTCGTCGAGCGGGCGGGCGGCGGTCGGGAGGCGCAGCAGCGGCAGTATCCGGTCCGGCCACGCCACCGCGCCGTCGACCTCGCTGCCGCCGTCCTGCGCGTCGGCCGCGTCGCCGACGGCGGGTGCCGGTGCGGCACCCGGGTGGGCGGGTGCGGTGGCGGCCGCCCGGTCTCCGGCAGGGCCGCCCTGTGCCGGCACCTGCGGGCCGGGCCCGCGGTCTGGCTCGGCGCCCGCACCGAGCTGCTCGTGCTCCGGCATCGCCGCTCCTCGCACCACCCCCCGCGGTAACTCTTCGTGCTCGCTTGTCTACCCGTGGGTCACCAGGGTGAACGTTGCGTCGGAAGCGCGGAGGAACCGTTCGCGCCCGGCGTTCGGGTGACCGGGGCCATCGCGCATTCCTCGCAAACAGTAATAAGCCATCCGAAACATGAATTCGGTGTCGTGTATCCGGGTAGAACACCTGTAGCAGCGGCCGTAGCCGATCCGGTGGCCGCGCCGACACCCGTCGGGTGTCGCCGGGACCTTCGCTTGAAGAAGCCGGGCACAGGTCCTGGGGGAAAGAAGTCCACCGCACGCGAGCGGGATTCCGCTCGCGGAGCAGGGCGTTCACCCCGATGCCCAGGAGAAGCAAGTGTCCACCCTTACGGAAGCCCTTCACCCTGCCGGACCCGAGGCCGCCGGTCCCCCGTCCGCGCTGCCCCGACCGGACCGTCCGCCCCGGTTCACCGAAGCCGAGCTGCGGGCCATGGGCAAGTGCGAGGCGCGCGAGCTGAGCGACGAGCTGTTCGAGCGGCTGGCCGAACTGGCCCGCGAGAGCAGGGAGTACAGCTACGTCCGCGGCACGGTCATCGAGCTGAACATGCCGCTGGTGCGCTTCGTCGCGGCGCGCTACCGCCACCGCGCGGAGGACCTGGAGGACATCCTCCAGGTCGGCACGGTCGGACTGATCAAGGCCGTCGACGGCTACGACCCGCACCGCGGCGTCGAGTTCGTCACCTACGCCATCCCCACCATCGCCGGCGAGATCAAGCGGTTCTTCCGTGACACCTCCTGGCCGGTGCGGGTGCCGCGCAGCATGCAGGAGCTGTACCTGACGGTTGCCCGCGGTTCCGACCGGCTGGAGCAGGAACTCGGCCGCGTCCCGAGCCCCGAGGAGATCGCGAAGGACCTGGACCTCACCGTGGCGGAGGCCACCGAAGGCCTGGTCGCGGGCCGGGTCCACCGCCCCAACTCCCTGGACGCGCTGCGTGAGCAGGACGCCGACGAGGCCGGCAGTGCGCTGGTGGACCGCCTCGGTTCCTGCGACCCGGGTATCGAACTCGCCGACTTCCGCACCGCGGTGCGTCCGCTGCTGGCCCACCTTCCCGAGCGGGAGCAGACGGTGCTCAAGCTGCGCTTCTGGGACGGCCTGACCCAGTCCGAGATCGCCGCCCGGATCGGCGTGTCCCAGATGCACGTCTCCCGGCTGCTCAGCGCCGTGCTGGCGGGACTGCGCGAACAACTGGATGACCGCGACGCGCCGGGCTGGTCGCCCCGGGGCCACCGCCCGCATGCGTGACCGGCCGGTGCCGGTGCGAGTCGACTCGACGGCCCGTCGTGCGGCGACACGGTCGGGCTGCGCCGGGGGCCGGGACGCCCATGGCCTCCCGTGCGGTGAGGGCCGGCGCGGGGCGCGGCGGGTTGCGCTGCTCCGGTGAACACGGCCGGGCACCGGTCGGCAACCGGGCCGGCGGGTGCCCGGATGTCCATCATGAACGGGCGCCGACAGGCCGTCGGCACCGCGATCGAGCAGGACGGAGAGCACTGATGACCACGCTGGACGACATCCCGGGAAGCCCACCCCCGGCCGAGACGGAGGACGAGTCGGACGTCTACCGGGACGACCGGACGTGGGCGATCGGCACCATCGCGGCCATCCGGGACAAGCTGAGGCCCGAGCGGACGAAGCTGACCAGGATCCCGCTGCCGGACGCCTTCGAGCGGAACGGGCTGACGCTGCACGTCAAACGGGAGGCGGAGCAGCCCTCCGGCAGCCACAAGCACCGCCTCGCCGCGGCGCTGCTCACCCATGCCGTCTCCAGCGGTTGGCTGAGCCGGAACCAGCCGGTGGTGGAGGCGTCCAGCGGATCGACGGCCATCTCCGAGGCCTGGTACTGCCAGAAGCTCAAGATCCCCTTCTACGCGGTGGTGCCGGCCGGCACGGCCAAGGAGAAGCTGCAGGCGATCAGGGACCTCGACGGTGCCGTGATCCCCACGACGGGGGACATCGTCCAGCACGCGCGCCGGGTGGCCGCCCGGTACGACGGACACTTCATGGACCAGTTCACCTACGCCGAACGCGCCTACGACTGGCGCGGCACCGAGGGCCTCGCCCAGGAACTCCTGGACGAGCTCAAGGACTTGAAATGGTTCGTGATGGGCGCGGGGACGGGCGGCACGGCCACCTCGGTCGCCCGCCACGCCCGCTACAGCGGCAGCGCGGTGAGGGTGTGCGTGCCGGACCCGGACCACTCGGCGTTCTTCGACGGCTGGTACTGGCGGGACCCCACGGTGACCGACCAGGGCTCGCTCATCGAGGGCATCGGCCGCCCCCGGGTCGAGGCCTCGTTCGTGCCGGCCACGGTCAACCGGATGATCCGGGCGCACGACGCGGCGTCGGTGGCGACGATGCGCGTCCTCGCGAAGGGGGACTGGAACATCCAGGCGGGCCCCTCCACCGGGACGGGGGTCTTCGGTGCGATCCGGGTGCTGCTCGGCATGCTCAAGGCCGGGGAGAGCGGCAGCGTGGCCACCGTGATGTGCGACCCGGCCTCCCGCTACACCAATGAGTACTACGACGACGCGTGGCTCAAGGAGAAGAAGATCGACTACAAGCCCTGGGTCCCCACCATCGAGACGTTCTTCGAAACCGGCGAATGGGTCCCGCCCACGGCCTTCCAGCCCGTCCCCCGGCCAGCGGCCGCCCTCTGGAACATGTGACGCCCGGGCGACAGCGCCCGCTGTCGCCCGGTTCGTCCCCGGTGTCGGGTGCCCCGGCGGGGCCGTCGGGATCTCCGGCGGCCCCGCCCGGGCGTTGTCGGCCGGTCGGCGACGTGCGCAGGGCGGCAACGACCCGTCACGTCAAGCTGTTGCAGCGGAATGCACTCGTTCGAGAATTTGCCGTGTTCCTGCCCTTCCGAGTTGCTGGAATCAACCGACAGTCACCTGAAATGAGCAACAGGCGGCCAGTGAACGGCGAAGGGATCACGATGAGCACCGCCCCGCAAGCAACGACAGGCAGCGAGAACCCCGCCCCTCCGATCAGCACGATCGCGGGGACCGGGGTCGCGGGCCCCAAGGGGGACAACGGCCCTGCCGTCGCAGCCGAGTTGAACCGTCCGTTCGGGATCGCGGTGGACCGTACCGGCACCCTCTACTTCGCCGACCGTGACAACCACCGGGTCCGGAAGGTCACGACCGACGGGAGGATCAGCACGGTCGCGGGCACCGGCACGGGCGGCTTCGCCGGTGACGGCGGTCCGGCGGTCAAGGCCCAACTGAACTACCCGCGCGGGGTGTTCGTGGACGGCACGGGCACCCTCTACATCGCCGACGGCGACAACCACCGGATCCGGAGGGTCGCGGCGGACGGGACGATCAGCACCGTCGCCGGCACCGGCACCGCGGGCTTCAGCGGTGACGGCGGCCCGGCGGCGAAGGCCCAACTGGACGGTCCGTTCTGGGTGGTGGCGGACGGCGCGGGCGTCCTGCACATCGCCGACTACAACAACCACCGGGTCCGCAGGGTCGCGGCGGACGGGACGATCAGCACCGTCGCCGGCACCGGCACCGCGGGCTTCGGGGGTGACGACGGCCCCGCCGGCAAGGCCCAACTGAACCGCCCGCACGGGCTGGCACTGGACGGCGCGGGCACCCTCTACATCGCCGACAGCCTCAACCACCGGGTCCGGAGGGTCGCGGCGGACGGGACGATCAGCACCGTCGCGGGGATCGGCACCGCGGGATCCACCGGCGACGGCGGCCCGGCGGCCCAGGCCCAACTGAACGTCCCGACCGGGGTCGTGGTGGACGGCGCCGGCGTCCTCCACATCGCCGAGTACAGCAGCCACCGGGTCCGCAGGGTCGCCGCGGACGGGACGATCGGCACCGTCGCCGGCACCGGCACCGCGGGATCCAGCGGCGACGGCGGCCCGGCCGCCGAGGCCCAGCTGAACAACCCCCTGGGGCTCGCCGTGGACTGCGTCGACACCCTCCACATCAGCGAGTACAGCGGACAGCGGATCCGCAGGATCGCCTCGCCGGCCGTGGCCGGGCTGCCCGAGTCGGGCACGGTGGTCTCCTGGGTCAACGTCCGCAGCAGGCTGCGGATGGGGGCCCTGCGCGAGTCCACCAAGGACGGCGCCGAGATCCATCAGGTCCTCGCCGCGCCCAGGGAGCACCAGCGCTGGCGCCTGGTGGTGGCGGGACAGGACGGCGGCGAGGTGCTCTACACGTTCGAGAACGTGCGCAGCGGCAAGGTGCTGGAGGTCCCCGAAGCACTCAAGGTGCACGGGACGGTGGTCGCACAGCGCGCCTACGCGGGTGCCGACGCGCACCACCAGCAGTGGCGGCTGATCCCCATGGGCCCGGCGACCGACAGCCCCCGGGTGTACGAGATCGCCAACCGGCACAGCGGCCTGCTCCTGCGCGTCGACGCGACCACGCCCGTGGCCGTCACGCAGCAAGGGGCGGACGGCGACCACCGCAACCGGCAGTGGCAGCTGCTCCCCGTGTGACGTACGAGCAGCAGCCACCCACCCTCGACATCCGGGCACCACGAGTGAAGGAACGACGATGACCACTCCCGACAGGACGACGACTCCGGGCCAGCAGACCGCCCCTCCGATCACCACGGTCGCGGGGACCGGGCCGGCGGCGTTCGCCGGGGACAACGGACCGGCCGTCGCGGCACAGCTCAACCGCCCGCTCGGGCTGGCGGCGGACAGCGCCGGGATGCTCCACATCGCCGACTACAACAACCAGCGGATCCGGAGGATCACCACGGACGGCAGGATCGGCACCCTCGCCGGCACCGCCACCGCGGGATACAGCGGTGACAACGGCCCTGCCGCGCTGGCCCAGGTGAACCAGGCGCGCGGGCTGGCGGTGGACAGTGCGGGCACCCTCTACATCGCCGACGCCGCCAACCACCGGATCCGCAGGATCACCAAGGACGGCCGGATCACCACCTTCGCCGGCACGGGCGCCGCGGGTTTCAGCGGCAACGGCGCCGCGGCGGCGTCGGCGCAGCTGAACTACCCGTTGGCGGTGGCGGTGGACAGCACCGGGGCCGTCTACGTCTCCGACTACAACAACAACCGGATCCGGAAGATCGCCGCGGACGGCCGGATCAGCACCGTCGCGGGCACCGGTGCGGTCGGCTCCGGGGGCGACGGCGGCCCGGCGGACAAGGCCCAGCTGAACTACCCGCGCGGACTCGCGGTGGACGCCACGGGCACCCTCTACTTCGCCGACGGCGGCAACCACCGGATCCGGAAGGTCACGGCGGACGGCCGGATCAGCACCGTCGCGGGCACCGGCGTGGCCGGCTTCAGCGGGGACGGCGGCCCGGCGGACAAGGCCCAACTGAACCTCCCCATGGGGATGGCGGTGGACAGCACCGGGGCCGTCTACGTCGCCGACTACAACAACCACCGGGTCCGTAGGATCGGCACGGACGGCCGGATCGGCACCGTCGCCGGTACCGGCACCGCGGGCTTCGGGGGCGACAACGGCCCGCCCGTGAAGGCCCAGTTGAACAACCCGGCCGCGCTCGCCGTGGACTGCGTGGACACCCTCTACATCGCCGACCACGTCAACAACCGGATCCGGAGGATCGCCTCACCGCTGATGGCCGGCCTGCCGGAGTCCGGCACGGTGGTCTCCTGGTCCAACGTCCGCAGCGGGCTGCGGATGGGCGTGCTGCGGGAGTCCACCAAGGACGGGGCCGAGATCCACCAGTCGCTCGCCGTCCCCCGGGAGCACCAGCGGTGGCGGCTGGTCGTGGCGGGCCGGAGCGGGGGCGGCGAGGTGCTCTACACGTTCGAGAACCTGCGCAGCGGCAAGGTCCTGGAGATCGTCGACGGGGAGGAGGCGGCCGGGGCGGTGGCTGCGCAGCGCGCCTACCAGGGCGTCGACGCGCACCACCAGCAGTGGCGGCTGATCCCGGTCGGCACCGCGGCCGACAGCGCGCGGACGTACGAGATCGCCAACCGGCGCAGCGGCCTGCTCCTGCGGGTCGACGCCACCGCGCCCGCGGCGGTGAAGCAGCAGGAGTCGGACGGCGACCAGCGCAACCGGCAGTGGCAGCTGCTGCCCGTGTGACACCGTCCGGCACCGTCTGACCAGGTCCGACCCACGCGAAGGGGGGGCAGGGACGGCAGCGTCCCTGACCCCCCCTCATCGGGCGTTCGCCGCTACGAGCGCGGCGGTGAGTCGGCTCGCGGAGGTGTGTCGGCGCTCGGCTTGTCGGCACTCGGCTTGGCGGCCGCCGGTGCCGCCGGGGCGTCGGGGGCCTCCACGGTCGGCTTGGCCGGCTTGGGCGGCTTGGTGTAGTCGCTCTTCCTCGGCCGGCTCTCCAGGTCCGGGTCCTTCTGGAGATCGCCGTGATCCGCCACCGTCGGGCTGGAGGCCCGCATGCCGCCGGCCGCCGCCGTGGACACCGAGCCGGGGTCCTGGTTGTACTGCGCCTGCACCCCGGCCGACGCCTGGGTGGTCCGTACGAAGGAGCCGAGGAAACCGAGGACCGCCCGTGCCTCGGGCGACTGCTCCTGCACGATCTTCGCGCGGTTGTTGGCCCCGTGGATCCCGCTGGTGAACAGGCTCGTGGTCGTGTCGTCGTACGTGGCGTCGTCGGAGTCCTCGAAGTCGACGTCCGCCCCCGGCTCCGGCTTTCCGTCGCCGGTGATCACCGAGAACAGCCCCGCGCCCTTGCCCGCGGAGTCGAAGATGTTGCCGAACACCATGGTTGTCACCTCTGGTCGTCTCTTGTCGTCGTGGTGGTCACCGCCCGCCCGGTCAGGGCTGCTTGAACAGCTCTCGTTCGCTGTCGGTCAGGCTCTCGCCGTCGAACATCGTGTGCTGGACCTCCAGGGCGGAGACCACCTCGGCCAGCCCCTTCATCCGGAAGCCGCCGCCCGCCAGGTCGAGGTCGGCGATGTCGCGGGCCACCAGTCGGTCGAGGCCGGGGTAGTCCCCGGGCTGCGGCGGCGACAGCACCGCCACCGGCACGTCGTACCGCACCGCGAGCAGCCCGGAGAAGGTCACCGGGATCTCGTAGGAGTACTGCTTGCGGGTGCGCCGCTGGCTGACCAGGGTCTCCACCCGGGAGCCCGCCGGGACCTTGCCGGAGATCTGCGAGTTGGACATCCAGCTGGTGGTCAGGGTGCCGCTGACGGAGCCCGTGATGCCTGCCATCAAACTGGCGTTGAGCTGCGCGTTGCCGGTGGCGGTGCCGGTGGTCGTGAACGCCACCGAGTCCGTCACCGTGCTCGTCGCGGTGGCCGTGGCGGAGGCCGACGCAGAATTCGCCACCGAGTTGTTCACGCCGTTCTCGGTGGCGTTCGCGACGTCCACCCCGATGTCGTCCTTGCTGTTCTCATTGGTCACCGTGTTGGTGCACTTGTTGTCCATGGCGTTCTGCAGCTGTGTTCCGAGCTGCCCCTGAAGTTGCCCCTGGAGCTGGCCCTGGAGTTCGATCTGGAGCTGGTTCTGCAACTGCAGCTGGAGTTCGGCGCTGACGCTGCCGCCGAAGGTGAGCTGGGATTCCCCCTGGAGGGTCCAGGTGATCGCGTTGGAGACGGTGAACTCGACGGTGTCGGTGAAGTCCATTTCGGCCGTCCGGCTGCGGTTGACATAACTGCGCGAGGAGAACATGTCGGGCGGCGGCTGGTGGATGTTGCGCCGTTCCTCGACCAGCGGCTCGCCGAGGTTGAGGTAGGCGAGCCAGCCGAGTTGGTGCGCTGTGCCGGGGAAGGCGCCGAAGCTGGACTTGTTCATGGAGAAGCCGACCGGCTTGTGCCGCACACCGTAGTCGTCGACGTAGACCAGGCTGGGGTGGTCCAGGATGGCCTGCCAGGTCTGCTCGATGCCCAGTTCCCGCAGGTTCTTCTTGGTCAGTGGCCGGCGCTTGGCCCGATCCAGGTTGTACGCGTTGGAAGGCATTCCCCGTCCTCGGATGGTGTCCTCGAATGATGTCCTCGAATCGATCCGGCCGAACCGCGCGCGGATGAATTCGGTGAATTCGGTGGGTTGGGAGTGGGTCGGGAACGGAATTCTGTGCACGTTCCGGCGATGGAAGCTATCACGGCCCCTATGCCGCGGAGTGGCCGTTGCGGGCATGACACTCGATCGGGTGAACCAAGGACCGGGCCCTGTCGGTGAATTGGGGAGTGTGGAACCCTGGCAACTCGGCAATTCCGGGACACGCCCACGAACTTGGCGCCCGACGCATTGCTCTCCCGCAGCACAGAACACTCCCGTCCTGAGAACAGGTGAGGTTTCCGCTATGTACACCCAAGAACGCACCGCTATGGCGAATTTGGTGGTCGGCGGCCCGGTGGCGGTGAACAGCTACGACAACGCGATCGTGGCGGCGCTGGTCGAGAACCGGCCGGTCATGCTGGTGCACGCCTTCAACGGCGGCTACCTGCGGCCGGTCGACCTCAAGGACTCGGTCCACGACAAGGGGGTCAAGCTGGCGACCACGCTCGACCCCGACACCAAGGAGGCCAAGGGCCACCTCTGGTACATCACCCCCGGCGGCTTCTTCGGGCAGCGGCCGCTCTACTTCCTGGAGAGCGCCGCGGGCCAGGTGGTCCCCAAGCCCGTCGACCCGGCCGGTACCGCCGCCGGGCGCGGTGACGACGGCACCCCGAAGCCCCAGCGCCGGCGCATCAGCGTCCACCAGGACGCCCCGAAGGCCGCGACCGCCGACACCGTGCAGGTGGGCCTGCCCGACAAGGTCGGCGACAAGTGGCGCGGCCGCAACGGCGCGCCCGAGGACACCCAGCTCTGGGTCGTCACGGTGACGCCGTGGGGCGGGATCACCTTCGTACCGATCACCCACCCCGACGCCATCCTCGGCTTCAAGGACTACGCGGTGACGCCCGAGAACGAGGCGCGCCTCACCTACAACTGGGGCGGGGACTTCACCGGGACGATCATCAACACCTTCTACCCGAGGCTGCCCAACGAGTGGAACGTGCCCTACCACCACGTCTTCACGTGAGCCGCGACCACCGCCGCGCAGCCCCCGTCCCGGGCCAACGCCCGCACCGTCCGGAAGAGTTGGAAGAGGCACCACGATGCCCGTGCCCACGCAAGAACTGAAACTGGAGATCGTCAACGCCGCCACGGGGAAGACCCTCGGCGCCCCCCTGGTCCCGACCGCGGACGGGGCGCTGGTCGTCCGCGATTTCGCCGCCGCCGACGGCCCGCGCCCGGAGCAGTGGCAGCTCACCCCTGTGAAGACCGCGCAGGGCGGGTTCGAACAGGACGACCAGGGCTATGTGATCCGCAACGCGGCCGGGGGAAAGGTGCTCGACGACCCCGGCGGCAAGGACCGGGGCCTGCGCCAGGCGGCCGCCGCCGCGGGCAAGAAGAACCAGCAGTGGCACGTCGTCCCCGTCGAGGGTGAGGCGGGTCTCTACTTCATCGAGAGCGCGAGCGACGGCGTCGTCCTCGACCTGCCCGACCGCGACGAGGACGACGAGCCGCCGGCCGAGACCCGGGTCGTCCTGCGCGCGTACGACGACAGCTCGAAGACCCAGCGCTGGCGGTTCGTCACCGCCGAACCCGAGCGCACCAGCGACCTCGTGCTGCGCTTCGCGCAGCGGGACCACTGGAACGGCCGCCGGTCCTGGCCGCTGGTCCGCTCCACCGCACTGCGGATGGCACCCGGCGCGACGCCCTCCTTCAGCGACATGCTGCTGGTCCTGGAGCAGTTCGGCAGCGACAAGGCCGCCGGTGAGTGGACCGGCGAGGGGCTCAACCGCGTTCCCGGGCAGCCGGGTTGGTGGGCCGGGACGGGGGCGCGGTTCCTGGCCGACCTCACGGGGGCGGGGCGGCACGACATCGTGGGGCTCAAGCCCGCCAAGGGAGCCGTGACCGCGCCCGGCCGGGGCGACGGAACCTTCGACGCCGAGCAGCCCCTGCTCAAGACCGCCGCCGCGCTGGCACCCGCCGACCTGTGGACCCTCGCGGACACCACGGGCGGCGGCAAGCCCGACATCGTGGTGCTGGCCGCCGACGGCGTCCGGGTGTCCCGCCGGGGCGAGGACGGCACATTCGCCCCCGCCGCCGGCAAGCTGGTCCTCAAGGCCTTCGGGAGCGACCCGAAGGCCGGCGGCTGGCTCGCCGACCGGCACCCCCGCTTCCTCGTCGACACCACCGGTGACGGCCGGCTCGACCTGGTCGGCTGCCACGACGGCGGCGTCTGGGTCTCCCGCCAGGACGAGGACGGTACGTTCGCCGAACTCCCCGACGCACCGGTGCTCAAGGCCTTCGGCCGCGGCGAGGAGGCCGGCGGCTGGCTCCTCGACAGGCATCCCCGCTTCCTGGCCGACACCACCGGTGACGGCCGGCTCGACCTCGTCGGCTGCCACGACGAGGGCGTCTGGGTCTCCCGTCAGGAGGGGGAGGGTGCGTCCGGCGCGTCCGGCTCGTTCGGCGAACCGGAGCTCGTCCTCGGCGACTTCGGGACCGCCCAGGGCTGGAAGTCGGTCGCCAAGCACCCCCGGTTCCTGGTCAGGACCACCGTCGGCGGTCAGGTGGACCTCGTCGGCTTCGGCCCGCAGGGCGTCGCGGTGGCCCGCGGGCGCGGCGACGGCACGTTCGAGCCCGCGAAGCTCGTCCTGAACGACTTCGGGACGGCACAGGGCTGGACGCCCAGGAAGCACCTCCGCTTCCTCGCCGACGTCACCGGCAACGGCGTCCCGGACATCGTCGGCTTCGGCGACGAGGGCGTCTGGGTGTCGCACGGACTCGGTGAAGGCCGGTTCGAGCAGGCCCAGTTGGTCTGCCGCGGTTTCGGGTACGGCGACGACTCGGGCGCCTGGCGGGTCGATCGGCACCCCCGCTTCGTCGCCGACATCACCGGCGACGGGCGCGTCGATCTCGTCGGCTTCGGCGGCCCGGGGGTGTACGTGGCCCGGAACCTCCACCGCCGCTTCCGGACCCGTTAGGTCCGCTCCGGTCGATCTCGGCGGTACCCGGTCGGCCCCGTGTCGCGGTACGGCGCGGTTCCTCGCCGCGGCCAGTATGTAGGCGATCCATTGCGTGCGCGGTCCCGGTGAGGACGTCGGACTCACCGGGACCGGCACCCGCCGCCCGAGAACGAGGGACACCGAACAGCCCATGGCCATCCGCCGATCCGTCACCCTCTCCGCCGTCGCCGCCCTGTTGCTGGCCGCCCTCGCCGGACCGCTCGGTCCGACGGCGGCCGCCGATGACTCCGACCCGGACGCGCCGGAGGGCACCGTCGCGCTGGAGGGTCTGACCTACCAGGCGCCCGACACCGTGACGGCGGCCGTCTCCTACAGCTGTCTGCCCGACACCGCCACGTCCCTGGTCCTCGGCTACGAGGAGGAGCTGGAGGCCGGGGACGAGGCCGCCGGCAGCGCCACCGTCCAGGACCTCATCTGCGACGACACCGTCCAGACCGTGGAGGTCGACATCCCGACCAGCGACGGCGGTCCCGACTTCGAGGAGCCCCTCACCGGCCAGGTCGTCATCACCCTGACCGGGGACGACGAGCCGGTCGTCGAGGACGCGTTCGCCGTCGACGCGTCCGGCCGCCCCCGTGCGCAGGGCCGGGCTCTGGGCCGGGCGGACAAGAAGTACCGCTGGAAGAAGGCGACCGTCCCCTACGTGGTCAACTCCAAGCTCAGCAAGGACCAGCAGGCCGACGTCAAGGCCGCGATCGACCACTGGCAGCAGAAGACCCCGATCAGGTTCGTCGCCCGCACCGCCAAGAACGCCAAGTCCTACCCGGACTACGTGGAGTTCCAGCCCAGCCCGGACGGCAGCTGCAGCTCCGAGGTCGGCCGCGTCGGCGGACGGCAGACCGTCGACATCGTCGACGACGCCTCCTGCGACGCCGTCGAACTGGTCCACGAGATCGGGCACACCGTCGGCCTCTTCCACGAGCAGGCACGTCCCGACCGGGACACCTACATCAAGGTCTCCTTCGACAACATCGAGCCGAAGGACAAGCACAACTTCCAGATGCAGAAGAACGAGAGCACCTTCGGTACGGCCTACGACTACGCGTCGATCATGCACTACGGGACGAAGTCCTACTCCAAGAACGGCAAGGACACCATGACCCCGAAGAAGCCGCTCCCCCCGGGGGTCGTCCTGGGCGAGGCCACCGAGCTGTCCGCCGGCGACATCGCCGGGGTCAAGGCCATGTACAAGTAGAAGACGCCGTCCCAGCCCGCGGCGCGCCGCATGGGGCGTCGTGCGGGCCAGGTGCCGGCGATCCACGCCGGGATGTGCGGGCGTTTCGGGCTCACCGGCTGGAAGGTGAGGTCGGTGACCGTGCACCGGCGGCCGTGGAAGGTGAACGGCCGGCCCGACCACAGCCCGTCGAGGACCTGCACGGGCTTCTCCCACCTGCTGACGGTCCGGTGCCTGGAGCAGCCCACCGGCCGACGGCCCGACGGGACTTGAGCCCTCGGGTCAGGCCAGCTTCTTGAGCAGCTCGGCGGCGACCGGGGCGGAGGAGGCCGGGTTCTGGCCGGTGACCAGGTTGCGGTCGACGACCACGTTCGGCGCCCACGGCTCGCCGACCCGGACGTTCACGCCGGCCTCGGTGAGGCGGTCCTGGAGCAGCCACTTCGCCCGGTCGGCGAAGCCGGCCTGGGTCTCCTCGGCGTTGGTGAAGGCGGCGACGTCGTAGCCGGCGAAGGCGTTGGTCCCGTCGGCGCCGGTGGCGGCCAGCAGCGCGGCCGGGGCGTGGCAGACCACGCCGAGCGGCTTGCCGGACGCCAGGGCGAGGGTGAGGAGACGGCCGGAGTCGGCGTCGACCGCGAGGTCCTCCATCGGGCCGTGGCCACCGGGGTAGAAGACGGCGGCGTAGTCGCCGAGGTCCACGTCGTCGAGCCGGACGGGCGACCGCAGCTCGCCGAAGCCGGCCAGCGCGTCGGCGATGCGGTCGGCGTTCTCCTGCCCGCCGTTGGCCTCGGGGGTGAGGCTGCCCCGGTCGACGACGGGAACGACGCCGCCGGGTGTGGCGACCACGATCTCGTGACCGGCCGCCTTGAAGGCCTGGTACGGGGCGACGGCCTCCTCGGCCCAGAAGCCGGTGGGGTTCTTGGTGCCGTCGGCCAGCGTCCAGTGGTCGGCGCCGGTGACGACGAAGAGGATCTTCGACATGGGGGTACTCCCGAGCGTGCGGATCCCGTACGGGATCGCGGACGGTACATCGCCGAAGGTAGACGCCTGCCCCATCGGAATCCAATAGGCTCCCGCATGTGAGAGATAGGGATTCCGATGGCCGGGCCGGACCGTCGACGCCGCAGGGGAACGGCCTGCTCGATCTGAATCTGCTGCGCACCTTCCTCGCGGTGTACCGGGCCGGCGCCTTCACCGCGGGCGCCCGGGTGCTGGGCCTGTCGCAACCGACGGTGACGACGCAGATCCGCTCCCTGGAGGCCCAGCTGGGCCGGGAGCTGTTCGAGCGGCTGTCGCGCGGCGTCGCCCCGACACCGTTCGCCGACGAGCTGGCCGCGCGGGTCATGGAGCCGTTGGACGCCCTCGGCCCGGTCGGCGGCGCCCTCCTCGGCGAGGGCGACGCGGAGCCGGTGCACCTGGCCGGGCCCGCCGAGTACCTCCGGCACTGCGTCATGCCGACGCTCGCCCCGCTCGTCGACAAGGGGGTGCGCCTGCGCATCGCCTTCGGCCTCACCGACGACCTGCTCGACGGACTGCGGGCGGGCCGGCACGACCTGGTGGTGGCCACGTTGCGCCCGAGGGGGCGCGCGCTCGCCTCCGTGCCGCTGGCCGACGAGGAGTTCGTCCTGGTCGCCGCCCCCGCATGGGCCGAACGGATCGGATCCCGCCTCGCCACCGAGGGGCCCACGGTCCTGCACGCGGTGCCGCTCGTCTCGTACGCCGAGGACCTGCCGATCGTCCGGCGCTACTGGCGCCACGTCTTCGGCCGGCGGCTGACCTGCCGTCCGGCCGTCACCGTCCCCGACCTCGGCGCGGTCAAGGAGGCGGTCGTCGGCGGTGCCGGGTACAGCGTGCTGCCGCGCTACCTCTGCGCCGCCGAACTGGCCGCGGGCACCCTGGTCCTGCTCGACGAGCCGGAGGACCCGCCGATCAACACCGGCTTCCTGGTCCAGCGCCCGGGATCGTCCACGAACCCCCATGTCACGCTGGTGCGCGACCATCTGCTGCGCACCGCCCACGAGGCCTGAGCGCCGCGGCAGCCGGTCACGATCCCGACCGGGCGGGCTCCGGGGCCGCCCGGCGGACCGGGATCCAACCGGTGGGTTGGGACTTCCTATGCTGGTCACATGGCATGGGACACCGCGAAGACCAAGAGGCTGCTGCTGGACGCGGCCGTGGACGAGTTCGCCGCGCACGGGCCCGAGGGGGCGAGGATCGACCGCATCGCGGCCGTGGCCGGGGTCAACAAGGAGCGGATCTACCCCTACTTCGGGGGCAAGGCCCGGTTGTTCGAGGCGGTGGTCCAGCGGGAGCTGGAGCAGCTGGCCGCCGCGGTGCCGATGGCGGAGGCGGACGGGCGGGCGGTGGAGCTCCCGGAGTACGCCGGGCGGGTGTTCGACTACCACCTCGCCCATCCGCACCTGCTGCGCCTGCTGCAGTGGGAGGCGCTGTGCGGCGACGCGGCTGCTCCGGCCGCGGGTGAGGAGCAGCGAACGGCGTACTACGCGGGGAAGGTCGAGGCGGTCGCCCGTGCGCGGGGGGAGGGGGCGGGCGCGGTGCGGCCGGAGGACCTGCTGTACGCCGTGGTGGCGCTGGCGGGCTGGCAGTTCGCCGCGCCGCAGCTGGCCCGGATGATCCTCGGCGGGGCGGCGGTGGCGGATCCGGCGTCCCGGCGTGCGGCTGTGGTGGAGATGGTGCGCAGGCTCGCTTCCTGAATCGACCTTCCTGAATCGACTCGGGCCCCATTTCCAACTGGCGGGTTGGAAATGGGGCCGCTTCCGGCTAGTGTCCAACTCGTCAGTTGGAAATCCTTCCGTGAACCGCAGGGAGCCGACCATGCCGGTCATGTCCGCACGCCCCGACGCTGCACGCCCCGACGCTGCACACCCCGACGCCGCACGTCCCGACGCCGCTCTCGTCCTGATCGAGTTCCAGCGCGAGTGGCTCGACCCCGAGCACGGCCGCCTCAACCACCTCGTCGAGGACCGTGGCCTGCTCGACACCGCCGTCCGCGGCGCGGCCGCCGCGCTGGCCGCCGCCCGCGCGCACGGCGTCCCCGTCGTGCACGTGCCGCTGGTGCTCACCCCCGGTGCGCCCGAGCTGGCGAGCTGGACCCCGGCGCGGCTCGGCCTGCGCGCGGCTATCCCGAAGGCCGGTACCTGGATCGAGGGCAGCGCCGGCGTCGAGTTCGCCGAGGCGTTCCGGCCCGCGCCCGGCGAACCGGTCGTGCGCGGCCGGGCCGGGGCGAGCGCCTTCGCCGGCTCCTCCGACTTCGACCTGATCCTGCGCCGGCTCGGCGTCACCGACCTCTACCTGGCCGGCTTCGCCACCCACGTGTGCGTCGAGTCCACCCTGCGCGAGGCCCATGACCGCGGCTACACCGCCCATGTCGTCCACGACGCCTGCGCGGCCTTCACCCGGGGCCAGCAGGAGCACGTCCGCGAGCACGTGATCCACCACTTCGGCGCCGAGACCGACGCCGCCGCCTTCGCCGCCTCGCTGCGCACCGCGGTCCGAGCCGCCGAACTCCGTTGAGGCGCCTGTCGCCTGTCGTCCTGCCGCTTGCCGTCCGGCGGCCGCCTCACGCCGGTGTGGCGGCGGCGGGCAGCAGGCGTGCCAACTCCCGGGCCGTCCGGGCCCAGGCGGGGGTGGCGGGGTCGATGACGTCGAAGTGGTCGGCGCCGGGGAGTTCCAGCAGGAGGGCCTCCGGTCCGGCGGCGTCGGCGTAGCGGCGGCTGAGTTCCGGGGGCACGTGCGGGTCGGCGCTGCCGTGCACGATCAACTGCGGTACGCCGAGCGGGAGCAGGGCCATCGGGTCGGCCCGCCGGTACACCTCCGGGCGTTCGGTCGGCCCGCCGCCGAGCAGTTCGGCCACCGCCCCGTTGCTCAGGCCCAGCCGTGCGGCCAGGCCGAGATCGCAGACGCCGGCCAGCGACACCACCGCCGCCGGCCGGACGGTCCGGGACAGCGCGGCTGCCCAGAGGGCGAGTTGGCCCCCGGCCGAGTGGCCGATCAGGGCGACCCGGGCGGGGTCGACCGCCCCGCCGTCGAGGCCGGGGAGGGCGTCCAGTGCGGTGGCGACGTCCTCGAAGGTGCCCGGCCAGCCGCCGCCGGGCAGGCCGGTGCGCCGGTACTCGACGTTCCAGACCGCGTAGCCGCGGGCCTGGAGGTCGGCCGCGAGCAGGTGCATCAGGTCGAGGCGGTAGCGGGCCCGCCAGTAGCCGCCGTGCAGCAGCACCGCTGCCGCGCCGTCGCCGCCGGGCCAGTACTCGCCGTACTGCTCCGGCGCGGAGCCGTACCGGGCGAGCTCGAAGGATCCCGGCGGGCTGTCGGTCAGCCGGGCCAGTTCCGGCGGGTAGGTCTGCGGCGGGAAGGCCTGCGGCGGTGCCTTGTCCGTCGTCGTCATCGGGTCGGTCCGTCCGTGAAGTCCGTGAAGTCCGTGATGTTCGCGGTGTCCGGGAGGCGCGGGTGCCGGTGGTGCACGAACGTGACCCTGCCCGGTCCGAACGGCCCGGCACCCGTGATGTTCCGCACAGTCACGCCAACCACCGCCTCAGCCGGGCTGGTTGGCGGACTCACGGGCCCGCTCGATCGCGGCCCGGACGAGACGCGCGAGGCCGCCCGCCGGCAGCCCCCGACCGCCGGGAAGCCCCGCGCGCCAGGGGCCCCGGGGCGGGTAGTGTCCCGCGCGGGGCGACCGGGCGGGGGCCGGTGACGTCCCGTGAGGGCGGGGGCGAACCGTGAACCGGGAGGGGACGATGGGACGTCACGAGCTGGAACCGGAACTGGCCGTGCTGGTACGGACGGCGTTCGCGGAGGCGGGGACCGAGGTGACCCTGCACGGGGACGTCGCCCGGGACGCCCACGGGCGCGACTACGGGCTCGGCGGTCTGCTGGAACTGGTGGCACGGCGGTCGGACGTCCCGCTGGGGCTGCTGGTCCGCAGCCATGTCCTCGACCTGGTCGCCGCCGTCCAGGGCCGGGCCGCGGACGACCCCGGCTCGCCGGAGGAGGAGGCCGCCCGGCTCCATCCGCTGCTGCTGGCCGCCGCCGACCTGGCCGACCCCGCACAGCACCCGCACGCGCTCGAAGTCGCGCCCGGGATCCTGGAGTTCCTCGCGCTGGAGTCGCCGCTCGGCTGGCAGGTGCTGACCGCCGCCGCCGTCGCCGAACTCGGGGACGTGCCGTCGCTGCGCCGGGACGCGCGGGCCCGGCTCGCCCGGCTGCCGGTCGAGCAGCACCAGGTCCGGCCGGCCGGGCAGGGCGGCAACCTCCATGTGGTCACCGGGAATTCGGCGCTGACCGGGAGCCGGGTGCTCGCCCTGGACGCCGTCCACCGGGAGCTGACCGGCCGGGAACTGCCGCCGGACGGCGCGGTGGTGGCCTTCCCCACGCCGTTCTGCCTGCTGTTCGCGCCCTTCGACGTCCGGGTGCCGGAGGTGTTCCAGGACTTGATCGAGACGGCGGTCCGGGAGTACGAGGCCTCCGGCGCGCCGCTGTCCCCGCACAGCTACTGGTGGCGGGACGGCGAGTTGACCCCGCTCACCGCGGTGGCGGAGGGCGGACTGCTGGAACTGCTGAACGCCGACGCGGTGATCGCCGCGGTCACCCGGCTGGCCGACGGGGGCGGGGAGGTGTCCGGGAAGCGCCCGCACCACTACGGCTTCGCGCACCGGGTGCTGCCCTCGCTCACCCACCTGGGGTCGGTACCGGGGGAGCGGATCGGCGCCGAACTGGTGCGGCTCTGGGAGGAGTTCGGCGCGACGCTGCCCGCGGACCAGCGGCTGGCGCCGGACGGCCTCCAAGGCGGGTTCGTCCAGGCCGACTTCGTCCAGGCCCGGGGGCACCGGCTGCTCATGGTCGCGCTCCCGGCGCCCCGGGCGGTGCCGGAGGCCTTCGCGGTCGTACTGGCCTGGCCGGGCGACGGCTCCGCGCAGCGGGCCTTCACCCTGGAGTACGCGGTGGACCCGATCACCGGCGAGCGCGGAGCGGTGCTGGGCGAGTGGGAGACGGCCGGCCGACGCCGGATGCACCGGATGGGCATGACCGCGGAGGCGCGTCCCTTCCTCCAGGCCGTGGTGGCCCTGCTCGACCCGCCGCCCGCGCCGCCGGCGAAGCCGAAGCGGCGCGGCCTGTTCCGGCGCTGAGCCCGGCCCGCGCCACCGGCCGCCGCGACGGTCGGCGGCCGGTGGCCCGGGGTCAGCTTCCCGGCCCGGAGTCAGCTTCCCGGCGCGGCCCGCAGCGGGAAGTGGCAGGCGGCCAGGTGGTCGTCCGGCCCGAAGGCGGTGAGCGGCGGCTCGGCCTCCGCGCAGATCTGCTGCGCCGCCGGGCAGCGGGTGCGGAAGCGGCAGCCGGACGGCGGGTCGATCGCCGACGGCAGCTCCCCGGCGACGCCCCGGCTGCTCTTGGCCCGCTCCACCACCGGGTCGGCCACCGGGACGGTGTCCAGCAGGCCGCGGGTGTAGTGGTGCACCGGCCGGGCGTACACCGACGGCGCCGGCCCGATCTCCACCAGCTTGCCCAGGTACATCACGCCGATCCGGTCGGAGAGGTAGCGGACCACCGACAGGTCGTGCGAGATGAACAGGTAGGACAGCCCGAGCTCGCCCTGGAGGTCGCGCATCAGGTTGAGCACCTGCGACTGGATCGACACGTCCAGTGCCGAGACGGGTTCGTCGGCGACGATCAGTCGCGGGCTCAGCGTCAACGCGCGGGCCAGGCCGATGCGTTGGCGCTGGCCGCCGGAGAACTCGTGCGGGTAGCGCTCCAGCGCGCTGAGCGGCAGGCCGACCAGGTCGAAGATCTCCCGGATCCGCCGGTCCCGGTCGGCCTGGCCGTCGACCCGGTGGATGTCCAGGGGTTCGCGCATGATCGACTGGACCGGCATCCGGGGGTTCATGGCCGCGTAGGAGTCCTGGAACATCAACTGGACGTCGCGGCGCAGTCGGCGCCGCTCGGCCCGGGGTACCAGGGTGAGGTCCCGGCCGTCGAACACCAGGCTGCCGCTGGTGGGCCGCTCCAGGCCGACGATGAGTTTGCCGACGGTGGTCTTGCCGCAGCCGGACTCGCCGACCAGGCCGAGGGTCTCCCCCCGGCGGACGGTCAGCGAGAGGCCGGCCACGGCGCTGACCGCGCCCACCGTCCGGCGCAGGACCAGGCCGCTGGTCACCGCGTACTCCTTGACCAGGTCGTCCACGCGCAACAGCGGCTCGGCGGGCGCCGCGTCGGCCACCGCCGGCTCCGCCGCGTCCTTCAGCAGTGCCACGGCGACCGGGTGGCCGGCGGTCCCGCTCCCCGCGCCGTCGACCGGGAAGTGGCAGGCGTAGCGGTGGTCCGGGCTCTCCCCGGCGAGCGGCGGCTCCTGGGTGTGGCACAGCTCCGTGGCGTAGCGGCAGCGGGAGGCGAACCGGCAGCCGGGCGGGGGAGCGGTGAGGTCCGGCGGCAGGCCGGGGATCGAGTAGAGCCGTTCGCCGGACTGGGCGAAACGTTCCGGCAGGGAGTCGAACAGCGCCTCGGTGTACGGGTGCCGGGGGCTGCTGTAGAGCTCCTCGGTGCCGGTGGTCTCGACGACCTTCCCGGCGTACATGACGGCGATCCGGTCGGCCCGTCCGGCGATCACGCCGAGGTCGTGGGTGACCAGGATGACGGCCATGCCGAGCTGTTCCTTGAGGTGGTCGATGAGTTCGAGGATCTGCTTCTGGACGGTCACGTCGAGGGCGGTGGTCGGTTCGTCGGCGATGAGCAGCTTGGGCTCGTTGGCCAGGGCCATCGCGATCATGGCCCGTTGGCGCATGCCGCCGGACAGTTCGTGCGGGTAGACCAGCGCCCGCCGGGCCGGGCTGGGCATCCCCACCAGCGAGAGCACCTCGACGGCGCGCTCGTGCGCCTCCTTCCGGGAGGCCCGGCGGTGGATGCGGACGGACTCGGAGATCTGCCGGCCGATGGTCATCGTCGGGTTGAGCGAGGTGGTCGGGTCCTGGAAGATCATTCCGATGTCGTTGCCGCGCACCCGGTCCATCCCGTCCGGCCCGAGCGCGAGCAGGTCCCGGCCGTCGAGCCGGACGCTGCCGCCGACCACGCTGCCGCCGTTCGGCAGCAGTTGCATGATCGACATGGCGGTCATGGTCTTGCCGCAGCCCGACTCGCCGACGATGCCGAGGGTCTCACCCGCGTCCACCGCGAGGTCGACGCCGTCCAGGGCGTGCACCACCGAGCGCTTCAGCCGGATCTCGGTGCGCAGGCCGGTCACTTCGAGGAGTGCCACTGCCGAACCTCCGTCACTTGGTCACCGCTTCTGGAGCCGGGTCTCGAAGGCGTCGCGCAGGGCGTCGCCGATCACGTTGAAGCACAGGATGATCAGGATGATCACGGCGGCGGGCGGATAGATCATCCACCAGAAGCCCTGGCCCGCGTAGTTGGTGCCGACGTCGAGCATGCCGCCCAGGTCGTTGTCGGGCGCCTGGAGGCCCAGGCCGATGTAGCTGAGCGTGGACAGGGCGAAGACCGCGTCGGCGATCGAGAACGTGGTGTTGACGATCGTGGTCCCGATGGTGTTGGGCAGGATGTGCTTCAGCACGATCCGCCGCCCGCCCGCGCCCATCATCCGGGACGCGGCGACGTAGTCGCGGACCTTGATCGCCAGGGCCTCGCCGCGGACCAGGCGGGTGATGCCGAACCAGGAGGTCAGACCGACCTCCAGGATCAGCATGGTCTTGCTCTTGCCGTAGACGCTGCTGAGGTAGATCAGCAGGAAGATCAGCGGGAAGGACATGAAGGAGTCGATCACCCGCATCATCAACGCGTCGAGCCAGCCGCCCAGGTAGCCCGCGACGGCGCCGTACAGCGCGCCGATGACGGCGGCGATCAGCCCGGCGGCGAGGCCGATCTCCAGACTGGTCTGGCCGCCGGCCATCACCTTGCCGAGCTCGTCGAGCCCGTCGTTGTCCGTGCCGAGCGGATGCCCGGCGCCCGGGGGCAGGGTGACGGCGGAGAGGTCCACCACCGAGGTGTCGGAGTGGTAGAACAGCGGGCCCAGGAAGCAGAACGCGGTGATCGCGACCAGGACGCCGACGGAGACCAGGGCGAGCCGGTTCTCGGCGAAGACCTCGGCGCCGCGGCGGAACATCGAGCGCGGCCGCCCGGCCGGTTCCCCGCCCGGGGCGGCGGTGCGGCCCGGGGGCGTGCCGGCCGAGGCGTCGGAGGGCGGGCCGGGCGTGGTGTCGGGTGCGGTGGCCATCAGGTGAACCTCACTCGTGGGTCCAGCACGGCGTAGCCGAGGTCGGCCAGCAGTGAACCGACCACGGTGGTCACCGCGGTGAGCAGGGTGGCGGCCAGCGTGATGCCGTAGTCGCTCTGCAGGGCGGCCCGGGTGGTCAGCAGGCCGATGCCCTGGATGTTGAAGACGTACTCGACGATCAGCGCGCCGCCGACCAGCGCGGGCATCGAGAGGCCGACCAGGGTGACCATCGGGATCAGGGCGTTGCGCAGCACGTGGCCGTACAGGGTGCGGCGCCGGGAGGCGCCCTTGGCCTGGGCGGACCGCACGTAGTCCTGGGTGATCTGGTCCAGCACCCCGGAGCGCATGTAGCGGCTGTAGCCGGCCACGGTGGTGATGGTCAGGGTGAGGATCGGCAGGCAGACGGCCTGCGGGTGGGTCAGCGCCTCGCCGAAGGTGGCCACCTGGTTCTGCACCGACACCCACCGCAGGTCGTCCTCGAACCACTGCTGGATCAGGAAGCCGAGGAAGAAGGTCGGCACGCCGTAGGCGACGAAGGAGAACACCGTGAAGGCGTGGTCCAGCCCGCTGTTGCGCCGGGTGGCCTGGAGCAGGCCCGCCGGCACCGAGATCAGCAGCGCCAGCAGCAGCGAGGCGCCGACGATGTAGGCGGAGGCGCCGAGGGCGTTGAACAGCAGGTCGGAGATCGGGCGCTGCTGGATGTAGTCGAAGCCCAGGTCGCCGTGGAGCAGGCCGTCCAGCCAGGTCCAGTACTGCACGTAGACGGGGCGGTCCAGGCCCATCTGGTGGGTGAGGTGGGCGATGTTGGCCGGGGTGGCGTGGGAGCCGAGGATCGCCCGGACCGGGCCGCCCGGCATCAGCTGCATCAGGCCGAAGGAGATGACCGTGACCAGCAGCACCGTCACGAGGGCCTGGAACAGTCGACGGATCAGGTAGGTGGTCACCGCGGCCCCCCGGAGGGGGCCGCGGTGCGCTCGGGGATGGCCGTCATTTCGTCAGGTACCAGTACTCCGGCTCGTAGCCCTGGAACGGGTCACCGGGGTCGACGTGCAGCTTCTTGGTGACCTCGCTGACCGTGAGGGTGTTGGGGGTGTAGATCACCGGCTGCACGCCCGCGATGTAGTCCTCGTAGGCGTACATGTCCTTGACGTCGCTGCCGGTGGTGGTCTTCACGATCAGCTGGTCCAGCTTCGGGTCGGAGAAGCTCCAGACGTTCGGCCCGGCCCCGGTCGCGAACAGCGCGTCACCGGTCGGGTAGTAGTCGGGCGCGAAGACCCAGCCGCCGTAGAGCAGCGCCTGCCACTGGCAGCCGGCCGGCTGGGCGGGGGTGCAGGCCACGCCCTCGTTGCCGATGGTGTTCTGGGTCTTGCTGACCGCGGTGATGCCGATGCCGGCCTTGGCCGCGTCCGAGCGCATGTCCGCCGCCATGGTGTCCAGCGCGGCCTGGCCGGAGGGGTAGTCCATGGTGAACGCGGCCTTGGTGCCCGCCGCGATGCCGGCCCCGCACTGGTCCGGGCCGGTGCCCGGGTTGGCGCAGGTGGCCGGGGTGCTGTCGGTGTTCCAACCGTGGCTCTTCAGCAGCTGTTTGGCGGCCGCCGGGTCGTAGACGGCGCGCTCGGACTGGCTCTTGGGGGAGAGCGGGTTGCCGGCCGGCTGGGTGGGCACGGCGCCGGTGCTCGGGTAGGCCCAGCCCTTCCAGACGCCGTTGATGATGCCCTGCTGGTCCACGGTCTCCTGGACCGCCTTGGTGAAGTACGGCTGCTTGAACAGCGGGCCCACGTCCGGGTTGGCGAAGTTGATCTGGTAGTACGAGATCTCGTCCAGGTAGGTCGGGGCCGGGATGTAGTAGCCCGCGGAGCTCAGCGGGTTGCCGGCGTCCGGGTTCTTGGCGTTGAAGACCGGGGAGTCCTCGGCCGGCAGGTAGCCGACGTCGATGGCGTTGGTGCCGCCGCTGCCGGCCTTCAGGTCCGCGTACTCGGTGGTGTCCGAGGTGTAGGGGACGAAGTCCACCTCGTCGAGGTGGGGCTTCTGCGGTCCCGAGTAGGTGGCGTTCGGCACGATCGAGTACGCGCCGGAGGTTCCGTTGTAGCTCTTCAGCTTCCACGGGCCGTCGACCACCGCCCACAGCGGGCTGCCTGCGAAGTCGCCGCCCTTGGTCGACTGGGCGTTGAGGTAGGTGTAGTCGGCCGCGCAGTCCTTCGCGGCGGCGTCCGAGCCGAACGCGTCGCTCGCGCAACTGCCCTTCTGGCCCGCGCCGGTGACGTCCCAGGCGAGCGGCATCGGGGTGATCTGGCTGAGCTCGTCGTCGGTGAACCAGCTCTGGTTGACCGGGGTGTTGAGGGTCAGCGTCAGGGTCTGGCCGGAGGCGGTGGCCGACGCCACGTTGTCCGGGAAGTACTTGGCGCCGATCGCCGGGTTCGGCGGGGTGTAGTAGCCGCTGTTGGAGGTCTCGGCCTTGGCCATGTTGATCCAGAACAGCACGTCCTGGGCGGTGACGTCCTCGCCGTTGGACCACTTCCACGGCTTGACCTGGATGGTGACGGTCGTCCCGTCCGGGCTCCAGGTGGGCATCTCCCCGACGGAGACGTCCTGGTCCAGGGTGACCTTGTCGTTCAGGCCCCAGTAGTACAGCGGGCGGTAGAACAGGTCCTGGAACTGGCTGGTGTTCACCGTGCTGACCTGGGCCGCGGTGTCGAACGGCCAGATGGCGTCCGGGAAGGTGGAGGGCGGCTCCGCGACCCGCACCACCCCGCCCTGGACCGGCGCCCCGGTCGGGCCGGGGCTGCTGCCGTTCGCGCCGCCGCCGCTGCTTCCGCCGGTGCAGGCCGTGGCGGCCGCCAGCAGCGTGACCAGTGCCACGGGCCGGGCGAGTCTGCGTGCTCTTACGGGCTTCGTCATCCTGGGCATGCCCCTCTCACCTCACGCGAGTACCAGTGAGTACGTTCCTTGCGCGATCCGACGGTTCACCGAAAGCGGGCACGGTGGTGCCGCGTTCGGGCATGGGGTGGCTCTCCCGACGTGGGAAGGCGCCGGTGTGTCCGGGCCTCGGCCGCGCGTTGCCGGCCGGGCCCCGTCGGGTGCTAACAGTTACACCGATTTCTCGGGCGGAGAGAAGAGTACAGTCGCTCACGGTTCGTCAAGTTTTTTTCAAGGAACGGATCTTGAGACGGCTGAAGGCTCCTGACCTCGGACGGGGCCGGAGGGGCGGAGCGGGTGTGAGGAAACCCCCATCCGGTTCTCAGCCCGTTCAAAGCCGCGTTCCCTAGCGTCGGTGGACATGACGAAGCGAAGCGTCCTCCGGACGGGGCTGCTGGCACCCGTCGGCGTCCTCGCGGCCGCGGGGATCATCACCGGGGTGCTGCACGGGCATTCCGGCGCGGCTCCCAGCCGGCCGCGGATGTCCGTCGTGGCCGCCGCCGTCCCGGCGCCGGGGCCCGCCGTGCCGACCCCGGCGGCGTCCACGGCGGCTCCTGTGCCGACACCTACCGCGGCTCCTGTGCCGACACCGACTCCCACGCCCACGCCCACGCCGACTCCCACGCCCGCCCCCGCCCCCGCCCCCGTCGCCGACGAGGCGCTGCGCACGGCGGCCGCCCGGGCGGGTGGCGCCCTCTCGGTGTCGGTCACCGACCTGACGACCGGGCAGTCGCTCGACTACGGCGCGCCCGGCCACGCGTTCGCCACCGCCAGCATCGTCAAGGTCGACATCCTGGCCACCCTGCTGCTCCAGTCCCAGGACAGCGGCAGCGCGCTGACCGCCGCGCAGCAGGACCTCGCCACCGCCATGATCGAGAACAGCGACAACGACTCGGCGACGGCCCTGTGGAACGCGATCGGCCAGGACGCCGGTCTGAACGCCGCGGACCGGCGCTTCGGACTGACCGCCACCACGGGCGGCACGGACGGCTACTGGGGCCTGACCACCACGACCGCCGCCGACCAGGCGCAGCTGCTGCGCCAGGTGTTCACCGGCGACTCGATCCTCTCCCCGGCCTCGCGCGGCTACCTCCAGCAGTTGCTGGGCCAGGTGGAGAGCGACCAGCGCTGGGGGGTGAGCGCGGCGGCGACCGGCGGCACGTCCGCGGTCAAGGACGGCTGGCTGCCGCGCGACGCGGACGGCCTGTGGGTGATCAACAGCATCGGGACGGTCGAGCACGACGGGCACCAGCTGCTGATCGCGGTGGTCTCGGACGGCAACGCCGACGAGTCCGACGGCATCGCCCTGGTGCAGTCGGTGGCCCAGGCGGCCGCCGGCTCGCTGAACGGGGGGTGATCGTTCTTTCGTCCCCCGTCCCCCTGGCCGACCGGTCACCGAGGGCCGCCCGCACCCCTGTGGCGGGCGGACCCCGGTGGCCGGTCGCTCAGGCGAGGGTCCGGCACATGTTCTCCACCCGGTGCTGGGCCAGCACCTCGACCTGCTGGTCCGGGTGCACCAGCAGGACCGCGCCGCCGCTGAACACGTAGTCCCCGACCGGGTGGTAGGGGTTGCCGGGGTGGATCTTCGCGGAGATGTGCGAGGACTTCGGGACGTCCCACAGCGTGCTGCCGTCCGTCAGCCGGTACTCGGTGGCCCGGCCGCTCTGGTCGCGGTCGACCTGGGCACCGGTGTCCAGATTGGTGTAGCGCAGGGTCAGCGGGCCGCGCCAGAGGACCGTCGCGGGCGAGCCGTCGGGGTGCCGGGCGACCGTCTTGGTCTCCTCCTGGTCGAGCAGGTCGGTGATGTACAGGTGGAACGGGCAGACCGTGCCGGCGGGCGCGTCGTAGTCCTGGCCGTGGTACGGCTGCCAGCCGTCGTCGTCGGCGTGTGCGGCAGGGGCGGCCGGCAGCAGGACGACCGTGGCCAGGACCGCGACGAGGGCGGCGGAACGGGCGAGGACGGCGGAACGGGCGAGGGGCGACGGCATGCGCATGGAGGCCTCCTGGGCGTCGGGGCGGGACCGGACGGCCGACCGGTGGCCCACTGCCGCCGCGGCCGCGCACCGGTTATCGTCGGACCGCGGCGGCACCGGCGCGACGTTTTCGGTCTGGGCCGAAAGCCCGGGAACGCCGGGAGGTGCGGAGCATGGTGCTGCGGATCCACTTCACGGCCGAGGACCTGCTCGGCACCCGGTTCGCGGACGGTCCGGCGCCGCTGCTGGAGGTCGAACTGGCCGTCGCCATGCTGCAACGGCCCGGTACGGACCCGGCGTTCGCCCGGCGGCAGCGGCTGCTCGGGACGATGGCCGCGCGGTCCGTCGCGCCGCTGACCGAGCTGGTCCCGGCGACCGGCGCGGGCCCGTTCTTCCTCGATCCGCTCAGCGCCGACCTGGAGCACGGGCTGGAGCTGGTGCGGTCGTCGGCGGACACCCTGGTGCGCAGCGAACTCGGTCGGATCTGCCGCAACGGGCTGCCCGTCACCCCGTTGATGCGCGGCCTGGCCAATCAGGACCGGCAGGCCTGGCAGTACCTGGAGGCCAGCCTGCGCGCCTCCCACGCGGCGCTGATCGACGCGGTCTGGCCGCGGCTGCGCACCGGCTTCGACACCGACCTCGCCTGGCGCGGACAGGTGCAGCGCGAGCAGGGGCTGCGCGGGATGCTGGCCGGCCTCCACCCGGGCAGCCGATGGCGCGGCAGCACCCTGGAGATCGCGGTGGAACGGGAGTTGGACTTCCGGCTGGAGGGCGGCGGCGTCCTGCTGCTGCCCTCCGCGCAGTGGACCGGGGAGCCGCTGTGCGCCCCGCTGCCGGACGGATCGCTGCTGCTGGTCTACCCGGCGCTCACCCCGTTGCCCCAGCTGTTCGAGGAGGCGCCCGCGCCGGGGGCGGACCCGGACGAGCCGGTGGCCGCCCTGCTCGGGCGGACCCGCTCGGCGGTCCTGCGGCTGACGCTGCGCGAACCGACCACCAGCCAACTCGCCCGTGAGCTCGGCATCTCGGCGGCCAGCGCCTCCGAGCACGCCCGGGCGCTGCGGCGGGCCGGGCTGGTCAGCACCGTGCGGGCCGGCCGGGCGGTGCGGCACAGTTGCACCCCGCTCGGGCACCGGCTGCTCGCCGCCGCGGCGCGCACCTCCGCGCCGCGTCCGGGGCGCGCCTCCGCCCTGGTGGGAGGAGCGCGAACGAAAACTGACGGTCAGTCGGATAACGCGGACCGGAACTGGTAGAAAAGAGGCCGCGCGGCAAGCGGTCGACACAGGGGCGGAGCGGGGGAGTTGACGGAGCACGAGCGCGGCCACGGGGCCACCCACATCCGTAACGTGGTCACCGACAGCACGGTCCACTACCTGGTGCAGATCGGTGTGCTCAACGGCGACCTGCACCTCACCGTGCCGCCCCGGACGGAGGCGGCGGACACGCCGCTCGGCCGTGCCGAGGAGCGGCTCGCCCGCAGCCTGCTGCACCAGTGGCGGGCCGAGGCCGACGCCTGGGAGATGGCCGACCCCGAACCGCTGGCCGTCCGCTGGGTGCACAGCCGCACCGCGCTCGCGCCGGGGACCGAGCTGCGCGGGCGCGGCGACCGGGTCGACACGATGGCCGGGGCCCTGCTGGGGCTCGACCACCGCCGGCTGCTGATCCTCGGCGGGGCCGGCGCGGGCAAGACGACCCTCGCCGTGCTGCTCACCCTGGAGCTGCTCGCCCGTCGGCTCACCCGGGGCGAGGACGTCCCGGTGCCCGTGCTGCTGTCGCTGGAGTCCTGGGACGCCGAGCGGGTCAACTTCCATGACTGGCTGATCGGCCGGGTCACCGAGGAGCACCCCGGTCTGCCACGGGTGGACGGGCTCCACCCGGCCCGCCGGCTGGTGAGCGAGCGCCGGCTGCTGCCCGTCCTGGACAGCCTCGACGAACTGCCCGGGCACCGCCGGATCGCCGTGCTCCGCGCGCTCGGCCACCAACTGGGCGGCGAGGGCGGGGTGGTGCTGATCTGCCGGACCGAGCCCTACCGCGAACTGGTGGCCACCCAGCAGGACGTGCTCCGGGTGGACTCGGCGATCGAGGCGCTGCCGCTCGACCCCACCGACGTCGCCTCCTACCTGCGCCGCGTCCGGCAGCCCTCGCGCGCCGCGCAGTGGGCGCCGTTGCTGGAGGAACTCCGCTCCGCGCCGGACAGCCCGGTGAGCCGGGCGCTGTCGACGCCGCTGATGGTGTGGCTGCTGCGGCGCGGGTACGAGCGGGCGCCGGCGGAGCCGGGGGAACTGCTGGACCGCGGGCGCTTCGCGAACGCCTGGCAGGTGGAACAGCACCTGCTCGACCGGATCGTGCCCGCCTCCTTCCCGCCGCTGCCGCCCTCGCCCGACCGGCTGCACCCGCCCCGGCAGTGGGAACCGCGGCGGGCGCGGGTCTGGCTGTCCTTCCTCGCCCGGCTGATGAACCGCCAGCAGACCGCCGAGCTGGCCTGGTGGCGGCTGTTCGGCGCGCCGCTGCCGCGGGCGCTGACGGGGCCCGCGCTGATCGCGGTGGGGATCGTCCTGTCGGTGCTGTTCGACCAGGTGCTGGGAGCCGTCGAGGGCTCCAGGAACCCGTTCGGCTACGGCAGCTCCCTGGGCCTCGGCGTGGCCCTCGCGGGGGTGTCCCGGACGGCCGGGCAGGTGTGGTTCGGGGACGACGCCACGGCGACGCCCCGGCGGCGGGTCGATCCGCTGCGCTTCGCCGGGGCGCTCCGCTCGGCCGGCCGCAACGGGCGGCTGGGCCGGGCCTGGCGGCTCACCGTGGTGATCGGCGGGCCGCCGGTGGTCCTCGCCCTGGGACTGTGGCAGCTGCTGGAACCGGGGACGGAGGGCATCGCCCTGATGGCGGCGGTGCTGCTGTCCGGCTATCTGACGATCGTGCTGGCGGCCCCCTCGGACACCGTGGACGCCGCCACCCCCGACGCGCTGCTGCGCTCGGAGCGGACCTCGGTCCTGGTCACGCTGCTCGTCCTCGCGCCGCTGCTCGCCGTGGGAGCCGGGCTGGTCGACTGGTCGGTGGCCCAGCGCTACGGCTCCCACCAGGTGGACTGGATCCACGCGGCGGCGACCTGGTGCGGGGCCGCCGCGACCTTCCTGCTGCTCAGCCCGTGGAGCCGGTGGCTGCTGGCGCGGTGCTCGCTGGCGCTGGCCGGCCGGCTGCCCTGGCCGCTGATGACCTTCCTGCGGGACGCCCACCGGGCCGGCCTGCTGCAGCGGACCGCCGGGACGTACCGCTTCCGCAACCTGCGGCTGCAGCAGCACCTGGCCGGCCGGGCCGTTGCCGGTCCGGGTGGTGCCGTCGCCCAGGGGGCCCCGGTGGGCCCGGTGGTCCCCGCTCCCCGGGCGACTCCGAACGGTCCGGTCGTGCCCGGTCCGGCGACGGTCGCGACCGGTCCGCTCGCCGGCGTCTCCCTGCGCCCGGCCTCGGCCTGGCGCGGAATCACCGTGCGTCGGGAGCCGGGCTCGTACCTGCTCAGCGGCCGGATCCGGACGGTCATGCTCGCGCACTGGGCCCCGATCGGCGCCCTGCTCGGCCTGCACCTGGTCCGGATCACGGTGAGCGGCGCCTGGGACCAGGCGGACTCCTGGAAGCCGCTGCTCGGGCTGCCCGCCCTCGGCCTGCTGGTGATGCTGATCAGCCTGCTGCGCCGGCGGCGCCTCGAACTGCACATCACCGACACCTTCATCGCCGCCGGGCAGGGCCGGTTCCGCTGCCGCTACGAGTGGTCCGACGTGGCCGAGGCGGCCCTCCGTCCGGTGCACCTGCGCGGTCGGGACACCCGGGCCCACGGCATCCACGTCCGGTTGCGGCCGGGTGCACCCGTCCCGCCGGAGCGCTTCCGGGGGCGGGACGGGTGGTACCTGGTGCAGCCGATGACCGTCTTCCGCGCTCTGCCCCCGGACCTCGTGGAGGCGCTGGAGCAGCTCTCCGGCGGGCGCTGGCGGCCGCCCGGTCCGTGACCCCGTCAGTCCTTGAGGTGCTCCGCGAGGTACCCGAGCACCGGGGACCACTCCTCGATCCGGACCCCGCCGAGCACCGCGGCCTCGTGGTACGGATCGCGGTCGAGGAGCCGCCGCAACTCGGCCTCGTCGTCCGCCCGGAAGACCAGCAGTCCTCCGGTGTCGCTGGTGAACGGCCCGGAGAGGACCAGGCTGCCCGCCACCTGGAGCTCCGTCAGGAACGCGCGGTGCGCGGGCCGCACGGGCAGGTGGCGCTTGTCGGGGGTGAAGACGTACTCGACCGCGTAGTAGGCCATGGTGTCCGCCGTGCTCCTCGTTCGGTGGTCGATCGGGGGAGTGGATCGTCCCTCCACTCTGCCAGGCTCCGGCCCCGGGCGGTGGTGGGTCGGGTCGGCGGCTCAGGAGGTGGTCCGCGCGGTGCCGGTGCCGAGTCGGTCGCCGGGCTGGATGGTGCCGTCGCCGCGGGCGCGGGTGCGGAAGCCCGTCGGGGTCTCGCCGGTGCGGTGCCGGAAGAAGCGGGTGAACACCGGCGCGGAGCCGAAGCCGAGGCGGTCGCCGACCGCGTGGGCGGTCAGGTCGGTGTGCAGCAGCAGCCGCTTGGCCTCGGTGACCAGCCGGTCGTCGATGACGCCCTTGGCGCTGCGCCCGACGGCCGCGTTGGCGGCCCGGGTCAGGGTGCGCACGCTGTAGCCGAGCCGGGCCGCGTACTGCTCGACCCGGTGGGTGTGGCCGAAGTCCCGTTCCACCGCGGCCCGGAAGCGGTGGAAGGTCTCGTCGCCGGCGGTGCTGCGCCGGTCCCCGCCGGGGAGGTGGGACAGGCGCAGCACCAGGACGGCGAGCAGGTGGCGCACCACCTCGACGTGCACCTCCAGCGGCAGTCCGCGCAGCCGGTGGTACTCGTCCGCCAGCAGGGCCAGGGTCCGGGTGACCGGCGGCTCGGCCTCCGGGGCGGGGGCGAGCGGCAGCCGCCAGGCCCGGCGGTCCAGGTGCGCGGCGGTGACGGTGTCCCGGTCCAGGAAGCCGGGTTGGAACAGGACGGCGGTGCCGGTCGCCCCGGTGTCCGCCGGGTCGTGGGGTTCGCGGAGCCGGAGGATCTGGCCGGGGCGGACCCAGAGCCACTGCCCGGCGTCGACCGTGCACTCCGTCAGGTCCACGGCGCACGGCAGTCGCCCCTCGACCACCGTGACCAGCAGGTGGAAGGCCGGGCGGACCGGCGCGTCGCGGGCGATGCCGAGGGCGCGGAGGCGGTCGGCCCACCCGGGGAGGTCGGTGACCTCCACGCCCGGCGGCCCGCCCGGGGTGGTCGGGAAGGGGAGATCGGCCACGTCCACAGCTTGTCCGTTTCTGCACAGAGGGCGACCGAGTTTATCCATGGCGCGGCCGCTTTCCGCCCCTAGCGTGAGCGCTCCGACCCCTCGTCCCCTCCTTCCCGACGACAGCAAGGATGCGACGCCAATGCCCCGGTACGAGTACCCGACCACCGCCCCCGCCCTCGACTTCCGCGCCTTCCTCGCCGAACTCCTCGCCGCAGGCGACGCGGTGGCGATAGAGCGCACCGTCGACCCGCACCTCGAAGTCGGCGCGGTCACCCGCCGGGTGTACGAAACCCACGCCCCCGCACCGCTGTTCGGCTCGCTGACCGGCGCCGCCCCCGGCTTCCGGATCCTCGGTGCGCCCGCCGGACTCAGCGCCCTGCCCGGGCAGCGGTACGGCCGGATCGCCGCCCACTTCGGCCTGCCGCGCACCGCGAGCCCGCGCGACCTCCTGGAGCACCTGATCCGCGCCATGCACGCGGAGCCCGTCCCCCCGGTGGTGGTGCCGACCGGCCCGTGCCGGCAGAACGTCGTGACCGGCGAGGCCGTCGACCTGGAGCGCCTCCCCGTCCCCCTGCTGCACCAGGAGGACGGCGGACGCTACCTGGGCACGTACGGCTTCCACGTCGTCCGGAGCCCGGACGGGGAGTGGACCAGCTGGTCGGTGGCCCGGACCATGCTGCGGGACCGCACCACCCTGGTCGGACCGGCGATGCCGCAGCAGCACATCGGCATGATCCACCGGATGTGGCGGGAGCGCGGCGAGCACACCCCCTGGGCCATGGTCCTCGGCGCTCCGCCCGCCGCGCTGGCCGCGGCGGCGATGCCGCTGCCGGACGGGGTGAGCGAGGACGGCTACGTCGGCGCCCTCACCGGCCGGCCGGTCGAGGTGGTCCGCGCCCTGGCCAACGGTCTGCACGTGCCCGCGTACGCCGAGATCGTGCTGGAGGGGTACCTCAGCCGCGACGAGACCGCCCCCGAGGGCCCGATGGGGGAGTACCACGGCTACGCGTTCCCCGAGGGCAGGCCGCAGCCGGTCTTCCACGTCGAGGCGGTCAGCTGGCGCGACGACCCGGTCCTGCCGGTCTGCGTGGCCGGGCTGCCCCCGGAGGAGAACCACACCGTCTGGGGCACGATGATCTCCGCCTCGGCCCTCGACCTGCTGCGCACCGCCGGCCTGCCGGTCGACCTCGCGTGGTGCTCCTACGAGGCGGCCACCTGCTGGATAGTCCTGGCGATCGACCGGTCCCGGCGCGGCGTGCCCGGCTGGACGGACCGCCGACTGGTCGACGCCGTCGCCGAGGTGCTGTTCCCGTCCCACGTCGGCTGGCTGGTGCCCAAGGTGATCCTGGTCGACGACGACATCGACGTCACCGACATCCGCCAGGTGGTCTGGGCCCTCGCCACCCGCTGCCGCCCCGGCACCGGCGAGCACGTCTTCCCGGACGCGCCCGGCATCCCGATGGTCCCCTACCTCACCCCGGAGGAGGCCCGTACCGGTACCGGCGGCAAGTCGATCACCAACTGCCTCCTCCCGGAGGGGTTCCGGGGCACGACCGCGTCCTTCCGCGGCTCCTACCCGGAGGAGCTCCAGCGGCACGTGCTGGCGAACTGGTCCCGCTACGGCTACTGAGCGCCGGGCGCTGCCGTGAGCGGCGCGGTGCCGTGAGGTGGTCGGTGCCGTGCGCCGGGCGGTGCCCGGGCGGGGCCGTCCGGTGGCGGGTGGGATAATGGACCGGACGGTTCCGCAGGTGAGGGGTGGCGCATGGGCAGCAGGTTGCGGGTGCTGAGACAGCAGAACCGGCTGAGCCTGGACGCGCTGGCCGAGCAGGTCGGCGTCACCAAGAGTTACCTCTCCAAGGTTGAGCGGGGCCTCAGCGACCCGTCGATCTCGACCGCGATCAAGCTGGCCCATGCCCTGAAGGTCGACGTCGGGCGGCTCTTCGCGGAGGAGGTGGAGCCGGAGCTGGTCACCGTGGTCCGGGCCCGTGAGCGAACCCCGATCGCGGGCGGCGGCGGGCCCGGCGCGCCGCACTACGAGGGCATCGCGACCGGGCTCAGCGGCAAGCGGATGGTGCCGTTCATGATGTACCCGCCGACCGACGCCACCAGCTCCCCCTTCAAGTCCCATGCGGGGGAGGAGTTCTTCTTCGTCCACGCGGGCACCGTGGAGCTGGAGTTCCCCGAGCGGACCGTCGAACTGGGGTCGGGTGACAGCGTGTACTTCAACTCCGCGCTGCCGCACCGCTGTCGGAGCACCGGCCCGGAGCCGGCCCATGTCCTGGTGGTCATCCACGACGACGAGGCCGGCTCCGGGGGGCGGGTCCCCAGTCTGCCCTGACGGGCGTCAGCCTGCGCTGTCGGCCAGCAGCCGGGCCAACTGGGCGGTGCGCTCGGGGTCCAGGGGCAGCAGCGGTTCGCGGGGCACGCCGACGTCCAGGCCGCGTAGGGCCAGGCCCGCCTTGACCGTCCTCGGCAGTCCGCCGCGCAGCAGGAACTGCAGGACGGGCAGCTGGCGGTGGAACACCTCGCGGGCGCCGTCCAGGTCGCCGGCGCGCACCGCCCGGTGCAGCTCCAGGGTGAGTTCCGGGATCAGGCAGGGTGCGGCCGTGCACCAGCCGGCCGCACCGGCCGCGAAGGCGGCCAGGGCGAGCGGATTGGAGCCGTTGTAGAAGGGCAGTGCGCCGTCGGAGAGTTGGGTGAGCCGGTGCATCCGCTGGAGGTCGCCGCTGCTCTCCTTGACCATGGTGATGTTCTCGACCTCCCGGACCAGCCGGTGGATCAGCTCCGGCGGGAGGTCGATTCCGGCGGTCGCCGGGTTGTTGTAGATCATCACCGGGATGCCGATCGCGTCGGCGACGGCGGTGTAGTGCCGGACGACCTCGGCTTCGTCGAGCCGCCAGTAGGAGAGCGGCAGGACCATCACCACGTCGGCGCCGGCCTGTTCGGCGAACCGGGCGCGGCGGACGGCGCTGCGGGTGGTGAGGTCGGCGATGCCGACGACGGTCGGGACGCGACCGGCGACGGCGGCGACGGAGGCCTCGGCGACGGCGTACCACTCGGCGTCGTCGAGGTAGGTGCTCTCGCCGGTGGAGCCGAGCGGGGCCACGGCGTGGCAGCCGTCGACGATCAACCGGTCGATGAGCGTGGTCAGTCGGTCGAGGTCGAGGCTGCCGTCGGTCTGCGAGAACGGGGTCACCGGGTAGGCGATGATCCCTTCGAGCACGGTGGTCGGGTGGGTCGTCATGTCAGCAGTCATCCCCGGTGGTGAGGGCGTCATGGTGGCCGGCGCGCAGGGCGCGGCGGGCGTAGTAGGCGAAGTTCGCCTGGCCGCGCTTGGGGGTGGAGATCCAGTCGTGGGCCTCCTGGGCGAGCAGTTCGGGGATCTCCTGGATCGTCCCGGCGGCGCTCGCCAGCAGCTGGAGCTTCGCGGCCCGTTCGAAGAGCAGGGCGAGCGTGCACGCCTCCTCGACCGTCCCGGTGGCGACGAGCTGGCCGTGGTGGGCGAGCAGCAGGGCGCGCTTGTCGCCGAGGGCGGCGGAGATGATCTCGCCCTCCTCGTTGCCGACCGGGATGCCGGGCCAGGTCTCCAGGAACGCGCAGTCGTCGTACAGCGGGCACATGTCCATGTGCGAGACCACGAGCGGGGTCTCCAGCATGGACAGCGCGGAGATGTGCAGCGGGTGGGTGTGGATGATGCAGTTGACGTCGGGCCGGGCGCGGTAGACCCAACTGTGGAACCGGTTGGCCGGGTTGGCCATCCCGTCGCCCTCCAGGACGGTGAGGTCCTCGTCGACGAGGAGGAGGTTGTCCTCGGTGATCTCGTCGAAGCCGAGGCCCAGCCGCTGGGTGTAGTAGGTGCCGGGGCGTTCGGCGCGGGCGGTGATCTGCCCGGCGAGGCCGGAGTCGTGCCCGGCGTCGAACAGGATGCGGCAGGTCAGTGCGAGCTTCTGGCGCACCGTCCAGCCGTTGTCGGGTATCGCGGTCAGCATCCGGTGGTGGGCGAGGCCCACCAGTTCGGACTTGTCGGCCTCGAAGGTGTCGGTCATGGCCGTGGTTCTCCTCGGTGACTCTGGGTGTTGCGTGCGGCCGGGCGTGGCGGACCCGCTGGGGGTGCGCCGCGCCCGGAAGAACACACGGTTCACTTTAGGACACATGGTGTCCTGCGTCCATGGCGCACCGAAGGCAAGGGCTCAGTCGCGGGCGGCCGGGCGCCACCGCCGGGCGAGCGCGACCAGCACCGCGAGTGCGGCCGTGCCGGCGAGCAGCAGCAGCCAGTTGCGCAGGTACGGCAGCGGCAGCAGGGTCGGATTGCCGGAGTCGTGGCCGGCCCGGGCGACGGCCGGCAGCCCGACGGCGGTCAGCGCCGCGGCGACGACCAGCCACCCGCGCAGCACCGGAGCCCGGGCCAGGCCCGCGGCGGCCAGGAGCGAACCGGCCAGGCACACCAGCGGCAGCCACAGGCCGTCGTGCAGGACCAGCGCGCCGACCGCCCACCGGAGCACGCCGGCGGGCTCGCTGATGAAGGAGTCGTCGAGCAGGCCGGACAGGCCGAAGCCGGTCACCGCCAACCCGGCCGCCAGTGCGGCACCCCGGAGCCAGGCCGTCATCCGAGCACCTCGATCCGGGTGACCCACTTGGTCTGCAGCACCCCGGGCCGGTTCGGCGCGATGATCCGCGCCGGGAAGCCGTGGTCCGCCGTGAGTTCCGTGCCGTCCACCCGCAGGGCCAGCAGGGTGAGCGGGTCCTCCGCGTAGGGGGCGGGCATCTCCATCACCCGGTACGGGCCCGCGGCTTCGAGCGAGGTGACCCGTACGGCGGAGCCGGCGGGGGCGCCGGCCCGGGCCAGCAGGTCGACCATCCGCACCCCGGCCCACCGGGCGCTCACGCTCCAGCCCTCCACGCAGGCGATCGGCAACTCTGCATCGTGCTGCGGGAGTTCGCGCAACTCGGCGAGGCTCAGGCGGTAGGGCCGGGGGCCGTCGACCAGCAGCTTCCAGTCCGGGGGGACGGTGACCGTTCCGGCCTGGGCGGCCGTGCGGTTGACCGGAAGGCCGTCCGGACCGTCGCCGGGGCGGCGCGGGGCGAGGAGGTTCAGCGGCCGCAACCACGGCACGCTCTGCCCGGCGGTGGCGAGGGTGACGACGCCGACCGCCGCGCCCACGGAGAGCAGGAAGCCCCGCCGGCCCGTCAGTTGGGCCTGTCGCCGTCCGCGCCAGTGCCGGGCGATCAGCGGGGCCTTGACGGCCAGATGGATCAGCAGGCCGCCGACCGCCGGCCAGGCCAGCCAGAAGTGGGTCTGGCGGAAGGGGAACGGCCAGGGGTACCACTGAAGGGTGTTGAGGAGGCCGGTGGTCAGTTCCAGCAGGACGGAGGCCACCAGGACGGCGATGCCGAGGCGTTCGAGGGCGTGCAGGACGCTGCGGGCGGGCGGCCATTCGAACAGCCGGGGGTAGACCGTCCACAACTTCGCCCCGGCCAGCGGGATCGCGGCGATCCCGCTGATCACGTGGAGACCCTGGGTGACCCGGTAGCCGTTCACCGGGCGGGAGGGTAGCCACCCGGTCGGCCAGTGCGGCGGGTCCTGGAGCAGATGGCTGGTCAGGCCGGCGACGAAGCAGAGCAGCAGTGCGGCCCCGAGCCACCGCCCGAGCACGACGGCGGTGCGCGGCTCGTGCAGGGCGGAGGTGAACGCGCCCTCGCGGAACGGGCCGCGCCGTAGGAACGCGGGTGGGGCGGGGAGCGGGCGGTCGAGGCGGCGGTCGAGGCGGCGTGGTGCGCCGGGGGGCTTGGAATCCACCCGTCCATCGAAGCGCCCGGGGGGCCTCGGGAGGCGCTGCGGCGTCCTTACGGATTGCGAACGGCGGGGCCGGCCGGCCTGATGGATCGTCATCCTGCCTGGCTTGATTGTGCTGATGGTCAGTCAACTCGCTTACCAGCAGCGCATCGAACATCTGCCTGCTGGGACGAGCACAGATTCTGGCCAAGTTCCCCAAGTTGTGCCACCGCCGTGATCGGGCTGTGTAGTTTCGAGCGATCCGGAAGGCAGCATTCACTTTCGGGCCGGGCGTTCCACCGCCCGGCGGCCGCATCGGCCTCTCCCTGACCTTCTCCGCAGAACGGGATTCGTGATGACCACCCCGAGCACCGGAACACCCGCCACCACGCCGGCGACGCCGCCGGCGAGTACGACGCCCACGTTCGAAGTGGACCGGGCGATGCTCGACGGCGCGACGCCGAAGGACCTGCTTCCGACCACCGGCAACTACCCGGTGGAGATCGTCCGGTACCGCTCGGTGGTGCTCACCGACATCCCCGGTGCCAAGCCGACCCGCAAGCTGACCGGCGCCATCGACCTCGGTGAGGAGAACCTGCCGTTCTACGACCGCCCCGCCGAGGGGATGATCGTCACGACCGAGCAGAGCTGGTCGGCCCAGGGCGTCACGCTCGGCCGGCTGCTGCACAGCCTCGCGCTCGCACCCGGCGAGAGCACCAAGGTCGCGGTCGTCGACTGGCAGCGCAGCACCAAGGCCACCGGCACCGAGACGACCGCCGAGGCCGACACGCTCTCCAGCAGCACCGACCAGAGCCGGTCGATCAGCGAGGTCGCGAACGCGATCGCCCGCGAGGAGCAGTACGGCAGCTCCCAGCTGAACCAGCAGAGCAGGTCGTCGAGCTCCGGCGGCAGCGCCGGGATCGCGTTCTTCGGCTTCGGCGTCGGCGGCAACTGGAGCGAGTCGTCGAACTCGGCCTTCGCGACCGCGGTGTCCCGCTCGACCGGTGTGAAGACGGTCGCGGAGGAGGCGACCCAGCGCATCAGCGCGCGGACCCAGCAGCTGGCGACCGCGGCCCGCAGCCGGAACATGACGGTGGTGCGCGAGACGACGCAGTCGGAGAAGGACCAGGTCCTCACCCGGGTCGTCACCAACTACAACCACATGCACGCGATGTCGGTGCAGTACTACGAGGTCGTGCAGGTCTACAACGTGACGACCAAGCCGACCAAGCTGGAGCGCTGTCTGTTCATCCCGCTGCAGGAGCTCAACTTCAACTACGCCAGCCTGCAGCGGTACAAGGAGGTGCTCGCCTCGGTGGCGCCGGCCGACTGGGCGGCGAAGATCCGGGCGGCGAACCCGTTCGACACCGCCGTGCGCAAGCTGGACGCCTGTACGGCGACGGAGGCGCCGCCTACCCAGGACTTCGAGGGGGTCGACCTGGTCGACCTCACCGCGTCGCCCATGGGCGTGTACGGGGTGCGCAAGGGCGACAACAGCCCGGTCCGGTTCGATCCGGCGGGCCGGCAGTGGAACCTGCTGCCCACCACCGGACTGGACGGCAGCCTGCTCCGCATCGCACCGGGCCGGAGCACCGTCTGGGCGCTCAAGTCGGACAACACGGTCGTGCAGTTCGACGGGACGACCTGGCGGACCGAACCGCAGGCCCCGGCGGGGCTGAGCCTCGCCTGCGGCACGGACGAGGTGCTCTACGTCGTCTCCGCCACGGACAACATGCTCTGGCAGCGCTCGGTGAACGGCACGTGGCAGAGCCTGAACATCGCGGCCGACGAGGTGGCCGTCGTCGGCAAGGACAAGCTCTGGTACATCCGCCAGGGGCGGGCCTACGCACGCACCGGTACCACCTGGGTGGAGCGGAATCCGTCACTGACGAACGCGCAGCGGCTGTCCGCCGCAGCGGACGGCGTGCTCTTCGGCACCACCAACGACGGCAAGATCATTCTCCTGGACGCCGGTACGGTGAACTTCAGCGTTCCCAGCTTCAGGAACTTCGCGAGCGCACTGATCTCCGGGTCGGCGAAGGCCACCTCGTCCGTCAGCGGGGATCTCTGGCTGATTCGCAGCAACGGGGCCCTCTCCCGATTCCTCACCGCGGCACGGGAGGCGCCGATACCCTTCGACGTCCCGCCGAAGCCCGACTCCCCCTACGCCACCAAGATCGACGTCTGGTACGACGAGGTCGGGATCCGCAGCCTCCAGATGGTCTTCCAGGGCCAGGTCTTCCGCTGCGGCGACACCGGTGGCGCCGGCGTGCTGCAGCGCGCCTCCTACTCGTTCCCCGGCGCCGACAAGCTGATCTCCTTCGACGCGTGGTCCGGCACCGGCGCGCGCGGCAGCCTCGCCGGGCTGCGCCTGACCATGACCTCGGGCGTGGTCAACTTCGGGATCGCCGGGACCACCACCGTCGCGCCCGACCAGAGCGAGGACGCCGGCGGCGCGGCCATCTGCGGGCTGTTCGGTGCGACGGTGAAGGCCGACAACCGCACCTACGTCTCGTCGATCGGCTTCTACGTGCGCGGCGGGAACGTGTCGCAGGCGGTCCTGGACCACCTGAACGACAACCGCCGCCACTACAGCCAGGCCGTCTGGGCCAACGCGGACGAGCTGACGCTCAGCCGCATCCTCGCCAACTACTCGTACACCCCGGCGGGTTCGAACGCGGCTCCGGTGCTGCTCGGCACGCTGCTGGACCCGAAGCCGATCGCCGCCACCGGCAACTACCTCGGCTTCCGGTGGAACTTCGCCAGCGAGCAGGAACGCCAGGAGTGGACGAAGACCCGCCAGGCGGGCGACGCCACCTTCGGCGCGGCGGTGACCAACACCATTGCCATCGCCACCAAGGGCGTCTTCGCCGAGGCCGTGCTCGGCCGGTCCAACTCGGCCGAGAAGATCGACCTCACCCGGTTCTGGAACTGGAAGGACTCGCCGATCCAGATCACCCCGGCCGACATCGCGCCGGTGTCCACCGCCTCGCGCGCGCAGAACCTCGACACCACGGTGGCCGCCCTGGGCGCCACCCAGGCGAGGTTCACCCCGGTGGCGGCGATGCCCGACCCGGTCGGCCTGCAGACGGTGCAGGCCCTCACCACCGCCAACCTGTTCCGGGACATGAGCGGCCTCAACAACATGAGCCAGGTGCTCACCAAGGGCATCGAAGCCGCCGCCGGCAACGACAAGGACGCCGGCGCACGTGCCCAGGAGGCCTTGAAGACCGCCACCGAACACCTGCAGAAGATGGCCAAGCTCGCCGTCGACGCCGCCGAGAAGGCGGCACCGGCGGTGGCCGGCGGCGGCAGCAACCTCAGCGCCCTCGGCGGCCTGCTGAACCAGGGCAAGAAGGACGAGAAGGACGGCAAGTCGGAGACCAAGTCCGAGGCCAAGCCGGACACCAAGCCGGAGAGCAAGTCCGACGGCGGGGACGCGGCGAAGGCCTGACCACCCCCGCACCCCGCACACCCGACCGCCGATACTTGATCCCGGGCCGCTGCCCCCCGCAGCGGCCCGGGAGGGAGAGCGTTGTCGACGGTGCTGTTCAGCGGCGGCGAGGTACGGGACCTGCACGACGCGGTGTCCGCCGAGTTCGCCCCGCACAGGCTGCGGGTGCGCGAGGCCCCCGGACCCGGCGACGGCGGCCGGTTCGTGCGGCGCTGGCGCGGAGAGGTGTCCGTGTACGAGCTGGGCTACGGCGCGGACGTCGACGTCGTCCCCGGCGAACTGGCCGACTTCTACAGCCTGCAGATCCCGCTCACCGGATCGGGCGTGGTCACGGTGGACGGCCGTCCGCTGGCCACGCCGTTCAGCATCGCCGGGCCCGGCCAGCGCCTCGCGATGTCCTGGGACCGGGCCAGCGTGAACCAGGTCCTGCTGATCACCCGCCAGGCGGTCGACCGGGCGGTGACCGTCCGCCGGGGCGAACCCGGCCGCGAGGCCGTCCGCTTCGACCCGGCCCTGGACGGGGACCGCGCCGCCGTGGCCGAGTGGCTGGAGCTCGCCCGCTGCTACGCGCGCACCGTCGGCGGTGAGCTGTTCGCCCGCTCGCCGCTCGCCCGGCAGCACCACGAACAGCTGCTGCTGCACGGCCTGCTGGACATCCAGCAGCACAGCCTGGGCCGCGTCCCGGCCCTGGTCGCCGCCCCGGCCGCGGTACGCCGTGCCGTCACCTTCTGCGCCGAGCACGCCCACGAGCCGATCTCGGTCGCGGACCTCGCCCGGGCCGCCCGGGTCAGCCTGCCCAGCCTGCGCCGGGGCTTCCGTACCCACCTGGGCACCACGCCCCTCGCCCACCTGCGCCGGGTCCGGCTGGACCTCGCCCACCACGACCTGCTCGCCGCCGCCGGCAGCGGGGACGCCACGACCGTCACCCAGGTGGCACTGCGCTGGGGCTTCGGCCACCTCGGCCGCTTCTCCCAGGAGTACCGGGAGGCCTACGGGCGGCTGCCGTCCGAGGTCCTGGACCGCGGCCGTCCACAAAGCGCCGCCGGAAGCACCGGAACCGGATAGTCCCACCCGCCGCACCGCCGCCACACTTGGCGGTGCCACGGGCGGCCACGGGGGAGCCGCCCGACCCTGCGCCACGCCCCTGCCCGGTGCGCGCGGACGGGCACCCGGGGCGGGGCAGCCGGATCGCACCGGATGCCTCGTCCCGCTCACGTGTAGTCGCCTGTTCGCGACCGGAACGCTCAGGAGCGTTCTGCCACGCCGTGGTCGCGGAGCGGCCCGACCTGCCAGCCGTGGGCGGCGCAGTGGTCGAGGAGGTGGGGGAGGGCGCCGAGGGCGGACCGCCAGGCGGCGGGGAAGGACGTGCAGTCGGAGTCGTGCAGCAGCACGGTGCCGCCGCCGTACAGGTCGGCGGTGACGGTGCGGTGGACCGAGTCGGGGGTGGCGCGGCTGGTCCAGTCCTCGCCCCAGCTGGTCCACAGCACCGGGGTGAGGCCGAGCCGGCGGGCGGACAGGTGGGCGGCGGTGCTCATCACGCCGTACGGGGGCCGGAACCAGCGGGGTGCGGTGCCGGTCAGGTCGCCGACGGTGTCGCGGGCGCGGCGCAGGTCCTGGTGGGTGGCGCGGGGGCCGCGCAGCAGCAGCGGGCGGTGCGCCCAGCCGTGGACGGCGATCTCGTGCCCGGCGTCGGCGATCTCCCGGACCAGGGCGGGGGACCTGGCGGCCATCGAGCCGAGCAGGAAGAAGGTGGCGCGCACGTCGTGCGCGTCGAGCAGGGCGAGGAAGTTCGGCGTGGAGAACGGGTCCGGGCCGTCGTCGAAGGTGAGGGCGACGTGGTCCGGGCGGCCGGTCCCGGCGAGGCGGGGCAGCAGGCGGTTGCGCAGCGGCCCGTAGGTGGACAGCACGGGGGCGGCGTGGGCGGCGGTGACGGCGGCCGCGGCGGCGGCGCCGACGTTCAGCAGGGTGCGGGGCTTCATGGCAGGTGGCCTCAGGACAGGGTGGTGAGCGCGCCGAGGCGCGGCAGCGGGCGGGGGGCGAGCAGGCCGCGCAGGGCGGCGGTGAGGTCGGCGGCGCGGGCGCTGCCGCACTCGACCAGGACGACCTGGCCGGGCTTGACCTGCGGAGCGGTGGCGGCGGCGCAGTTGATCCGGGCGTCGGGGACCACCAGGTGCTCGTGGTGGTAGGCGGCCAGGCCGAGGTCGAGGGCGTCCACGTCGCGGCTGGAGAGGTAGTACCCGGGGGTCGAGCCGGTGGCCGTGCGCAGGGCGGCGGCCCCGGCGTCCAGGGAGCCCCGGCGGGTGACCAGTCCGGTCCCGTACGGCGGGCCGTAACCGGCGTTGACCAGGGTGAGGCCGGCGGCCGCGAGGCGGCGGACCTCACCCGGGTCGGCGCCGGCCTGGGCCGCGTCGATCGAGACGGCGGCCTTGGCGGCCCGCAGGATGCGCAGGGTGGCGTCGTCCAGGCGTTCGCCGTTCGGCGGGTGCACCACGAGGTACGTCCGGTCGGTGCGGCTGGCGTCGACGGCGTCCAGTCCGCCGTAGGCGACGGCGAGTTGGGTGCCGCCGGTGGTCAGCCAGGCGGTCGCGGTCAGCGCCGCGGCGGCGATGCCGAGTCTTCGGACCGGGCGGCGGACGGGGCGGCGGACCGGGCGACGGGCGGGGTGGCCGACCGGGTGGTGCGGCGCCGGGGCGGCCGGTGTCCGGTCCTCCTCGGCGGGGTGGCGTCGTTGGGTCGGGATGAGCGGCCGCGGGGCGTCGGCGGCCGGGGTCGCGACGGCCGCGATGGCGTTCGCCGGGCCGGCCGCGTCGCGGTGCAGCGCCAGTCCGGCCGCCCGGTGACGGCGTCCGGCGGGGCCGTCGACCATGGCGGCGAGCACGGCCCCGAGTTCGGCCGGGTCCCGGATCCAGGGGGCGAGCCCGGCCTCGTCGAGGGCGGCGGCGTTGGTCAGGCCGTGCCCGGGTATGCAGCGGTAGCTGACGGCGGGCAGGCCGCAGGCGAAGGCCTCCAGCGAGGTCAGCCCGCCGGCGTTCTGCACCAGGACGTCGCAGGCGTGCATCAGCCCGGGCATGTCGTCGACCCAGCCGAAGGCGTGCTCGACGCCCTCCGCCCGCAACCGCTCCGCCAGCGCCCGGTTCCGCCCGCACACCACGACCGGTACGGCCGCCCCGGTGGCCCGCACCTCGGCGGCCACCGTCGCCACCTCGCCGACTCCCCAGGAGCCGGCCACCAGCAGTGCCAGCGGCACGTCCGGCGGCAGGCCGAACCGGGCCCGGGCCGCCCGGCGCCGGTCCGCGGTGACCGGGGTGCACCGCGGGTCGACCACCGGGCCGGTCACCTCCACCCGCTCGGCGCCGAGCCCGCGGGCCTGTTCGGCCGGGACCGGGTGGGCGGCCAGGTGCAGGTCGGCGCCGGGGGCCACCCAGAGCGGGTGGACGGAGAAGTCGGTCAGGTAGACCGCGGCGGGCGTGGCGAGACGCCCCAGCCGGCGCAGCCGGCCGAGGACCTGTCCGGCGAGCGGATAGGTGGCCACCACCGCCCGGGTGTCGGCCGGGAGCGCGCGCAACAGCCGCCGGTGGCTGCTGCGTTGGAGCAGTCGGATGAAGACGCCGGGACGTCCGGCGTGCTCGGTGCTGGAGTAGATCCGCTGGTAGGCGGCGGGGGCGACGGTCAGCAGCAGCCGGTAGCTGCGCGAGACCAGCTGGCCGAGCCCGGCGGGGACCAGGTCCAGGAAGTCGTGGCGGTCCACCTCGAATCCCAAACCGCTGAGGCGCAGCGCGAGTTGGGCCGCGGCTCCGTCGTGTCCGGCGCCCACGCTCGCGGAGACGATGACGACCCGCCCGGCGGCGGGTCCGGGCGGGCACGGCGGTGCCGTGCTCCGTGGTGCGGGATCGATGAGCTCGGTCACGGCACTGGTTCCGATCCTCGGCGGGGCCCGGGTGGTCCCCGGGCGGCAAGGTCAGAATGGCAGGGCCTTGCTGAAGATCGGCTTAAGTTGAAAGATGCTTGGTAATTCCGCTTAGACGACCTGCGAGGAGCCGCGGCGCCCCTGGGGCGACCTGCGACGACCCGCGTCCGATCACTCGACCTGCGGCCGAACGTTCGACCGGGCGTCGATCACCTGTCGACCACGTGCCGAGCACCTGTCGATCATTGTTCGAGCACCCTTCGACCCGCGGTCGATCAGTCCTCCAGTCGCGCGAGGCGCACCCGGACGGCGTCGGCGTCCCGGTGCTGGAGGTCCTCCAGGATGGCGAGGCCGCGTACCCAGTCGGCCCGGGCGGCCTCCGGGTCGCCGAGGGCGAGGTGGGTGTCACCGAGGTGGGTGTGGATGTCGGCCTGAAGGAAGTAGTCGCCGATCGCCCGCCGCAGCCGCAGCGACTCCCGGTACGCGGGGAGCGCCTCCCGGTACTCGCCGAGGTGGTGGTGGATGAACCCGATGCTGTCCCAGATCGACGACTGGCCGGGTAGGTTGCCGGCCTCCCGGGCCAGGTCGAGGGCGAGCCGGCACTGCGGCAGCGCCTCCCGCAACTCGCCCTGCTGCGCCAGGTACCAGCCGATGCTGTTGAGCGCGAGCGCCTGCCCGGAGGGGTCGCCGAGGGCCCGGAACAGCTCCAGTGCCCGACGGGACTCGGCCACCGCCTCGGCGTCGGCGCGCACCTCGCCGTGCGCGATGGCCAGGTCGAGCCGGGTCCGGCCCTCCCGCGGTCGGTCGCCGAGCGCCTCGAACAGCTCCAGGGCCAGCCGCAGTTCGCGCTGGGCCAGCGGCTGGCGGTCCTGGGAGCGGTGCACCTGGCCGAGCCAGCGGTGGGCGTGGGCCTGCCGGCCGAGGTCCCCGAGGCGTTCGGCGGCGGCCAGCGCCGTCCCGCTCGCCCGCTCCCACTGCTGCCACAGCCCGGACTTGAGCAGGTACGGCACCTGCGCGCCGACCAGCTGCCAGGCGTGCACGTCGGCCTCCGCCCGGAGTGCGGCGTCGACGACCCGCTCCAGCACCGGCTGCTCCTCCCGGTACCAGGCGAGCGCCCGCTGCCGGTCGGCGAGCTCCTCGGGGGCCGCCCCGGCGGTGGGCGGCGCCAGGTCGAAGGACTGCCAGGAGACGTCGTCGGCGTAGGCCAGGCAGGCCGCCCGGTGCGCGGTGTGCAGGTAGTGGTCGAGCATCCGCAGCGTGGCCGCGTCCTGCTCCGGCCGGGGTTCGAGGGCGGCCGCCTGCTCGGCGGCGTAGGCGCGCAGCAGGTCGTGGAAGGTGTAGCGGCCGTGCTCCGGAGAGGTGATCAGGTGGGCGCGGTGCAGGTCCTCCAGCAGGGCGCGGGTCTTGGCGAGCGGCAGGCCGGCGAGGCTCGCGGCCGCCGCCGCGCTGAGGTGCGGGCCCGGGTGCAGGCCGAGCAGCCGGAACAGCCGGGCGGCCTGCGGGGCCAGCGCGCGGTAGGACCAGGAGAGGACCACCCGGACGTCGGCGTGGCTGTCCCCGGCCGACAGCAGGTCCAGCCGGACCCCGGAGTCGCGCAGTTCGGCCGCCCAGACGGCGAGCGGGGTGCAGGGCCGGTCGGCGGCCCGGGCGGCGGCGATGTTCAGGGCGAGCGGCAGCCGGGCGCAGAGTTCGATCAACTCGTCGGCCGCGTCCTGCTGGGCGGCGACCAGGTCGGCGCCGAGGCGACGGGCGAACAGTTCGCGCGCCTCGGCCGGGGAGAGCACGTCCAGCGGCAGCGGGACGGCGCCGTCCAGGGCGATCAGCGCGGGCAGCCGGTTCCGGCTGGTGACCAGGACGAGGCAGCTGTCCGAACCCGGCAGCAGCGGGCGGACCTGCTCCGCCTCCCGGACGTTGTCGAGCACGATCAGCGTCCGGGTTCCCGCCAACCGGCTGCGCAGCAGGGCCAGTTGGCCGTCCGGGTCGGCGGGCACCCGTAGCGCGGGGACGCCCAGCGCGTCCAGGAAGGCGCGGGCCACGTCGGCGGCGGCCACCGGGGCCCGGGCCGGGTCGAAGCCGCGCAGGTCGGCGAAGAGCTGCCCGTCGGGGAAGTGCTCGGCGACCCGGTGGGCGAAGTGCACGGCCAGGGTGGTCTTGCCGACGCCCGCGGTCCCGGCGATCGCCGAGATGACCACGGCGCCGCAGCCGGGGGCGCCGTCGGGCAGCAGCTCCGCCAGGGCCCGCAGCTCCCGGGTGCGCCCGGTGAAGTGCCGGATGGCCAGGGGGAGTTGCTTGGGCGGTGCGGAGGTCCGGGGCGGGCCGGCCGGGCGGGCGGGGGCGCCGCCGGGGGCCGCCGTCGGGCCGTCCGTCGCCTCGCCGGGCTGGAGCTCCGGTTCCCGGGCGGCGGTCAGCCAGCGGGTGCGGGTGTCCGGATCGACGCCGAGTGCCTCGGCGAGCCGGAGCACGGAGGACATCCGCGGTCGGCGCCCGCCCTTCTCCAACGCGCTGATGGACCGGGCCGACACCCCCGAGCGGTCGGCCAGTTCGTCCTGGCTCCACCCCGCGGCCAGTCGGCACTCCCGCAGCAGCGCGGCGAATGCAGCAGGTCCCACCCGTTCTCCCCGGATCCCTGGGAACCGTGCCGTCGCCCCGCCCGTCCGACCCGGATCGCGGATGAGCGTAGCGCCACGCGGCCCAAGTGTCAGGTCAACGTCGGGTCAACGTCATGGTCATCATCACCGTGGCGCCGCGAGGATGAACGACCGACGGACCGGCGGCGAGGCGCGGCTACGGGGGTGCCGCGGCTCGTCCGCCCCGGCCCGGCGGGGCCCGTCCGCGGCCACCTGCCGGGGCGGCGTCCCGGGGTGGCGAAACCGATTCCGCCGCTGGTCGAACGGTGTCATGCTGAGGCCATGACAGATCACATCGAGCCCGCCCCCGCCCGCACCGGGGCTCGCTCCGGGCCGTACGAGGGGGGCCGGCGACGGGAGTTGGCGGCGGCGACGGTGGGGTCGGTGGTCGAGTCCTTCGACTGGAACATCTACGCCGTGCTCGCGCCCTACTTCGCCGCCGACCTGTTCGGCCACGGCAAGGGCGGGGTCAGCGGCGTGCTCGCCGCCTACGCCACCTTCGCGGTCGGCTTCGTGGCCCGCCCGGTCGGCTCCTACCTGATCGGCCGGCTCAGCGACACCCGGGGACGCCGCTTCGCGCTCAGCCTCGGGATGGCCGTGATCGCCGTCGCGAGCCTGGGCCTCGCCGCGCTGCCGGGGCAGCGCTCGATCGGCGTCTGGGCGGCGGTGCTGGCCGTGCTGGTGCGGGTGGTGCAGGGGCTGGCCTTCGGCGGGGAGGCGCCGAGCGTGGCCGCGTACGTGACCGAGACGGCGCCGCCGCGGCACCGCTTCGCGTTCAGCTCGGTCTCCTACGGCGGGATCATCCTCGGCTCGCTGCTCTCCTTCGGGGTGCTCACCACGCTGATCCACACCCTCGGCAAGTCCGGCCTGGAGAACGGCGGGTGGCGCTGGGGCTTCCTGGTGGCGGCGCTGCTCGGGCTGGGCGCGGTCTGGGTGCGGCGGGCCGCGCCGGAGAGCGAGGAGTTCCACCGGGCCCGGGCCGGGATGCGGCCGGGCGGGCGCCCGCCGTTCCTGCGCACGCTGCGCGAGCACCGCTGGGCGGTGCTCACCGTCTTCCTCAACACCCTGGGCGGCACGGTCGGTTACTACTTCGCGCTGACCTACCTGCCGCAGTACGCCGCCGCCTACCACGTCATCGACAAGGAGCGGGCGTCCTCCTTCATGACGATCGTGCTCGCCGTGGTGCTGGTCACCATGCTGCTCACCGGCGCGGCCGCGGACCGCTTCGGCCTGCTGCCGGTGGCCCGGATCGGCTTCGGGCTGCCGATCCCGCTGGTCGGGTTCCTGCTGGTCGGGCTGCGCGGGGGCTGGCTGCCGTTCCAACTGGTGGCCGTGCTGCTGGGGATGATGGTGGCGACGGTGCTGGGCACGCTCAACGTCTTCACCGGACTGCTGTTCCCGACCGAGGTGCGGGCGGTGGGCCTCGGGGTGGTCAACGCGGCCACCATCGCGGCGTTCGGCGGCACCTTCCCGCTGCTGGCCGAGTGGCTGGGCGACCACAACGGCCTGGGGCTGATCCCGTTCTACGTCACGCTCTGCACGGCGGGGCCGGCGGTGGGCCTGCTGACGGCGATGCGGGCGCCCTCCTTCGTGGCCGCCGTCCGGGAGGCGGAACCCGGGATTCAGCGGACACCGGGATCCGCCTGACGAACAGTCATATGGTGTGGTTGAGTGGTCCGGACCAAAGGCGGTACGGGGAGGGGCGACACGTGGACGGCACCGGACCGGACAGCTGGCTGTTCGAGGCGGACTTCGAGGAGCCGCCGCAGGTCGATCTGCGGACCGACCGCGCGCACTCCGCGCGGGTCTACGACTACCTGCTCGGCGGCAAGACCAACTTCCCGGCCGACCGCGAGGTCGGCGACCGGGTGCTCGCCGACCTGCCCGCCGCCCGCGACGGCGCCGCGGCCGCCCGGGCCGTGATGCACCGGATGGTCCGCCGGCTGGCCGGCCGGCACGGCATCCGCCAGTTCCTGGACGTCGGCACCGGCATCCCCACCGCCCCGAACCTGCACGAGATCGTCCAGGCGGTCGACCCGGCCTGCCGGGTGGTCTACGTCGACAACGACCCGATCGTGCTGGCCCATTCGCGCGCGCTGCTCAACAGCACCCCCGAGGGGCGCACCGCCTACGTCGAGGGCGATCTGCGCGACCCGGGGAAGTTCCTCGCCGACCCGGCGCTGGCCGCCACCCTGGACCTGTCCCGGCCGGTCGCGCTGACGCTGATCAACATCGTGCACTTCCTCTCCGACGAGGCCGCGCACCCGCCGGTCCGCGAGCTGCTGGACGCCCTGCCTCCGGGCAGTTTCCTGGCGCTGACCGCCGGCACCGCGGACAACGCGCCCGAGGCGGCCAGGATCGGCGCCCAGCGCTACCAGGAGGCCGGGATCGAGGTGCATACCCGCTCGCACGCCGAGGTCGAACGGTTCTTCGCCGGGCTGGAGTTGGACGACCCGGGGGTGGTGCTGATCAACCGGTGGCACCCGGAGCTCGGCGAGCCGACGGCCCAGGCCGAGGCGCAGGTGTCGGTGTACGGCGGGCTGGCGCGCAAGCCGTAGCCCCCCGCCGGAGCCGTGGGCGCAGCGCTGTCGGCGGGCCTTCACGCCGGGGAAAGTGACCATGAGTCACCTCTTGTACACAGTCCGCTCGGTGTGCTGACATATCCACGTCAACTCGCGCTCCTGCAGAAGGGCAAGCCCATGCTGGTTCGCACCGTGGCCGTCGCGGCCGCCGTCACCACCGCACTGGTCGGCTCGTCCACCCTCGGCGGCGACTCGCTGCCGACCCCGCCGGACCGGATCGTCATCGACGTCGCGACCGTCAACGGCTCCGGCTGTCCGGCCGGGACCGCCGCCGTGGCCGTCTCGCCCGACAACACCGCCTTCACCGTCACGTACAGCAGCTACCTCGCCCAGGTCGGCGTGGGCTCGAAGCCGACCGACTTCCGGAAGAACTGTCAGCTCGACCTGCGGGTGCACGTCCCCCAGGGCTTCACCTACGCCATCGCCTCCGCCGACTACCGCGGCTTCGCCCACCTGGAGAACGGCGCCAGCGGCACCGAGCGCGCCAACTACTACTTCCAGGGCGACCCGGGGACCGTCTACCAGAGCCACCACTACGACGGCCCGACCGACGACAACTGGCAGGCGACCGACACCGTCGACGTCGCCGCCCTGGTCTTCGCCCCCTGCGGGGAGGAGCGCAACTTCAACATCAACACCGAACTGCGGGTCAGCGGCGGCAGCTCGGACCAGGCCCACACCACCAGCTTCATGACGATGGACTCCACCGACGGGAGCATCAACACCACCTACCACCTCGCCTGGAAGCAGTGCCCCTGACCCCCGCACGGACAGGGCCCGTCCCGGCCCCGGCGGAGCCCCGGCCGCCGGGGCCGGGACGGGCCCGCCTCAGCGCCGGGCGCGGGCGCGGACGGGGTCGACGAGGCGGTCGTCGACCAGCCGGGTGCCGGCCTGCTTCACGTGCCGGAGCACGGGGGACACCTCCAGGCCCTGCAGCCCGGCCAGCGAGCCGACGCGCTCCGAGGTGAACTCGAACAGTTCGTCGAGGTCCCGGCAGTGGGCGACGGCGTGCAGGTTCCAGGGCCCGGAGACGGCCGCGACGAAGGCGATCCCCGGTTCCTCCGCGAGGGCGCGGCCCACGCTCTTCACCGCCGACGGATGCACCCGCAGCCAGAGGTTCGCGCGGGCGTGATAGCCCAGGGCCGCCGCGGCGATCTCCACGTCGAGGCGGAGGGCGCGCTGCCGGAGCAGGGCGTCGAGGCGGCGCGAGACCCGGCCCGGAGTGAGCCCGGCGGCCGCGGCGAGATCGACCAGACCGGCGCGACCGTCCCGGCCGAGCGCGGCGAACAGCTTCTCGTCCTCGGGCGTGAGGTGCAGCGGCTCGCGGCTGACCACCGGGGACTCGGTGAAGGGGCGCCCGTCGCTCCCCAACGCGGCTTCCTCCGCCTCGGTCAGCGTGCCGCGCAGCGCGGCCCAGTAGTGGCCGCGGCCCCCGAGGAACTGGCGCAGGACGGCGAAGGCGTTGATGTCGATCACCGCGGCCGTCCGGGGAAGCCGGCGCTCCAGCAGGTCCTCGCGCTGCTCCCGGCTCCGGGACTGGGTCGCGCAGGTGATCTCGCAGCCCGCCGCGCCCAGGGCCACCCAGTTGACGTCCTCCCGCTCGGCGAGCGCGTCGGCGATCGCCGCGACGCTGCCCGGGCGGCAGCGCAGCCGCACCAGCCACCGGCTCTGCCCCAGGGCGCCGGGCTCGACCATGCCGACCACCCGGATCACACCCTCGGCGCGCAGCCGGCGGTAGCGGCGGTTGACGGCCCCCTCGGTCAGGCCCAGGGCGGTCGCGATCGCGGCGAACGAAGCCCTCGGCGCGATCTGCAGGGCGCGGATGATTCGCACGTCGTCGGGGTGCAAGCCAGCGGATTCCGTCATCAGGACCCTTCCCACGGCGGCGATCCTACAGAACGGGGCCGACCGCTCGCCCACGGCGCGACCCGGGGCAACACTCGGGGCACGATGCCCGAAGAACGGAGAACGACACCCGATGGACCCCACCGGCACCGCACCGCACCCACCCACCGCACTAATCGTCGGGGCCTCGCGCGGCCTCGGCCACGCCCTGGCCGCGGAGTTCCTCGGCCGGGGCTGGAACGTCGTCGGCACGGTCCGCGACACCACCGCCCGGACACCGCTGCACGAGCTCGCCGAGCGGGCCGACGGGCGGGTGACCATCGAACAGCTCGACCTGAACGAGCCCGACCGCCTGCCGTCGCTGCACCGACGCCTGGCACACCGCCGGCTCGACCTGCTCTTCGTCAACGCGGGCACCACCAGCCACGAGCGGACGCCGATCGGCGCGATCCCGACGGCCGACTTCATCGAGGTGATGGTCACCAACGCGCTCGGCCCGATGCGCGTCATCGAAGCCCTGGAGGACCTGGTGTCCCCGGCGGGGCTGATCGGGGCGATGTCCTCCGGGCAGGGCAGCCTCACCGACAACACGACCGGCGGCCGCGAGGTCTACCGGGGGAGCAAGGCGGCGCTGAACATGTTCCTGCGGAGCTTCGCGGCCCGGCAGAGCGGGACGCGGCGCGCCTTCGTGCTGCTGGCGCCCGGCTGGATCCGCACCGCGCTGGGCGGCCCGGACGCACCGTTCACCATCGAGGAGACCGTCCCGCTGCTGGCGGACGTGCTGCTCTCCCGGCTGGGCACACCCGGCCTGGCGTACCTGGACCGCTTCGGGCGGACCGTCCCCTGGTAGCGGCCGGCCGGAGGGAGCCGCCCCGCCCGGTACGGGGACCCGGCGGGGCGGCCGGGCGTCGTCACGCCCCGTAGACGTCCCCCTCCCACGGGAACGCGGCGGCCTGCGCACGGGCCGCCCCGCCGCTCGGCGCCGGCCGGACGGCGGCGTCGTTGGCGTCGCCCTTCCAGCCGTCCGCGGAAGCCCCCGTACCCGGAGGGGCCGACGGGACGGACGGCCCGTCGGCGGCGAACGCCGCACCGGTGCCGAGGCCGAACAGGGCGGCCGCGGCCGCGCCGACGATGACACGCTTGATCACGATGGTCCTCCGGAGAGCTCGGTTGGATCGGTTCCCGAAGTAGACCGGCCGCGAGCAGACGATCGGTCAACGCGCCGATCCGGAGCGGGACTTCAACGCCGGAACAGCCCGGTCAGGGTGTCCCACCAGCTGCGCCGCTGCGCCGGGAGGGCGGCCGTCGGGGCCGGTTCGGGGGCCGCCGCCGCGCGCTGGGCGGCCTCCAGGGCCCGGACGGCGAGCTCGCGTTCCTCCTTCGCCCGCTCCGCCTCCGCGACCGACTCCGGGTCCGGCTCGATCTCCTGCGGGGTGAACTCCACCAGCAGCGCGGTCAGATGGCGCGAGATCCAGGCCGAGCTCCAGGTCAACTCCTCCTCCGGGACGGCCAGTCGGACGTCCGGCAGCAGGGTGAGCAGGATGTCGATGCCGGCCTCGGCGACGTGCCGGCCGATGTCCTGCCCGGGGCACTCGTGCGGCCCGGCCCCGAAGGACAGATGGGAGCGGTTGCCGTACAGCGGGGTGGCCAGGTCGGGCCGGACCACCGGGTCGACGTTGCCGGCGGCGAGGCCGAGCAGCAGGAGGTCCCCGGCCCGGATCTGCTGGCCGCCCAGTTCGGTGTCGGCGGTCGCCCAGCGCCCGGCCACCAGGGACATCGGCGGGGAGTCCCAGAGCACCTGGTCCAGTGCCTCGCCCAGGGTCATCTGGCCGCCGGACAGGTGGGCGCGGAAGCGCGGGTCGGTGAGCACCATCTTCAGCGAGTCGGCGATCAGGTTGACGGTCGACTCGTTGGCGGCCAGCAGCACCACCCGCAGGTGCTCCATCACCTCGTCGTCGGTGAGCTTGGCCGGGTGGGCGAGCAGCCGGCTGGTCAGGTCGTCGCCGGGGACGTCGTGCTTGATCGCGATGGTCCGGCGTAGGCTGGTCACCACGTACTCGTTGCTGGCGATCGCCGTCTCGGTGCCCTTCATCAGGTCCCGTGCGGCGTCGACGAGTTGGGGGCCGTACTCGTCCGGCATGCCGATCAGCTTGGTCATCACCAGCATCGGCAGGTGCTCGGCGAACTGGGTGATCAGCTCGGCCTTGCCGGTCGGCCCGACCACCTGGACCAGGTCGGTGGTGAAGCGGCGGACGTGCCGGCGGATGCCGCGCCGGTCGAAGCCGTTCAGGCCGTCCAGCACGGCGTTGCGCAGCCGGCGGTGCTCCTCGCCGTCGGCGAACACGCAGATCGGCTGCCAGGCGACCACCGGCAGCAGCGGCGAGTCGGCCGGCACCTCGTCGTTGCGGAAGGCGCTCCACAGCCGGGAGTCGCGGGAGAACAGCGAGGGGGTGCGCATCGCGGTGATGTTGGCGGCGTGGCCGAGGATCAGCCAGGCCCGCTGGTCGCCGTGCAGCAGCACCGGGGCGACGTCGCCGTGTTCGGCGCGCAGCTTCTCGTACAGGCCCGCCGGGTCGGCCTCGGCCTCCGGGCCGTACAGCCGGCGCAGCCCGCCGGGGCCGGTCGGCTCGATCACGCGCCCGTGCGCGGGGCAGCCGGGCGGCGGGACGGGCGCGGCGTCGTCGGGGAACGGGGTGGTCACAGGATCTCCGGTCACGAGAGTCGGGGGAGTCGGGGGCGGGGACGGGGCGGGACGGAAAGGGGCAGTGCGGGGTCAGCCGGCCGAGGGCGCGGCGAGCTCGTACAGGTAGCGCATCAGGGTCATCAGGGTGTCCCGGCTGGACTCCCGGCTGCGGGCGTCGCAGGCGACGATCGGCACCTCGGGCGGCAGGTCCAGGGCCTGGCGCAGCTCGTCCAGGGGGAAACTGGGCGCCTCGGGAAAGCCGTTGACGGCCACCACGAAGGGGACGCCGCGGTCCTCCAGCCGGCCGATCACCTCGAAGCTGACCTCCAGCCGACGGGTGTCCACCAGGACCACGGCGCCGAGCGCGCCCTCGAACAGGCCGTTCCAGAGGAACCAGAACCGCTCCTGGCCGGGGGTGCCGAAGACGTACAGCACCAGCTTGTCGCTGATGCTGATCCGGCCGAAGTCCATGGCCACGGTGGTCGAGGTCTTGCGTTCGACGCCCGTCGGGTCGTCCACGCCGACCCCGGCCTGGGTCATGGTCTCCTCGGTGGTCAGCGGGCGGATCTCGCTGACCGCGCCGACCAGGGTGGTCTTGCCGACCCCGAAGCCGCCGACGATGACCACCTTGACCGCCGTGGTGACGGAGTCGGGCAGCAGGTCCGCGCTCGCCGGGCCGACGACCGTGTCAGAGCCGCTGAAGTCCATGGATCACCGCCTCCAACAGGGCACGGTCGGGGAGTTCGGCCGCCGGGATCGCGGCGCGGGCCTCGATCCGCCCGTCGTCGAGCAGGTCCGCCAGCAGGACGGTGACCACGCTCGTGGGCAGTTCGAGGTAGGCGGAGACCTCCGCCACCGAGAGCGGCGAGCGGCACAGCCGCAGGATCGCCGCGTGCTCGGGCTGCATGGCGGGGGTCGGTTCGGCGAGGGAGACGATCAGCGTGACCAGGTCGAAGACGCCCGGCCCGGAGGGGCCGCTGCGGCCGCGGGTGATCACGTACAGGCGATCGGGCTCGGGTCCGTCCCAGCCGCCCTGCTCGGCGGTCATGTCATCGCCTCACTGTGCTCGTTCATGTGCCCGCCCGGGCACCGGGTGTGCTCGCGGGCCGGTTCACGCGACCGTCTCCGGGTTGCGCGGCGGGGTGGAGAGGTGCTCGCCGATCCGGTCCACCAGGTCGCGCATCTGGTGGCTGACCAGTCCGGCGTCCACCCCCTCGTCGGCGAGCACCGCGAGGTAGGCGCGGTCGCCGGCCGACATCAGGTAGAAGTAGCCGCCGTCGACCTCGATCACGACCAGCTTCATCGCGCCGTTGCCGTGCGGGAACTCGTGCCCGACGGCGGCGGCCAGGCTCTGCAGTCCGGCGCAGGCGGCGGCCAGCCGGTCCGCGGTGTCCGGGTCGGCGCCGTACTGGGCGATCCGCAGGCCGTCGGCGGAGAGCACGATGACGTGGCGCACGTACGGGACGCTGTGTGCGAGGTCGTTGAGGATCCAGTCCATGTTGCTGCGGTGCGGAATCACTGCTCGCCTTTCCCTGCCGTCTCTTCACTACTGGTCTGTCCGGCGCTGTTCGGTGCGGTGCTGCTCGTTCCGGTGCTGCTGATAGCGGTGTTGCTCGTGCCTGTGTTGCTCGTGCCTGTGCCGGCTGTTCCGGTGCCGGTCGTTCCGGTGCCGTCGCCACCGGCGGTCCCGGCCTTGCCGGTGCCCTTGTAGCCCTCCATGAAGGCCTCCAGCCACAGGCCGGGCTGCGTCTTGGGGCGGGAGGCCGGGGTGGCCGGGCCCGCCGCCGGCCCGGCCGTGGGGCCGCTGGGCCGGTCGGGGCCGCCGGGTTGGGCGGTGCCGCGTGGGGGCGTGGCGAAGGCGGCCCGGCCGGTGGGGCGGCTGCGGCGGCGCTGCGGGAGGCCGTTCGCGGTGCGCTCGGTGACGACCACCTCGTCGTCCCCGGGCCCGTACCCGTTCGCGGGGCCGGGGACGGGCGCGGCGGCGGTCGGCCCCCACGGGTTGGTCGAGCCGTAGGACGGTCCGACCCCGGCGGACTGCCCGAGCCCGGCGGTCGAGCCGGTGCCGAGCGGGCCGCCGGCCGGGGCGGTGCGGGAGCCCCAGGGCCGGGCGGGGGCCGCGTGCCGGGCGCTGTTGGCCGGGAGCGGGCGCGGGCCGGAGAAGGCGCCGATGCCGTGCGCCCGCCCGGTCGGCGGCGCGGTGGTCAGCAGCTCCTGGGGGACCACCAGCACCGCGCGCACCCCGCCGTACGCGGAGCGGCGCAGCGACACCTGGAAACCGTACGCCTGGCAGAGCCGGCCGAGGATGGCGAAGCCCAGTCGGGGGGACTCGGTGAGGTCGTCGAAGTCCTTGGAGACCATGGCCTCGCGCATCGAGCGCTCGGCCCGGATGCGGGCCTCGTCGGTGAGGCCGAGGCCGCCGTCCTCGACCTCGATCGCTATCCCGCTCTGCACCTCGGAGGCGCTGAGGTGGACGTGGGTGTGCGGCGGGGAGTAGCGGGTGGCGTTGTCGAGCAGTTCGGCGACGGCGTGGATCAGGGGTTCGACGGCCGGGCCGGTGACCGAGATCTGGGCGACCGGGTGGAGGTCGACCCGCTGGTACTCCAGGATCCGGGACATCCCGCCGCGCAGCACGCTGTAGAGCGCGATCGGCCGGGTCCACTGGCGGCCCGGCCGGGAACCCGAGAGCACGGCGATGGAGTCGGCGAGGCGGCCGACCAGGGCGTTGCCGTGGTCGAGGCGGAGCAGGTCGTCGAAGACCGCCGGGTCGTTGCCGTGCCGGTCCTCCATCTCCCGCAGGTCCTTGGCCTGGCGGTGGATGATGGCCTGCACCCGGCGGGCGAGGTTGACGAAGGCGCGCTCGGCGGAGTCGCGTCGGCTGACCTCGTCGTCGACGGCCTGGGCGATGCCGCAGACCACCTTCTCCAGCGAGCCGCGGAACTTCCGGGACAGCAGCGGGTTCGGGCGTTGGAAGGGCTGGAGCAGTACGTCGATGGACGAGCCGTACCGGGCGCCGCCGACCAGCCGGCGCAGCTCACCGGCGGCCATCCGCTCGATCTCGTCCTCCTGCCCGGCCAGCTTGCGGTTCAACACGTCGATCTGGCGGGTGTGTTCGTCGCGCAGTTCGGCGAGGGCCCGGCCGCGGCGGGCGGATTCGGCGGCCACCACGGCGACCAGCACGGTGGCCGTCGCCCCGCACCACAGCACCTGGGTCCGGGCTCCGGCGGACACCACCGCCGCGGCGACCGCCACCGCCGCCGCCGTCACGGCGGTGGGCAGCAGCCAGCCGAGCAGGGGCGCGGGGCGCCGTCTGGCGGATGACGATCCAGCTCGAAGCATTCGGCAATCCTCAAACGATCGGAACAGAACGGGGACGGGCGACGGCCGGCTCCGGAGGCGTGGTGCTGCAGCATAGCCAAGTTCAGGACAATCCTGACCGAAACTCAAAAATACCGTCCGTCAACCGACTTGTGGCGATGTGCCGGATATTCCAGACATCTCGTACACTTGTCGCAGCACGGTCGGCCGCCGCCCGGGCACCAGGCTTCTCGCCCGCTCGCCCGCGCACCGGCAACCCGGCCAGGATTCGCCCATGTGAAGGGTTTCCGGCCCAAGTCGCCGCGAGTGGGGGAGAGTTCGTGCTACATGCGGTCCGCTTCACTCATGTGGGGGACATCGCGGCGTGGCGCAACACCTGTTGCGCTCCTGGGCAATGGCTGTTGACGACCCGGGCGTCCGCTCCCTACAGTGCGGGGCCATGGACGACAACGACCCCGGTCGACGGGTGGCGCGGGATGTGGCCGGAACGGGCGGGCTGGACGGCCTGCAGCGGCTCTCGGCGGCGATCGAGGCGCTGGAGGAACGGCGCACCGACCTGGTGGAGGAGCTGCGGCGCGGCCGACAGGCGACCTGGGAGGAGATCGGCCGGGCCTGCGGGCTGACCCGGCAGGGCGCGACCCGGCGATGGGCCGACCGGCTGCGGGCCCGCTCCTTCGGCCTGGCCGTCGACTCCTACCAGCACGGCCGTCCCGGCTACCCGCAGGCGCTGATCGGCTCGGCGGTCCCGCGCGAGGCCCGCCGGGTGCTCGAACTGGGCGCCGGGACGGGCAAGTTGACCCGGATGCTGGTCGACGCCGGGCTGGACGTGGTCGCGGTCGAACCCGACCCGGGCATGCGCGACCGGCTCGCCGCCGCGGTGCCGAAGGCCGCGGTCCGGGCCGGTACGGCCGAGCGCATCCCGCTGCCCGACGCGAGCGTGGACGCCGTGGTGGTGGCGCAGGCCTGGCACTGGTTCGACCAGGCCGCGGCCGTCCCGGAGATCGCCCGGGTGCTCGCCCCCGGCGGGACCCTCGCGCTGGTGTGGAACGTCCGGGACGAGACAGAGCCCTGGGCCGCCGAACTCGGCGCCCTGATGCACCGGTCGGCCCGGCAGCGGATCGACACCGCCCCCGTGCCGCCCGCCCCCTTCGGCCCGCCCGAGCGGCTGGAGATCCGCTGGGAACACCCCACCACCCCGGCCGGCATCGTCGACCTGGTCGCCTCGCGCAGCTACGTCATCGCGCTGCCCGAGGCCGAACGCGCCCGGCTGCTGGCCGAGGTCGAGCAACTGCTCACCACCCACCCGGCGTTGGCCGGCCGGGACGGGATCGCCATGCCCTACCTGACCAGGTGCACCCGTGTCCGCCTCGGCTGAGCCGGTCACCTCCGCCGAGGCCGTCACCGTCCGGCGCCTCGGCGTCGCGGACGCCGAACCGTACCGCGCCTTCCGGCTCACCGCCCTGCGCGAGACGCCCAGCGCCTTCACCTCCGGCTACGCCGAGGAGCGCGCCAAACCGCTCGCCGCCACCCTGGCCCGCCTCGCGGGGGCCGAGCAGGGGCCGGGCGCCCTGCTCGGCGCCTTCGGCCCGGACGGCATCCTGCTCGGCACCGCCGGACTGCGGGTCGGCCGGCGCGAGCAGGAGCGGCACAAGGCCACCCTGTACGGCATGGCCGTGGCGCGCGCGGCGGCCGGCCGGGGGATCGGCCGCGCCCTGGTCGACCGGGTGCTCGCGGTCGCCGCCGAGGACGGCCGGCTGCGGCAGGTGCTGCTGACCGTCTCGGAGGGCAACGAACCGGCGCTGCGGCTCTACACCTCGCGCGGCTTCGAGGTCTGGGGCCGCGAGCCCCGGGCCGTCCTGGTGGACGGCCGGCCGGTCACCAAGCTGCACATGATCCGCCCGCTCGCGGCGGTCCGGTAGCGGATCCGCGCGGCGGGCCCGGCCGTGGGGCGTCCGGGCCGCTCAGACCCCGTCCGGGAGGTGGCTGATCAGCCAGCGCACGCTGTTGTCGCCGCCGAGCTGGGGGAAGTGGGCCATGGCGGCGTCGCACAGCTTCATGAGGTGCTGCTTGTTCTTCCCGGCGCCGGGCAGCCGGTGGTACTCGAAGGTCGGGCCGGCGTGGAGCACCATCGGTTGCGGAACGGTGACCTGGGTGGCGGCCATCAGTTCGGCGACCGAGACGAGGATGCCCTGCATCGCGGAGACGAAGGTCCGCTCGTAGTGGTAGCGCGGGCTCTGGACGCCGGGCCGGACGTCGCTCCGGGAGGTGTGGTACAGCAGGTCGATCATGTGCAGCACGTAGCAGTACATCGCGTTGAACAGGGTGTTGAGGCTGGTGACGGCCGGGTCGTCGGCGTAGAGCTTCGCCTGCGGATCGGTGGGGAGCGGCCAGACCGGGCCGATCGGCTCGATGCCGTCGCCGATCCGCTTGAACTTGATGTAGTGGGGCATCTCGTCCAGGCCGGGGACCGGCTTGAGCGGGTCGATGGGGACGGTGAGCCGGTCGTCCTTGGTCCCCTCGCCCTGGTCGACGATGATCTTGAGGGCGTCCTGGGCGGTCTTCAGGTCCTTGATCAGGACCGGTTCGCCGCCGCCGTCCTTGTTCCAGTAGGCCGCGACGTACTGGAGGTCCGGCTGGTTGGACTTCCAGAGGTCCGGGAGCTCGGAGTCGAGGAACTTCAGCCCCTCGCCGACGGCTTCGTAGAACTTGCCGATGCTGGGGTACCACCCCGGCTCCATCGGCTGCTGGGACCCCTTCGGCGCCGGCTTCTCGAACTCCATGAAGACGTCCCGGACCAGCTCCCGGGAGCACGGCCCCAGGTGCAGCTGGAGCGGGGGCCAGCGGTGCGGCATGTACATCGGGAAGGTCGGCATGAAGTCCCGGTCGTTGAACTTGACCTTGTCTCCCTCCCCGAGGGCCACCAGCAGGTTGCGCACCAGGCACAGGTGCAGCATCTCCTCCACCACGACGCTGCGGATCAGCCGGAACGCGCCCATCCCGGGGTCCCACTGCGAGTACCCGCGCGAGGCGATGGAGAAGGACGGGTAGAGGTACATCGGGACGGCGAGCAGCTCCAGGCGGGCGGCCTGCTTGAGGTGTCTGATCAGCTCGTCGCGCGTGGTGATGGGCTCGGCGGCGTTGACCCTGGTGGCCGTGCCGGTGAGGAAGTCGGGGACGAGGGTCTCGTCGATCTTGGCGGTGGCGGTCACGGTGTCTGTCTCCTGAGGTCGGGGGTCGGGGGGAGGGGGTCGGCCAGCACCCAGCCGTCCGCCGTCCAGCGGTGGAGCAGGTGCCTGGTGGTGGCCTCGTTCAGGTCCGCTTCGGCGGCGGCCGCCCGGACGGTGCGGCCGTCGACCAGGGCGGTGAGCAACCGGTGGGCGGGCCCGCTCAGTTCGGTGGCGGTGACGACGTAGTCGCGACGGTGGAGCGCGAGCACCACCGGCCGGGGCACCGGATCCTCGGTGGGCCGGCCCCGGCGGACGGCCGCCGCGTAGGTGTGTACGGGCGCGCTCAGGGTGAGCAGCCGCAGCGACGGGGCCGGCCGCACGGTGTCCCCCGGACCGGGCGGGGCGGCGGACCGTACCGGTAGGCCCTCGGTGCCCGGGCCGTCGTACACCTCGGCGAACGCCCGCTCGTAGCGCGCCAGATCGATCACCAGGTCGATCCACGCCTCCCGCCCGGCTGCCGGACGGTCCCGGTCGGGGCGGTGGTCGGCGAGGAACTCGGCGAAACGGGCGTCGAGTTGGAACAGGGTGTAGGAACGGGAGGGGCGGGAGTCGAGGTACTCCAGGGCGAAGTCGTCGAAGAGCTCCTCGCCCAACAGGGCCCGCAGCGCGGGATGGAGGCCGCGCATCGCCTCCAGCAGGCGCAGCCGGTAGCCCCGCCGGTAGACCTCCAGGCACTGGCCGGGGGAGAGCCGGGCGCCGGGGGCCAGCACGGCCTCGACGGGCCGTGCCCGGGGCGGACCGGTCGGACCGGTGGGAGCGTGCGGACCGGTCGGAGCGCGCGGACCCGGCGGATCCGCTGCCTCCGCTGCCTCCGCAGCCTCCGGTGGCTCCGGGGCGAGGATCGCGTCCTGGAACCAGCGCTGCGCGGTGGCGGTGGCCGTCGCGGCGGGCGGGTCAGCCATGGCTCGCCGGTACCGCGGCCGGCGCGGGCAGGTGGCGGCGGGCCTTGCCGAGCTCGGCGAGGAGTTCGGGCAACGGCGGGATGCGGTCGTCCCATTCGAGCAGGGTGGGGGTCGGCCGGCCGGTCAGGCGGAGCGCCAACGCGTAGAGCTCCCAGACCGGTTCGGCCACCGGACGGTCGTGGGTGTCGATGACGTGCGTCCCGAGATGGGTGTGGCCGGCGAGGTGGATCTGCACCACCCGCCCGGCCGGGAGCGCCCGCAGATACCGCTCGGGGTCGAACCCGTGGTTGACGGCGGAGACGTACACGTTGTTGACGTCCAGCAGCAGTCCGCAGCCGGACTCCTCGGCCAGGCGGGCCACGAACTCCCACTCCGGCATGCTCGCGCCCGCGAACGCCGCGTACGTGCTGGGGTTCTCCAGCACCAGCGGCCGCTCCAGGACGTCCTGGACGGTGCGGACCCGGCGCACCAGGTGGGCCAGCGACTCCTCGGTGAACGGCACCGGCAGCAGGTCGTGGGTGTTGATCCCGGCCGCGCCGGTCCAGCAGATGTGGTCGGACACCCAGCGGGCCCCGGTGGCGTCCGCGAGACGGCGCAGCCGGGCGAGGTAGTCGCGGTCCAGCGGGTCGGTGCTGCCGATCGACAGCGAGACGCCGTGCATGACGATCGGGTAGCGCTCCGCGATCCGGTCCAGCGCGTGCCGGGGGTAGCCGCCGGAGTCCATGAAGTTCTCGGAGATGATCTCGAACCAGTCCACCTCGGGCCAGGTCTCCAGCACTTCGGCGAGGTGCGGGAAGCGCAGGCCCAGCCCGAGGCCCAGGCCGGCGGAGCCGGGGACGTCCACGGCGGTGTCGGTCCCGGTCACTTGCCGGAGGTGTGCCGGCCGGTGTACGGCTTCTCGTAGCTGGGCACGAGGTCGTCCGGGTAGCCCTCGCCGGGCGAGGGGCCGAACGGGACGCCGGCCTCGAACATCCGGTGCTCGAAGATCTTCCGGGCCCGCTTCCACACACTGGTGCCGCGGTACGGGCCGGCCGCGTGCACCCGGCTGACGTTGATCGGGCTCGCGCAGCTGCCGTTCCACCGGCAGTCCTGGTCACCCGGCTTCGCCTGCTCGGCATCCGAGCCGCTGTAGCCGCAACCGCCCTGCCCGCGGCACTCGTTGGCGCCGTGGCAGACGTGGAAGACGGTCGCGCAGTCGCCCATGCCGGCCATCTTCCCGGAGCCGCCGACCCCGTGGCCCTTGCAGGCGTTCAACCCCATGCACACGTGCAGGTCGATCGCGGCCTGCAGCTTCACGGGCTCGGTACGGGCCGGACCGGCCTCGGAGGCCTTCAGGTGCCGCTGCCTGCCCTCCGTACCACCGGCGAGGAGCGACTCGACGTCCTCCAGATTGGTCAGGTGGCCGTCGACCTTCCCGTGTCCGTTGTGCTCCGCTTTCATTCCGACCTCCTCGTGACGCCCCCGCGGGTGCTTCCGCACAACGGCTACCAGGGAGCCGGGCCCGCCGCACCTCGATGACGACGGGTCGGCACCGGGGTGTCCGCGAAGCCGGTGCGCGGGAATCCCGCAGGCCAGTGCGGTCCTCCGGGATCCGTTCGGGCACCGGCCCGGAGGGCGGTGCCCGATGACGCGGGACGGGCAAGAGGATCCGGACGCAGGAGCGCGTCATTCCAGCGGCGCACACGGCCGGCGATCACAGGTCCGGTGCGGGGCCGACCACCCCGGGCGCCGGTGTCGGTCGCCGCGCGGGGCTGACAATTGTCATGGTGCGGGGGTGTGGCAGCACACTGCCGACCGGCCCCGGGCGGCGGCCACGATGAGGGCATGACCTCCACCGATCTGCACCACCCCGACACCCTGCGGGCCTTCCGCACCGTCCGGAACTGCGTCCTCGTCTACCTCGGTCTCAGTGCGCTCACGATGGTGGCCGCGTACGCCCTCCGCTCCCACACCGACCTGATCACCCCGGCGGTGTGGGTGCGCGGCACCCTCGTCCTGCTCGGCGCCGCCGTCACCCTGCTGCTCACCGTCCGGGCGGCTCGCGGCTCGCGCGGCGCCTTCCGGCGGCTGCGGATCGTCTCCGGCGTGATGCTGGCCGCGATCGCCGTGATCATCGCCGTGCCGGGGGTCTTCCCGGTCTGGATGAAGATCGAGCAGGGCTGCTGCGGCCTCGCCCTGCTGGGCGTCGCGCTGGTGATCAACGGGCGGCAGCTGCGTACGCTGTTCGACCGGCCCTGAGACGTTCGATGGGTCCTGGGGCCCGAGGAAGGAACGCGAGGGTGAGCGACCTCGACCACGAGAACGCGCCGGCCCCCGCCCGGCACTGGGCGGGAGGCGTACGGCGGACCGTGCTGGGCGCCGGGATGCTGGTCTTCCCGGCCCTGACCGCGGTGGCGATGAGCGGCAACGTCGGCGGGGCGGCGGCGGTGGCCGGCTACGCCGTGGTCGCCGCGTTCTGCCTCTGCTTCGTGCTGCTCGCGATCGTCTCCGGGCGCACCGGGGGCGACCACCGGGTGCGCTGGATCAAGGGACTGCTCGCGGCGATGACCGCCCTGTTCCTGGCCGCGCTGCCGGCCGCCCACGCGGACGCCTTCTTCCTCGCCACCGTGATCGTCTCGGTGGCCGGGATCCTGTGGCGCGAGCACCTGGTCAAGCTGGCGGCCGCCGGGACGCTCGCCGCCCTGCTGGTGCCCTGGGCGGTGCCCGCCTGGCACACCGGGCCCGGCGGGTTCCAGGCGCTGGCCCTGCTGTTCACCACGCTCACCTGCGGCGCCTTCGCCGAGATCGCCGCCACCAACGAGGCCCTGGTCGCCGCCCGGGCCGAGGTCGCCCGGCTGGCCTCCGAGGCCGAGCGCAACCGGATCGCCCGCGACCTGCACGACCTGCTCGGCCACTCGCTCACCGCGATCACCGTCAAGTCCCGCCTCGCCCAACGGCTGGCGGCCAAGGACCTGGACCAGGCGGTGGCCGAGATGACGGCCGTGGAGTCGCTGTCCCGCCAGGCGCTGGCCGACGTGCGGGCCGCCGTCACCGGCTACCGCGAGGTCACGGTGGCCGGCGAACTCGCCCGCGGCCGCGAACTGCTGCGCGCCGCCGGGGTGGTGGCCGACCTGCCGTCGGCGGCCGACGCGGTCGGACCGGAGCACCGCGAGCTCTTCGGCTGGGTGGTGCGCGAGGGCCTCACCAACGTCGTCCGGCACGCCCGGGCCGCCCGCTGCTCGGTGCTGCTGACCGCCACCTCGGTGGAGATCCGCGACGACGGCCCCGGCAGCGGCCCCGGCGGCGGACTGGTCGGCAGCGGAAAGGGACTGACCGGGCTGCGGGAACGGGTCGCGGCGGCGGGCGGTACGGTCGAGGCCGGCCCGCTCGAACCGCGCGGCTGGCGACTGCTGGTCACCGTCCGGCCGTCGGACGCCCACCCTGGAAGGACGACATGACGATCCGCCTGCTGCTCGCGGAGGACCAGGAACTGGTCCGCACCGCGCTCGGCGCCCTGCTCGACCTGGAGGAGGACTTCGAGGTGGTCGCCGCTGTCGGACGCGGCGACCAGGTGGTCGAGGCGGCCCGCGAGCACCGGCCGGACGTCGCCCTGCTGGACATCGAGATGCCCGGACTGGACGGCCTGGCGGCCGCGGCCGTGCTCGGCCAGCAGGTGCCCGGCTGCCGGGTGGTGATCCTCACCACCTTCGGCCGGGCCGGCTACCTGCGCCGGGCGATGGAGGCGGGCGCGCTCGGCTTCGTGGTCAAGGACGCCCCGGCGGAGGTGCTGGCCGACGCCATCCGCCGGGTGGCGGCGGGGGAGCGGGTGGTCGACCCGGAGCTCGCCGCCGCCACCATCGCGGCGGGCGCCTCCCCGCTCACCGCCCGCGAACGCGACGTCCTCAACGCCTCCCGCTCCGGCGCCGGGGTCGCCGAGATCGCGGGGAAGCTCTACCTGTCCGAGGGCACCGTCCGCAACTACTTCTCCGCCGCCATCGCCAAGACCGGCACCCGCAACCGGACCGAGGCACTGCGGACCGCCGACGAGCGCGGCTGGTTGTAGCGCCGCTCAGTTGTCGGGCGCCGCTCAGCTGTCCGGGGCCGGCGGCAGATCGGTGGGCCGCCGTCGCGGGGGCTGTCGGTGGGGCGGGGTACGGTCGCGACATGGCTGCCCGGATCGATCTGACCCTCGACTGCGCGGACGCGCGACTGCTCGCCGAGTTCTGGAAGACGGCCCTCGGGTACGTGGACGAGCCGCCGCCGCCCCCGTTCCGGACGCGGGAGGAGTGGCTCGCGCAGTTCGACCTGCCCGAGGACGACTCCGCGGACGACGGCGCCTGGCTCTGCGACCCGGCGGGGGCCGGGCCGCGGCTGTCCATCCTCAGGGTGCCCGAGCCGAAGCGGGCGAAGAACCGGCTGCACATCGACATCCGGGTGCCGGGCCACGGCGGCCCGGCCGAGCGCTGGGCGCGGATCAGGGCGGAGGCGGCCCGGCTGGTGACGGCGGGCGGGCGGGTCCTGGCGGAGCACGACGGGCACCACGTGGTGATGGCCGATCCGGAGGGCAACGAGTTCTGCGTCGCGGCCGGTCCGGCGGTCGGGTAGGCGCTGTCCGGTCGGTGGTCAGCCGGTGCGCAGGACCCGGAAACGGTCGGGGGCGGAGGGGTCCCGGTCGACGACCTGGACCGGCGGCCAGGCCCACTGCCAGACGGTGGAGCCGGGCGGGCGGGTGAAGCGGATCGGCCCGCGGGTGCCCTCGACGGAGAGCCGCGGCCAGGCCGCGGCGATGCGTTCGTGGTCGGTCCCGGCGGAACGCAGCGCCTCGGCGAGGACGGTGACGGTGTCGTGCCCCTCGAAGGCGACGAAGGACGGTTCCCCGCCCAGCCGTTCGCGCAGGACCGCGGCGACCCGCTCGCCGCGCGGGCCGAGCCGTTCGGGCAGGTAGCGCAGGAAGGGGACGGCCGCGCCCTGGCCGCCCAGCAGCGCCCGCCATTCGGCGAACTCCGGCTGCCCCGCCGGGGCGCCGATCAGGACCTCGGCGAGGCGCGGGTCTGCGCGCACCGCCCGGACGATCGGCACGGCCGGTTCGGGGTGGCCGACCAGGAGGAGCAGGGCCGTCGCACCGTGCCGGAGGAGTTCCCCGCACAGCTTGGCGGGGGAGAGCGCGCCGGTGTCGAGCTCGACGACGGTGCCGCCGCGCGGGGCGAGGTGCTCGCGCAGGATGCGGGCCCCGGCGGACCAGTAGACGCTCGGCTGGGTCGCCACGGCGATCCGGCGGTGGCCCGCGTCGAGGAGGAAGTCCGCGTAGATCCGCCAGCCGTGGGACTGCGCCGGGCACAGCCGGGCGACCCGGTCCGTCGGCCGGTCGGCGAGCGCGTCGAGGACGGCCGAGGAGCAGAGGTAGGGCAGCCCGAGGGCCTCCGTCCGGGCGGCCACGGCCCGGGCGACGACGCTGTGGTACTCCCCGACCACGGCGGCGGCCCCCAGCCCGGCCAGCTCGTCCACGGCGGCCGCGGCCCGCTGCGGATCGGCCGCGGTGTCCCGGACCAGCAGGTCGAGCGGTCGGCCGGCGATCCCGCCGGCGTCGTTGACCTCCTGGACGGCCGTCTCCAGCCCGGCGAGCAGGTGCCGGCCCGCCTCCGCCCAGCCCGGTCGGCTCAGCGGGACGAGGGCGCCGATCGGCACGGACGACGGTGGGGGTACCTGCGTGGTCACGCGGGACATTCAATCGACCGCCGTGGCGGACCGGCAAGCGAATATCCGTCGAGGTCAGTCGGGGACGAAGCACGGCGGTTGTTTCCGGGTTGTTCCGGTACCCGGGGTGTCGGGGCTGTCGGCGGGCACCTGTATGTTGATCACTCGCCGACCCTGCCGCGCGCCCGTTCCGGGCTGCCGACGCGCGGGTCCGGCCCGGACCGGCCCCGTCCCGGCGGTCGGGCCGTCGGCGCGGGGGGACTTCGGAAGGACCTCGGCCCGGGGTGGACCAGCCGCTCATCGACTCATCGTCTCGACGTCTCCGAAGGATCTCGTATGACCGTTCCTGTCCCGCCCGACAGACCGCAGTCCGGGGAGGTGCCCGCCGGCGCCGACCCGGAGGCGCCGCTGACCCCGGGGCAGAGCGAGGCCCCGGGCCAGGGCGAGGCCACGACGCCCTCGCCCGCCGTGGCCGAGGCTCCTGCGTCTGCTGACGCTCCGGCAGCCGCCGATGCTGCCGCGCCCGCTGACGCTCCCGCGCCCGCCGAAGCGCCTGCGCCCACCGTCGCGCTCACCAAGGCCGACGCCCCGGCGCCTGCTGACGCTCCCGCGCCCGCCGAAGCGCCTGCGCCCACCGTCGCGCTCACCAAGGCCGACGCCCCGGCGCCTGCTGACGCTCCCGCGCCCGCCGAAGCGCCTGCGCCCACCGTCGCGCTCACCAAGGCCGACGCCCCGGCACCTGCTGACGCTCCGGCAGCCGCCGATGCTGCCGCGCCCGCTGACGCTCCCGCGCCCGCCGACGCACCCGCGCCCATGGAGGCCCCCGCCGCCGTCGGGGCTCCCACGCCGTTCGCGTCGCCGTACCCGGCGCCCGCTCCGGGTGCCGGCTACGGCCAGCAGCCGGGCTACCCGTACTGGCCGCAGTACCCGGTGGCCGCGCCGCAGCCCCGCAACGGGCTGGGCACCGCCGCCCTGGTGCTGGGCATCATCGGCGTCGTCCTCGGCCTGCTGATCATCTTCTTCTGGGTGTCCTGGCTGCCCGCCCTGCTGGCCCTGATCTTCGGCATCATCGGCCTGGGCAACGCCCGCAAGGGCGTGGCGAACAACCGGGGGGTCGCGCTCGCCGGGGTGATCCTGGGCATATCCGGGCTGGTCGTCTCGGTCGGTGCCGGGGTGTTCGTCGGCTACGGGGTGTACCGGGCGCACGAGCAGAGCAAGGCCGAGTCGGAGGCCGCGCGGGTCCGCGCCGACGAGGCGGACCGGGCCGCCGCCGAGCGGGCCGCCAAGGAGAAGGAGCGGCTCGACGCCGCGAAGAAGAAGATCGAGGAGGAGCAGCAGGCGAGGGCTGCCGACGAGAAGGCCCGTCATCTGGGGTTCGGTCAGTCGTACACCTTCGCGGACGGGTTGAAGGTCTCGATGGCCGTGCCGGAGCCGTACGTCCCGAACGAGACGGTGTTCGCGGCACCGAAGAACTCCAAGTTCATCCAGGTGACGATCACCATCGTCAACAACGGCTCCAAGGACGTCCCGCTCGACGCCTACGGACTGCCTTCCGTGAAGGACTCCAACGGGACCCTGGTCACCGCGCTGATCGACGGCAGCCGTCGGATGAAGATCCCCCGCGGCATGCTGGCGCCGGGCGAGCAGGCCACCAGCGTCTCCGCGTACGCTCTGCCGAACGCCTCGGCCGACCCGTTCACCGTCGCCTTCACCTACTTCGGTGTCGGCATGAAGACCGTGACGTGGTCCGGCTCCCCGAGCTGATCCCGACGCGTGATGCCTGACGCAGGGACCCCCGGGCCGTCGGCCCGGGGGTCCCGTCATGTCGGCGGCTGTCAGCCGTGGGCGAGGCAGCGGGTGAGTTCGTCCAGCCGGTAGAAGGCGGAGCCGGCGGCGACCGGCTTGCAGGAGGGCTTGAAGGCGGTCTCCTTCTCGTTGTAGAGCATCCGGACCAGGTGCTCGGCCGGCCGGCCGTCGGAGGGGGAGTTCTCGTAGAGGTCCCACTGGATGTTCGCGCCCATCGGGGCGACGTCGGCGCCGCGCCAGGGGTTGTCGGCGTAGGTGTACGGCTGCGCCGGGTCGGCGGCCTCGGTGCTGCCGGGCAGTCCCAGCAGGGCGGCGAGCGGGATGATCTCCTCGGCGTGGGTGAAGCGCAGCACCGCGCCGTTGCGGCTGGTGCCCGCGGCCCTGGCGCGGGCCTGGGCGAGCAGGTCGTCCAAGAGGACGCCGGCCATCCTGTAGGTGATGGTGCGTCCGCGGAAGGCGGGGCCCTTCTGGTAGAACTCCTCGGTGTCGTCGAGGTAGGCGAGCCACCGGGTGTCGTGGTCGGTGAGGTAGCGGGTGAGGTCGGCCCCGGGGGCCTCCATGCTCAGGTCGGGAGCCGCGCTGTAGAGCTCGTAGAGCGAGCGGGCGAAGGAGACCTGGTCGTCGACGGACATCGCCGCGAGGAAGTCGGCCCGGACCAGGCGCGCGAGGGTGTGCCGGGCGGATTCGGCGGTGCGCGGATCGGCCTCGGTCCGGTCCAGGACGGCGGCGAGGTCCGGGTCGTCCGCCAGGTACGCCCGGTAGTCGGCGTTCTGCGGCTGCTTGTGGAAGTACAGCAGGTCCTTGTCGGTGACCGGGGGCTTGATCAGGCCGGCGAGCGCGGGGTCACCGGCGGTCAGGCCAGCGGTGAAGGCGTCGGCGCTGGCCACCGCGCGCGGAACGCCCGAAGTCTCCACCACCACGGGCTCCTTGCCGGTGGTGATCTCCCGGAACAGGGACGGCAGCCGCTGCTCCAGGCGCAGCGCGGTCCGCCGGTGCTCCAGGGCGCCGCGGGCGGAGAGGTTGCCGTAGCCGAGGGTGGCGGCGGCGGACCGGAGTGACCGCACCTGGGGGGCGAGTTCGGCGCCGAGGTCGGTGAGGGCGTGCTGCCCCCCGGCCTGGTCCAGGACGGCGAGCACGGTGTCGGCGTCGTCGCTGCCGGACATGGCGCGGGAGCCGTGGCGGGCGACGTTCTCGGTGAAGACCGGGCGGAAGCCGGCCGGGGGCTGCTGGTAGCGGTCCGGCCCGCCCTGTGGCTCGTAGGGGGTCTTCGTGCCGTACCGGCCGTGCTGGTGGGTGCGGTGGGCGGAGCCGGGGCGGTCGGCGGCGGACGAGCTGCCCGCGGTGGACAGCACGCCGACGGCCAGGGTGAGGGCCAGGGCGGTGGAGAGGGCGGCGGTGCGCTTCACGGCGGTCCTTTTCGTCGGGGTGGGTCGGGGCCGGTCGGGGGAGGCTGATGACGGTTCGTCGGTTATGGTGTCATGAGCATGTAGACACGGGTCGACGCGACGTGGTGCTGCGGGTGACGAAAGGCCGACGGCGGCGGGGCTCGCGGATCGGACGTACCAGCACCAACTCGCCAGCCTGACCGGAAAGATGGTCCCGAGTCGGCCGAACTCACGATCTTTCGGACAGTGGACGATCAAACACTTGATCTACCCGTGGGTGGCTCCTAGATTGCCGTGCAATGTCACACTGAGACGACCGACGCGGCCTTCCTGGGGGACCGGTGCCGGACACCGCACAGCACGTACCGCCCCGGACCGTCGAGAAGCTGCCCCGGGTGTTCTACCGACTGGCGCTGGGCGACGCCCTGTCCACCTACGGGAGCCAGCTCGACCTGGTGGCGCTCAGCCTGTTCGCCTACGAGGCGGCCGGGAACGCGCTCGGCACGGCCGGGTACCTGATCCTGCGGCTGACCGGCGGCTTCGTCGGCGGGCTGGTCTCCGGGCGGCTGGTGGCCCGGACCGACCGGCGACGGCTGATGACGGGCTGCGCGCTGGCCCAGGCGGTGGCCCTGGTCGTGGTGGCCCTGGTCCCGGCGCCCGCCCGCATCCCGGTGCTCTACCTGCTCGCGCTGGTCTTCGGCGGGGCGGCGGCGGTATGCGCCGTCGCGCTGCGCACCAGCATCCCGGAGATGGTCGGCTCCGAGCGCCGGGCCCGCGCCAACAGCCTGATGGCGAGCTGCCGTTCGGCCGCCATGGTGCTCGGCTTCGCCTCCGCCGGTGTGGTGGTCGCCTGGGCCGGCTTCCGGGCGGCGCTGCTGATCGACGCGTCCAGCTTCGTGGTGTTCGCCGCCGTGGTGCTCCGGCTGCCGCTGCGCACCCGGCCCGAAGCCGCCGGGGCCGGGGGTGCCGCCGTTACCGACGCCACGCCCTCCGGTGGCAGCGGCACCGATGCCGACAGCGGGACGGGGAAACGATTCGGCAGCCGCTGGCAGGCCCTGATCGTCCTGCGGGCCGCCCCCGTGGTCGGCGCGATGGCCGGGATCCGCCTGCTGGACGCCTTCGGCTCGGCCGCCCACAACATCAGCCTGCCGGTCTTCGCCAACCAGCACGACCCCGGCAACCCGGCCGCGCTGCTGGGCACCTTCTGGGCCACCTGGGCGGTGGGCAACCTGGCCGCCCAACAACTGGTCTCCCGGCTCCTGCTGCGCCGGGGCATCGAGCCGGGCGAACGCGCCTTCGCCCTGGGCACCTGCCTGATGTCCGGCTGCTTCATCCTGGTCTTCACCGGGCTGCCGACCCCGCTGTTCCTGCTGGTGGCGACCGGCGCGGGGCTCGGCGACGGCTTCACCGAGATCTCGTACACCACCCGGATCCAGGCCCTCACCGACGAACGGCGCGGCCAGGCCTTCGGGTTGCTCGCCTCCGCCGAGAACGTCGGCATGGGCACCGGGATGCTCCTGAGCGGCTCGCTGCTGGCGCTGTTCAGCCCGCTGACCGTGGTCGGCGTCTCGCACGCCGTCCCGATCGTGCTGGCACTCGGCTTCCTGGTCCTGGTCGCCCGCTCGCGCACCCGCTGAACCCGAACCGCCGTACCGCTGCTCCGCCGCACCGCTGAACCGCCGTACCGCCGCGCCTCCGTACGCCCGCTCGACCGCACCCACAGGTACCGCGCCACCGGAACCGCCGACGCCCACGAGGCCGCAGGCGACCCCGATCCGCCCACCCGACGCACCCCGGGGCAGCCCACCCGCGCATGCCCCGCACCGATCCGAAAGGTGCCGTAGCTGATGAGCCCCACCGGTCCCGACCGCGCCCGGCTGCGCGCGCTGGAGGCCCGGCTGCTGCTGCGTCCGGAGGTCGCCGACTGCGCGCTGCTGCCGGTCGAGCGCGCCGACCGCCGCCCCGGCCTGCTGGCCTACCTGGTGCCCGCCGTCGACACCGACCCCGCCGCGCTGCGCCGCCGGGCCACCGCCGTCCTGGTGGACGCCGACCCGGGCGCCGAGGTGCACCTGCTGGACGGCATCGTCCGCACCCCGGAGGGCGAGCCCGACGGTGCCGCCCTCGCCGCCGCCGTGACCCGGCCGCCCGCCGGGCCCGGGCCGGCCCTCCGCCACCTGCGCGAACTCACCGCGCACTGGCAGCCGTTCGGCACCCCGGGGTCGGCCGTCCCCGAGCGTGCCGGAATCGAGAAGCATGGAACCGAGGAGCCCGGCACCGAGGAGCCCGGCACCGAGGAGCCCGGCATCGAGGCGGTCGGCGCCCCGCTGCCCGCACCGGCGCCGGACGCGCCCCGGACGCTGCCCGAGGCGCTGCTGCGCGCCGCCGAACGGTACCCCGAGCACGGCCTGCACCTGGTCCGGGCGGACGGCCGGGCGACCAGGCTGACCTACCCCCGACTGCTGGAGCGGTCCCGGGAGACGCTCGCCCTGCTGACCGCCGCCGGACTGCGGCCCGGCGACCGGGTGATCCTCCAAGTCCCGGACCCGGAGCACTACTTCCCCGCGCTGTGGGGGTGCCTGCTGGGCGGGATCCAGCCGGTCACGGTGGCCCGCCCGCCGGCGTACGACCAGCCCAACCCCGTCCTGGAGAAGCTCTGGCACGCCTGGCAGACCCTGGAGGAGCCGCCGGTGCTCGCCTCCGGTCCGGCGGTGGCGGGCCTGGCCCGGCTCGGCGAGCTCTACCCGGCGCCCGGGCTGCGGGTCGTCGCGGTCGACCGCCCCACCGCTGCCGGGGCCGACGAGGGCGCGCCGCCCGCCCGCCCCGGCGTCGAGCGTGCCCCGGAGCCGGGGGACGTGGCCATGCTCCAGCTCTCCTCCGGCAGCACCGGCCGCTCCAAGGCGGTGCAGATCACCCACCGCGGCATCCTGGAGTACGTGGCCGGCGCGGTGGCCCAAGGCAGCTCGCCCGAGGACGTCACCGTCAACTGGCTGCCGCTGGACCACGTCGCCGGGCTGCTGATGTTCCACCTGCGCGACGTGGCGCTGGCCGCCGACCAGGTGCAGGTGCCCACCGAGCTGGTGCTCGCCGACCCGCTGGTCTGGCTGGACACCCTGGAGCGCTACCGGGGTGCGCACTCCTGGTCGCCCAACTTCGGCTACCGGCTGGTCGCCGAGGCGGTACGGGCGGCCGGTCCCGGCCGGCACTGGGACCTCTCCGCGGTCAAGTCCCTGATCAACGCGGGGGAGCAGTGCACCGAGGCGGTGCTGGACGAATTCCTGTCCGCCACCGGGCCGTTCGGCGTCCGGGCGGAGCACCTGCTGCTCGGCTGGGGCATGGCCGAGACCTGTACCGCCATCGCCTACAAGCGCTACCACGAGGACGGCGCCCGCCGCCTGGTGCGCACCGACTCGCTGGGCGGCCGGCTGGAGCCCGTCGGCCCGGACTCCGCGGAGCGCGGCACCGCCTTCCTCAGCATGGGCCGCCCCGCCCCCGGCGCCCGGTTCCGGGTGGCCGGCGAGGACGGCCGGGCCCTGCCCGAGCACCGGGTCGGCCGGCTCCAGGTCAACTCCGGCCGGGTGACGCCCGGTTACCTGAACAACCCGGCCGCCGACCGGGAGTCCTTCGTCGGCGACGGCTGGTTCGACACCGGGGACCTGGCCTTCCTGGCCGACGGGGAGGTGGTGCTCACCGGCCGGCGCAAGGAGATCATCATCGTCAACGGGGTGCACCACTTCTGCCACGAGCTGGAGGACGTGGTCGCCTCCGTGCCGGGAGTGCGCTCCGGGCACGTCGCCGCCTTCGGGGTGCCGGACGAACGCACCGGCACCGAACAGCTGGTGATCGCCTACGTGCCGAGCGACCCGGACGCCCCCGCACCGCCGGTGGCCGCCGAGGTCCGCCGGGTGCTGGCCGCCCGTCGGCAGCCCGCCCCCGTCCTGGTGCTGCCGGTACCGGCCGCCGGGTTCCCGCGCACCACCAGCGGCAAGATCCAGCGCACCGCACTGCGCGAGCGCCTGCTCGACGGCGGACTCGACGAGCAGATCGTGGCCCTGGACCTGGCCGAGGCCAACTCCCGCACCCTGCCGGACTGTGTGCGCCGGATCGGCTGGGAACCCCGCCCGGTGCCCCCGGACCCGGTCGGGGTCGCCCCGGCGGAGGGCGACCCGGCCGGGCCGACCCTGCTGCTCGGCCCGTCCGGCCCGGGCACCCTGGTCGAGGCGCTGCGCGCGGCCCTGCCGCACGCCGTGGTGGTGGACCGGCCGCCGACCGCCGACCCCGGGCAGTGGCTGCGGGCCCTCGGCGAGCAGCGCCCCGGGCGGGTGCTGCACCTGTGGGACGCGGCCCGCGCGGACGCGGTACGGCCGGTGGACGCGGTACGGCGGGTGGACGCGGTACGGCCGGTGGACGCCGCGCCGCCGGACGAGGCCTTGCTCGCCCTGCTGCGCGCCCTCGGCGACCGGCCGCCCTCCGGCGAGCTGGTCACCGTCAGCGCCGGGCTGCACGCCGTCCTGCCCGGAGAACTCACCGATCCGGCCGCCGAGTTGACGGCGGCGCTGACCGCCGGGGCGAGAGCCGAGCAGCTGGTGCCGGCCGCCCGGCACATCGACCTGCCGGCCGGCCTGCCGCCCGCGGAGCAGGCCGCCGCGCTGCTCGCCCTGCTGGCCGATCCCCGGCCGGAACCCGAGTGCGCCTGGCGCGCGGGCCGCCCGTGGGTGCCCCGGCTCGCGGCGGTCGAGTCCGCCGGCGGCGCCTCCACGGCCGGGCCTTCCGTCGACGCCGGCCCGGCCGGGCCCGGCGGCTGCTCGCTGTTCTCGCCCGGCGCCCGCTACCTGGTCACCGGCGGCCTCGGCGGGATCGCCGCCGAACTGCTGCCCGGCCTGCTGCGCGACCACGGCGCGCGGCTGCTGCTGATCGGCCGCACCGACCTGGACGCGCCGACCGCCGAGGCGGCCGACCGCCGCGCCGCCCTGCAGCGGCTGTCCGGCTACGGCGGCCGGGTCGACTACCGCCGGGCCGACGTGACGGACCGGGAGCAGCTGGCGGCCGTGGTCGCCGAGGCCGAACGGGACTGGCAGGCACCGCTGGACGGCGTGCTCCACCTGGCCGGCGCCTACCGGATCGCCCTGCTCTCCGGCACCGGTCCGGAGAGCTGGCGCGAGGCGGTGCGCGCCAAGACGACCGGCACCGACCACCTGATCGAGCTGGTCCGGCAGCGCCCCGGCGCCCAGTTCGTCGGCTTCTCCTCGATGGTCGGCTTCCAGGAGGCCGTCGGCTCCACCGCGTACGCCGCCGCCAACCGCTACCTGGAGAGCGCGGCCGAACGACTGCACCGGGAGAGCGGCAGACCGGCCTGGACGATCTCCTGGGGCCTGTGGAGCCGGGTCGGCATGAACGCCGCCACCGACCTCGACCGGGTCGCCGCGGACCGGGGCATCGCGGTGCTGAGCGCCGCGGGCGGCCGCCGACTGACGCGGCTGCTGCTGGACGGCGCCCCGGGCCGCTGGTACGCCGGGCCCGAGCCCAGCGCGCCCGCCGCGCGCCGCCGACTGCTGGCCACCGAGCCGAGACCGGTCGCCGAGGCGCCCACCGAAAGGCCGACCGGGGAACGGACCCCGCGGCCCAGCGCCGAGCCGACCGGCCTCCCGGGATCCGCGCCCGCCGGCGCCGAACTGCGCCGGACCGTCCTGGACGCCTTCGAGGCGGTCCTCGACGCCCCGCTCGACCCGACCCGCCCGCTGGCCGAACTCGGCATCGGCTCCCTGCAGTTGATGCGGGTGCACGGCGCCCTGAGCGCGGCCCTGCCGGCGCCCCCGTCACCCACCGAACTGTTCCGGCACCCCACCGTGGACGCCCTGGTCGCCCACCTCACCGAGGCGCCCGCGGCCACCGCCGCGCCCACTACCGCGTCCTCCGCCACACCGCCGACCGGCGGCGCCGACGACCGCCGGGTGGCCGTCGTCGGCCTGGCCCTGCGCTTCCCCGGCGCCGACACCCCCGAGCAGTACTGGCGCAACATCGTCGACGGGGTCCGCAGCACCACCCGGTTCACCGAGGAGGAGCTGGCGGCGGCCGGGCTGCGCCCGGAGGAGTACCGTCACCCCGACTTCGTCCCGGTGACCGGCGCGCTGCCCGACACCGACCGCTTCGACGCCGAGGCCTTCGGCATCAGCGGCGCCGAGGCCGCGCTGATGGACCCCCAGCAGCGCCTGCTGCTGGAGACCTGCCGCCAGGCGCTGGAGGACGGCGGCTACGACGCGCCCGACCCGCAGCGTCGGGTCGGGGTCTTCGCCGGCACCGGGATGACCCTGTACGCGCTGCGCACCTACTACCAGCACACCCTGGCCGCCACCGCCGACCCGGCCGAGCCGGTCCCCGCGCTGCAGACCGCGATCGGCAACCAGGCCGACTTCGCCGCCACCCGGGTCGCCCACCGGCTGGGCCTGACCGGCCCGGCGATCGGCGTGCAGACCGCCTGCTCCACCTCGCTGGTCGCGGTGCACCTGGCGGCCCAGGCGCTGCTGGCCGGCGACTGCGACCTGGCCCTGGCCGGCGCCGCCGCCCTGCACATCCCGCAGGCCGCCGGATACCGCTACCAGGAGGGCTCGATCCTCGCCCCCGACGGCGTCTGCCGGGCCTTCGACGCGGCGGCCGGCGGCACCGTCGGCGGCAACGGGGTCGCGGCCGTGCTGCTCAAGCGCCTGGACCGGGCACTGGCCGACGGCGACACCGTGCACGGCGTCATCCTCGCCTCGGCCGTCAACAACGACGGCGGACAGAAGGTCGGCTTCACCGCGCCCAGCGTGGACGGCCAGGCGGCGGTGGTCGGACGGGCCCTCGACCTGGCCGGGGTGCCGGCCGAGAGCGTCGGCTACATCGAGGCGCACGGCACCGGCACCCCGCTGGGCGACCCGATCGAGTTCCGGGCGCTGGCCCAGGCCTTCCGCGCCCGGACCGGAGCGGTCGACTTCTGCGCGCTCGGCTCGGTGAAGCCCAACATCGGCCACCTGGACACCTGCGCCGGACTGGCCGGGCTGATCAAGGCCCTGCTGGTGCTGCGGCACGGCACCGTCCCGCCGCTGGTCGGCTTCGAGCGCCCCAACCCCGCGCTGGAGCTGGCCGGCAGCCCGTTCCGGCTCTCCGCCGAAGCCCGCGACTGGCCGGTCGGTGCCACCTCGCGCCGGGCCGGGGTGAGCGCGCTGGGCGTCGGCGGCACCAACGCCCACCTGGTGCTGGAGGAGGCCCCGGCGGCCGCACCCGGCGGTGGCCCCTGGTCGGCCCCGACGGTGCTGCCGCTGTCCGCCCGCACCGAGCAGGGCCTGACCGAGCTGGTCGCCCGGTTCCGCGACCGCCTCGCCACCGGGCCCGCGCCCGCCCCCGGCGACCTGCCGCTCACCGTGGGCGGCGGGCGCCGCGCGCTGCGCCACCGCCTCGCCGTCACCGGCGCCGACCCCGAGGAACTGCGCCGCGGCCTGGACGCCCACCTGGCGGGCCGCACCACCGGAGCCGTACCGGTACGCCGGGAGGCGCCGCGCGGTGACGTCCGGCCGGTGCTGCTCTTCACCGGCCAGGGCGGCCAGTACCGGGGGATGGCCGCCGAACTCCACCGCGCCTTCCCGGTCTTCCGGGACGTCCTGACGGAGTGCGACCGGTTGCACCGCGAGGCCTGGGACGAACCGCTGCTGCCGCTGCTGCTCGACGCCGTGCCCGCCGGGGCCCAGGACGTATGGACCACCGAGGCGGCCCAGCCCGCGCTGTTCGCACTGCAGGCGGCCTACCTGCGGCTCTGGCAGGAGCTCGGGCTCCGCCCGGCCGCCGTCGCGGGGCACAGCGCCGGCGAGTACGCGGCCTTCCACGCGGCGGGCGCCCTCGACCTCGCCGACGGGATGTTCCTCACCGCGCTGCGCGGCCGGCTGATGCACCGGGCGACCGCGCCCGGGGCGATGACGGCGGTGATGGCCGGTCCGCAGCGGCTCGCCGAGCTCGGTGCCAGACTGGCCGGGGTCGGGGTCGAGTTGGCCGTCGTCAACGGCGCCGGACAGTGCGTACTGGCCGGTCCGCCGGAAGGGATCGCGGCGGCGGAGGCCGTACTCGCCGCCCAGGGGGTGACCACCGAACGGCTCGGCACCGACCGGGCGTTCCACTCCCGGCTGCTGGACCCGGTGCTCGAACCGCTCCGCGAACAGCTCGCCCGGTTGCGGCTGCGGCCGCTGACCGTCCCGCTGGTGAGCAACCTGGGCGGCGAGGTGCTGGCCCCCGGCACCGTGCCCACCCCCGACTACTTCGTCCGGCAGACCCGGGAGACCGCGCGCTTCGACCAGGTGCTGGCCGGGCTGGACGGGCTGGGCCACGACGTCCTCCTGGAGCTCGGCCCGCACCCGACGCTCACCGGGATGGGCCGCCGGGAGCTGCCGCACCGCCACTTCGTGGCCGGGGCCCGGCGCGGAGCTTCGCAGGAGCTGCAGTTCGACGCCGCGGCCGCCGCGCTCTGGTCGGACGGCGTCCCGATCGACTGGGCGCGCTTCGCCGCCGCCCGTGACTGGCCGGACGGCCCGGCCCGCCGGGTGCCGCTGCCGACCACCGTCTTCCAGCGCCGCCACCACTGGTTCACCGCCCCCGACCGGCCGACCACCGAGGACCCCGCCATGCACCAGGCACCGCCGCCCCAGCAGCCCGTAGCCGTTGTTCCGCCGTCCGTCGCGAGGCCCGAGCAGTCGGCCGAGGCGGCCGTGCTGCGCCGGGTGCTGGAGCAGACGGCCCGACAACTGGGCCACGACGAGGGGGAGGTCGGAGCCGAGGACCCCTTCTTCGACCTGGGCGCCGACTCGCTCGGGATGATCAACATGATCCGGGACCTGGAGCGCGCCTACCGGGTGCGGATCTCGATGCGCGAGCTGTTCGAGGAGGCGGACACCCCGGCCCGGCTGGCCGGGCTGATCGCCGGGCGGCTGGAGCCCGCCGTCCGGGACGCACTGGTACCGGCCGTCGCGCCCGAGCCGGCTGTCGCGCCCGAGCCGGTGGCCGCTCCTGCGCCGGTTGCCGTTGCCGCTGCCGCTGCCGTCGTCGAGCCGGCACCGGCGCCCCGAGCGGTCGTGCCCGTGGCCCCCGCCCCCGTGCCCGCCGTACCCACCGCGCCCGCCGTACCCGTACCGGCCGCGCTCCCGGTCCCGGCCGCCGCCGCCCCGGTGACCGACGGCACCGCCCTGATCGAGCGCCAACTCGCGCTGCTCGGCCAGTTCTCCGACCTGATGCGCGACCAGCTCGGCCTGCTGGCCGGGACCGGGCCGGTGCCGCCCGCGCCCGTCCCGGCGGCGGCTCCCGCCGTCCTGCCACCCACCGTGGCCGCCGCGCCCGTGGCCCCCGCCCCCGTGCCCGTCGCCGCGCCCGAGGCCCCCGCCGTCCCGCAGGTGCACGGCCCCCGGGTGACCCTCTCCCGCGAGTCCGGCATGGCCTCCGGCGGCCTGACCGAGCAGCAGCGCGCCCACGTGGACGGGCTGGTCGCCCGCTTCACCGTCCGCACCGCCGCCTCCAAGGCGGTCACCCGCCGGCACCGGCGCACCCTCGCCGACAGCCGCGCCGTGGTCGGCTTCCGCTCCGCGACCAAGGAGATGCTCTACCCGCTGGCCGCCCGCCGGGCCCGGGGCTCCCGGCTGGAGGACCTCGACGGCAACACCTACGTCGACATCACCATGGGCTTCGGCGTCCTGCTCTTCGGCCACGACCCGGAGTTCGTCGCCGAGGCCGTCCGTGAGCACCTGGCCGGCGGGCTGCGGCTGGGCCCGCGCGGCCCGGAGACCGGTGAGGCCGCCGAACTGCTGGCCGAGCTGACCGGCACCGAGCGGGTCGCCTTCGCCAACTCCGGCACCGAGGCGAACGCCGGGGCGATCCGGCTGGCCCGCGCCCACACCGGCCGGGACACGATCGTCATGTTCGAGGGCTCGTACCACGGCCACTCCGACCAGACCCTGGGCCGGACCGTGGGCCACGGCGCCGACCGGGAGACCGTCCCGGTGTCCAGCGGCATCCCGGCCGGCGCGGTCGCCGACCTGGTGGTGCTGCGCTACGGCGATCCGCAGAGCCTCCAGGTCATCGAGGAGCTCGGCGACCGGATCGCCGCCGTCCTGGTCGAGCCGGTGCAGAGCCGCCACCCCGGGCGCCAGCCCGTCGAGTTCGTCCGCGCGCTGCGCGAACTGACCACCCGGCGCGGCATCGTGCTGCTCTTCGACCAGATGCTCACCGGCTTCCGCCCCCACCTGCGCGGCGCCGAGGGCTTCTGGGGCGTCACCCCCGACCTCTCCACCTACGGCAAGGTGCTCGGCGGCGGCTACCCGATCGGCGCGATCGCCGGACGCGCCGACCTGCTGGACGGGATCGACGGCGGCCACTGGGACTACGGGGACGACAGCTACCCGCCCAAGGACACCACCTTCTTCGGCGGCACCTACATCCAGCACCCGCTGGCGATGACCGCGGCGGGCGCCGTGCTGCGCCACCTCAAGGAGGCCGGCCCCGGCCTCCAGGAGCGGCTGAACGCCCGTACCGACGAACTCGCCGCCACGCTCAACGGGTTCTTCGAGGAGGAGGAGTTCCCGCTGCGGCTGGCCCACTTCGGCTCGCTGTTCCGGTTCGAGCCGCGGGCCGACGTGGAGCTGTTCTTCCCCGAGCTGCTGACCCGCGGGGTCTACGTCTGGGAGTGGCGCAACTTCTTCCTCTCCACCGCCCACACCGACGGCGACGTCGAGTTCGTGGTCGACGCGGTCCGGGAGTCGCTGCGCGGCCTGCGGCGCGGCGGGTTCTTCCCGGCCCCGCCCGGGGTACGGCTCCCGGCCCCGCGCCCGGCGGCGGACGCGCTGCCCGGCCTCGCGGCGGAGACCCGCACCGAGCCCGCGAAGGAGACCCGCACCGAGCCCGTCCCCACCTCCTACCAGCCGGTCCGCGACCCGGAACGCCCGGTGGACTTCAGCCTCTACTTCTTCGGCGACTACCCCCTGGACTCCCCGGAGGACGAGAAGTACCGGATCGTCCTGGACAGCGCCCGCTTCGCCGACCGGCACGACTTCCACGCCGTCTGGCTGCCGGAGCGCCACTTCCACTCCTTCGGCGGGATCTTCCCCAATCCCTCGGTGCTGGCCGCGGCCCTCGCCCGGGAGACCGGCCGGATCCGGCTGAACGCCGGCTGCGCGGTGCTCCCGCTGCACCACCCCGTCCGGGTGGCCGAGGAGTGGTCGGTGGTCGACAACCTGTCCGGCGGCCGGGTCGGCCTGGGCTGCGCCAGCGGCTGGCACCCCAACGACTTCCTGTTCTTCCCCGAGAACTACGGCGGGCACAAGGAATTGATGCACCGTCAGATCGACACCGTGCGGTCCCTGTGGCGGGGCGAGCCCTACCGCGGCCGCAACGGCAACGGGGAGCCGATCGAGGTGACCCTGCACCCGCGCCCGCTGCAGGAGCAGCCGCCGATGTTCACCGCGATCGTCGGCAACCCGGACAGCTTCCGCGAGGCGGCCCGGCACGACCTGGGCGTCATCACCAACCTGATGACCCAGGACGTCGCCCAACTCGCCGAGAACGTCGCCCTCTACCGGCGCACCCGGGCCGAACACGGCCTGGACCCGGAGGCCGGCCGGGTGGTCGTGCTGGTCCACACCTACCTGGGCGCCGACCTCGACACCGCCCGCGCGCAGGCCTACCGCCCGTTCTGCCACTACCTGCGCTCCTCGCTGTCGCTGTTCGGGCAGATGGCCAACAGCCTCGGCCTGACCCTGGACTTCGAGAACACCCGGGAGGAGGACCTGGAGTTCGTGCTGGAACGCGCCTACGAGCGCTACTGCGCCGCGCGCGCCCTGATCGGCACCCCGGAGAGCGTGCGCCCCGTGCTCGCCGAACTGCGGGCGGCCGGCGCGGACGAGATCGCCTGCTTCGTCGACTTCGGGCTCGCCCCCGACCTGGTCGCCGCCGGCCTGCCGCAGCTGGACGCGCTGCGCCGGGCCACCGGGCGCGGGGCCCGACTGTCGTACGCGCAGCAGCGGATGTGGTTCCTGCACCGGATGCGGCCGGACGCCGCGCAGTACAACGAGGTCAAGGCCGTCGCACTGGACGGCCCGCTCGACGTCGACGCGCTCGACGCCGCGCTGCGGGCGCTGGTCGAGCGGCACGTCGGGCTGCGCACCGTCTTCCGGGAGCAGGACGGCGAACCGTACCAGCAGGTGCTGCCCGCCCCGCGCGGCCCGGTGCTGGAGCGGATCCCCGCCGATGGGGCCGGGGAGGAAGCGGTCGCCGCCGCCGTCGCCGCCGAGGGCGTGCACCGCTTCGACCTGGCCGAGGGCCCGCTGTTCCGCGCCCGGCTGCTGACGACCGGGCCAGAGCGGCACGTCCTGGTGCTGTCCATGCACCACATCGTGATCGACACCCTGTCCACCGTGGTGATCACCCGCGAGCTGGGGGAGCTGTACCGGGCCGCCCGGGAGCGGCGGCCCGCCCGGCTGCCGGCGCTCACCACCACCCCGGCCGTCGAGGCCGCCCGGGAGCGGGCCGCGGTGGCCGCCGGGGCGTACCAGGAGAGCCTCGACCACTGGCGCAAGGTGCTCGGCGGCGACCTGCCGGTACTCGCCCTGCCCACCGACCGCCCCCGCCCCGCCGTGCCGGACGGCCGCGGCCGCGCCCACGTCCGCCATCTGTCCGCCGAACTGTCCGCAGGTGTCCGGGAGTTGGCCCGTAGCCGGCGCTCGACCCTGTTCATGGTGCTGCTCACCGCCTTCGCCGGGGTGCTGCACCGCCACAGCGGCCAGGACGAGCTGGTGCTGGGCACCCCGCTGGCCAACCGGGCGGACGGCACCGACGGCCTGGTCGGCTTCTTCGTCAACACCCTGGCGCTGCGGCTGGACCTGTCCGGGGAGCCGGACTTCACCGAGGCGCTGGACCGGGTCCGCTCCAGCGCGCTGGACGGCTACGAGCACCAGCAACTGCCCTTCGAGGTCCTGGTGCAGGAGCTCAACCCGGAGCGGGACACCAGCCGCAACCCGCTCTTCCAGGTGATGGTCGAGTTCGAGAACCACGCGGTCTTCGAACTGGACCTGCCCGGGGTGACCGCCCGTCCGCTGGACCACGTGGTCGACCGCTCCGCCTTCGACCTGTCGCTGTTCCTCACCAACCTGCCCGACGGCATCCGCTGCCACGTGGAGTACGCCGAGACGCTGTTCGACCGGGCCTCGGTGGACCGGCTGTTCGACGACTTCGAGCGGCTGCTCGCCGCCGCCGTCACCGACCCCGCCCGTCCGTTCGCCGAACTGACGGCCGCCCCCGCCGACCCCGCCCTGGAGTGCGGGCCCGAGGCCGACCCGGCGCCCGCGCACCCGCTGGCCGTCGTGGCCGCCACCACGGCGGCCCGGCCGGACGCGGTCGCGGTGGTCGCCGCCGACGGCACCGGGACCGACTACCGCACGCTCGGCGCCCGGGCCGAGGAACTGGCCCGCCGACTGCTCGCCGCCGGGGTCCGCGAGGGCAGCCGGGTCGCCGTGCTGCTGCCGCGCTCGGTGGACCAGGTGGCCGCGCTGCTGGCGGTGCTGCGACTGGGCGCCGTCCTGGTGCCGATCGACCCGGTGCAGGGCGCGGAGCGCTGTCGGCTGATCGCCGCGGACAGCGCCCCGACCGTGCTGCTCACCGCACCGGGCACGGACCTGATGGGCATCTCGCTGCCGACGGTCAGCACGGCGGCGGCCCCTGGCACCGCGGCCGAGCCCGTCGAACTCCCGCCGCTGCCCGTCCCCTCGGCGCGGGCCGCCGCGTACCTGCTGTACACCTCCGGATCCACCGGTACACCCAAGGGCGTACTGATGCACACCCTCGGCCTGGCCTCCCTGATCGCCTGGAACCTCGCCGACCACCCGGCCGCCCGCACCCTCCAGTACGCCTCCTGCGGGTTCGACGTCAGTGTCCAGGAGATGCTGACCACACTGGGCGGCGGCGGCACCCTGCTGCTGATCGAGGAGGAGACCCGCTACGACATCACCGCGCTGGCCGCCGTGGTCCGCGCCACCCGGGCCGAGCGGCTGCACCTGCCGTACACCCCGCTGGCCGCGCTGGTCGAGGCGCTCGGCGCGGAACCGGTGCCCCACCTGCGCGAACTGGTCCAGGGCGGCGAGCAGTTGCTGCTCACCCCGGCACTGCGGGCCTTCCTGGCCCGCAACCCCGGCTGCCGGCTGCTGAACCACTACGGCCCCACCGAGACCCACGGGGTCACGGCCGGCGTGATCCCCCCGGACGGGCCGGACCACGCCGCGATCGGCCGCCCGGTGCCGGGGAGCCGGATCGTGCTGCTGGACGCCGCCGGGCGCCCGGTCCCGACCGGGGCCGTCGGCGAGATCCACGTGCTCGGTGTCCAGGTCGGCCTGGGCTACCCCGGTCGGGAGGAGGAGGCCGCCGCCGTCTTCACCGACACCCCGCAGGGCCGCCGCTACCGCACCGGCGACCTCGGCCGCTGGCGGCCGGACGGCACCCTGGAGTACCTCGGCCGGGTCGACCGCCAGGTCAAGGTGCGCGGCTACCGGATCGAACCCGGCGAGGTCGAGACCGTGCTGCGGACCGTCCCGGGCGTGCGCGGCGCGGCGGTCACGGGCCGGCGCACCGCGGCGGGCACCATGCTCGCCGGGTACGTCCAGTGCGCGGCCGCCGACCTGCCCCGGGTGCGCGACCACCTGGCCGACCTGCTGCCCGAGCACATGGTGCCGGGCCTGTGGGCCGCGGTCGAGGGGCTGCCGTTCACCACGAACGGCAAGCTCGACACCGCCGCCCTGCCCGAACCGCTGCCGCTCGGCGCCGGCCTGGCCGCCGCCGCCCCGGCCACCGAACTGGAACGCACCGTGCAACGGCTGTGGGAGGAGGAACTCGGCCGCCCCGCAGGCGTGGAGACCTCCTTCTTCGACCTCGGCGGCCACTCGCTGGCCGCCACCCGGCTGCTGAACCGGGTCCGCGAGACGACCGGGCTGCGGATCGGCGTGCTGGACTTCTTCCGCCGCCCCACCATCCGCGGGATGGCCGCCCACACCCCGTCGGCCCAGGACCGCCAGGCCTTCGAGGAGGGCGAGCTGTGAGCGCCGCCGAATCCGGGGCCGGGGAGGGCTGGGAGCGGCTGGTCCGGCTGCTCGACGAGCGCGGGATCGTGCTGCGCACCACCGGCGACCGGCTCGGCTACCTGGCCCCGCCCGGCGCGCTGGACGAGGAGGCGGCCGGACTGGTCCGGGCCCACCGGGACCGGCTGCTGGCCGTGCTGACCGACTCCGGCACGGCGCTCGCCGCCGCGCCCGCCGGACTGGCCCAACGCCGCCTGCACGGCACCCACGGCCGCTCCGCGGACCCGGCGGTGTGGAACATCACCCAGCGCCTCACCCTGCGCGGGCCGCTGGAACCCGAACGGCTGGCCGCCGCCCTGACCGCGCTGACCGACCGCCACGAGAGCCTGCGCACCCGCTACCGGGACACCGACCTGGGCCTGCTCCAACAGGTACTGCCGAACACCCCGGTGGAACTGCCGCTGGACGACCTGCGCGCGCTCGCCCCCGCCGCCCGGGAGGCGGCGCTCGCCGAGGCCGTCCGGGCCGAGGGCGACCAGCCGTTCGACCTGAACGGGGACCGGCTGCTGCGCGCCCGGCTGCTGCGGACGGCCGACGAGGTGTGGGTACTGGTGCTGACGCTCCATCACATCGTGGTGGACGGCTGGTCGCTGGCCACCCTGCTGACCGACCTGGGCGCGCTGTACCACCCGGCCGACCCGCTGCCGGAGCCGGGCCGGATGACCGACCACGCCTGCTGGGAACGGACCGTGGTCACCCCGGCCGCCGTCGCCGAGGCGATCGACCACTGGACCGCGGTGCTGGGTGGCGCCCCGCTGGAGGTGGCCCTGCCCACCGCCCGGCCGCGGCCCGCGAAACGCTCCGGGAACGGCGGCACGGTCGGCTTCCGGGTCCCGGCCGCCCTGGCCGGGGCGGTGCACCGCTACGCCGCCGGGCGCTCCACCACCGCCTCGGCGGTGCTGCTGGCCGGCTACGCCCGGCTGCTCGGCGAGCTGACCGGGGCGGCGGAGACCCTGGTGATGCTCTCCCACGCCAACCGCACCCGGCCGATCGACGAGCGGGTCGTCGGCCTGCTCACCTTCGGCCTGCCGATCCGGCTGCCCACCCGCCTCCCGGGCGGCTTCGGGGCGCTGGTGGACGCGGCCGCGCGGGCGGTCGCCACCGCCCTCGACCACGCCGTGGTGCCCGTCGGCCAGCTGGTCGACCGACTGCGCGAGCGCGGGGTCCAGCTGCCCCCGTCGTACCCGCAGGTCCTGCTCACCCTGCTGAGCACCCCGACCGCCGCCCTCGATCTGCCCGGCCTGACCGTGGAGATCGAGGACGTGCCGGGCCCGTCGAACCGCTCGGACCTGCTGCTGGCCCTCATCCCGGACGAGGACGGCTACGCGGGGATGGCCGAGTACGACGCCGACCTGTTCGACCCGGAGACGGTGCGCTCCTGGCTGGACACCCTGCTGGCCGGCCTGACGGAGGAACTGACGGACTGAGCGGCCGGCCGGGCGGCAGACCCGTCCGGAGCAACGTGACGCGCGGGGCGGGCGGGGGGCTGCGATCTTCGGAGGGACCCGGCGGTGACCGACTGCCGGGTCCCGTCTTCCGGGGACCGCGCCGTGCCCGGGACCGCAGACCGTGGAGGCCCGGATGTGGCAGGCTCCCCCCGCCCCCGTCAGCCGTGAGTGGCTCCCGGTGCTGGACATGCCCGCGCCCCGGCGGCAGGACCGCTGGACGGTGCTGCTACGTCTGCTGCTGCTGATCCCGCAGTTCGTGGTGCTCTGGGTGCTGTCGGTGGTGGCGTTCTTCGTCACCGTGATCGGCTGGTTCGGTGCGCTGCTGCTCGGTCGGCTGCCCGGCTTCGCGGCGGACTACCTCAGTGCGTACGTCCCGTACGAGGCCCGGGTGAACGCGTACCTGATGCTCACCATGGACCACTACCCGCCGTTCCGGTTCCGGGCTCCCGGGTACCCCGTGCAGGTGGAGCTGCGGCCGGGGGAGCTGAACCGGCTGGCCGTCCTGTTCCGGATCATCCTGGTGATCCCGGCCTCGATCGTGCAGGGCCTGCTGCACGCGGGGTGGTGGGCGGTCTGCTTCATCAGCTGGCTGGTGGTGCTGGTGCTCGGCCGGATGCCGCAGTCGCTGTACGAGGCGACCACCGCGATCCTGCGCTACCAGCTGCGGTACACCTCGTACTTGCTGATGCTCAGCTCCGCCTACCCCAAGCGGCTGTTCGGCGAGGAGCCGGGCAGTGAGCCGGAGCGGGTGTCGGCCACCCGTCCGCTGGTCCTGAGCGGCGGTGGGCGCCTCCTGCTCGTGGTCTTCCTGATCCTCGGCCTGATCTCCTGGGTGACCAGCTCGGTCACCGCCTCGGTCAACTCCGGTGACGACGACACCAACGACGACAACGGCATCAACCCGAGCCAGCGCGTCGTCGCGCCCCTCGTCCCGGGCCCGGTCGGGCAGGGCGCCGAGCGTTGAGGCCAAGCCGGAATCCGGCCAACATCACCGCACCGCGCGGGACTTGACGAAGGTCCTCGCGAAGGAAGATGCTGTGCGACAGCCGGGCAAGCTGGTGTGGATGGGATCGCAGCCCTATTCACCCCAGCTGGCCCGGCCCTTGTCGTCCCCGCCTCAGGAGGGCCGGATGATGCAGGAGGGCCGGCTGATGACGGTCCAGGCCGCTGACCACCCGTTGAGCCGCCGTCAGCCCTGCTGACCGGCCTCGGCGGCCTCCTCGGCGGCCCGCTTGACGGCGGCGATCAGCTGCCGCCGGCGGGCCCGCAGGTCCTCGGGGCGGACGGACAGCGAGACGCTCCCGACCACGGCGCCGTCCGTGCCGAGCACGGGCGCCGCCAGGCAGGCCAGCCCCGGCCGGGCCTCCTCGACGTCCAGCGCGACGCCGGTCCGCCGGATCCGCCGCAACTCCTCGTCGAGCCGCTCGACCGAGGCGATGGTCTGCGGGGTGAAGCGGCGCAGCCCGGGCTGCTCCAGGTAGCGGCGGCGGGCGGCCGGCCCGGCGGCGGCCAGCGCGATCTTGCCGTGGGCGTAGGCGTGCGAGCGCGGGTCGACGCCGATCGCCAGCTCGGGCCGCTCGTCGCCGTCGGCGGCCACCGTGCGCACGTCCGCGATCACCAGTCCGTCGCCCTGGTAGGCCACGTAGTTCGCGGAGGCCCGAGCGGTCTGCCGCATCCGGGCGAGCACGCCGTCGATGCCGCTGCTCAGGCCCATCTGCCGCTGGAAGGCGCGGTGCAGGGCGGAGACCTGGTAGCCCAGGGTGTAGCCGCCGTCGGTGCGCACCAGGTAGCCGCGCTCGGTGAGCGGGGTGAGCAGGGTGTAGGCCGTCGACAGGGCGCAGCCGAGGCCGCGGGCGAGGGCCTTGGCGGAGACCGGCCCGGTCGCCCGCGCGACGAGTTCCAGCACCTCCAGGGTGCGGTCGGCGGCGCGCGGCCCGGTCTGACCGGCCATGACGGGTGCTCCTCGGGGTCGTCCTGGGTGACCCGTCCAGTCTGCCGGTGCCCGGCCCCCGGCCGACCACCGGCCCCCGGGCCGCGCCCCGGTCACCCGGCGGCTCAGGCCTCGCGCGGCGTGATCTCGCCCATCTCGTCCCAGCCGGAACGGTCCGGGAGGTCGACGCTGATGATCCTCGGCTTGGCGGCGACCGCGCCCGCCAGCGTCTCCATGGCCTGCCGGAAGTGCGCCGACTCCACGTGCTCCCGCCCGGCCTCGCCGTCCCGGAAGCCCTCCACCAGGACGTACTCGTTGGGGTCGGCCACGCTCCGGGACCAGTCGAAGAACAGGTTGCCCGGCTCGGCCCGGGTCGCCTCGGTGAAGTCGTGGACGATGTCCAGCCACTGCGCGCTGAGCTCGGGGCGGACGGGGAACTTCACGGTGATGAAGATCATGGCGGTCCTTCGGATCGGGTTCGGGCGGGGAACGGTCGAGCCCCCACCCTCCCGGACCGGCGCCCGGCCCGGGAAATCCGCCGCGCCGTGATTCCAGCCCTGCCGGAATCCACGGGTGTGCAGGGGTCTACGGCTGGAGGCGGTCGGGGGAGGGGAGGCGGGTGATCGGCTCGTCCGCCCAGGTGTAGACCTCCAGACCGGACAGCTGCCCCTCGCTGACGAACACCAGCACCCCGCCGATCGGCTCGCCGTCGGCGTCGAGCACGGTGGCCTCGGCGGCGGGGCAGCCTGCGGCGGGGGCGGCGGGGACGGCCGCCGTCTCGTCCAGGCGGAAGTCGAGGCTGGCGCAGGGGCACCCGCAGCCGCCGGTGACCCGCAGGTGGGGGATCTGGGCGCGCAGGGCGCGGAAGGCGGGGGTGTCGTCCGCGAGCAGGGCTTCCAGGAGGGTGACCGCCTCGGCGGGGAGGCGGTCACCGGGGGTGGTGTGGTCCATCCCGGGAGCCGATCACCCGGTGGGACGGTGCGTCAACCGGCGAGCTGCGCGAACTTCGCGAACTTCTCGACGGCCGCCGGCGTGACCGGGGTGAAGAAGTTGACCAGGTGGCCGTCCGGGTCCCGGACCAGCAGCGACCGGTTGCCCCAGGGCATCGTGGTGGGCTCGGCGACGACGTCGGTGACGAACTCCGCCAGGTCGCGGTGGACCCGGTCCACGTCGTCGACCAGGAACTCGGTGATCACGCTGTGGTTGTCCGCCGGTCGGGCCGACCCCGGCGCGAACAGCGGCACGGTGCGGGTACCCGCGATCGCGAGCGTCGCACCCGAGGTCCTGAGCTCGGCGAAGTCCTCGGTGGCCCACTCCGCCCGGGCCCCGGTGGCCCGCTCGTAGAAGGCGACGAGACGGGCCACGTCGGCGGTGATGATGCGGATCGAGACGAAGTGCACAGGAGCTCCTCGGTGGTGCTGAAGGGGTGTACTCCGCAGGCTAGGACGGATACCGGACAGAACCGGTCCGGTATCCGCGCCGGCCCGGGCGTACGGCTAGAGCTGGGTGGCGCCGCCGTCGACGAGGAGTTCCGCACCGGTGGTGAAGGAGCTCTGGTCGCCGGCCAGGTAGAGGGCGGTGGCGGCGACCTCCTCGGGCCGGCCGGCCCGGCCGAGCGGGGTCGGTGCGGCGGGTGCGGCGGCCCCGCCGTCCTGCGGGAGTGCGGCCCGCAGTTCGTCGGCACCGGGAGTGGTGACGGGACCGGGGGTGAGGGCGTTGACCCGGATGCCCCGGGCGGCGAGTTCGGCGGCCCAGGTGCGGGCGAGGCTGCGGATCGCGGCCTTGGTGGCGGCGTAGACGCCCAGGCCCGGGACGCCGCGCAGGGCCGCGCTGGAGGAGAGCAGGATCACCGAGGCACCGGGCGGCAGCAGGGGGAGCGCCTTCTGCACGGTGAAGACGGTGCCCTTGAGGTTGATGGCGGTGGTGCGCTCGTACTCCTCCTCGGTGATCGTGCCGAGCGGGCCGTAGTCGCCGACGCCGGCGTTGGCCACGACGATGTCGAGGCGGCCGCTGCGTTCGGTGATCTCGGCGAACAGCCGGTCGAGGTCGTCGAGTTGTGACACGTCGCTGCGGATGCCGACCGCTCGCCCGCCGATCTGCTCGACGGCGTCGGCCAGTTCGGCCTCGCGGCGGCCGGTGAGGTAGACGGTGGCGCCCTCTGCCGCGAACCGGCGGGCGATGGCCAGGCCGATGCCGGTGGAGGCCCCGGTCACGAGGGCGGTCTTGTCGTCCAGCTGTCCCATGGTGTTCTCCAGGTGTTTGATGTAACTGATGTTGTTACATTTCAGGCCGCAAAAATGTCCTGCTGCTGCGGCCCGGTGGGGCGCGCGGTCGAGGCTAGGCGGAGTTCAGGACGTCACGCAGGACGTCCTCCAGTGTGGTTCTCGCCAACTCGGCGCGGAGGGCGGCCTCGACCCCGTCGTAGACGGTGCCCAGTACCGGTCCGATGCCGTGGCCCACGACGCACTCGTGGTCGGGCGTGGCGGGGTGCAGGGCGAAGACCGGCCCCGGCTCCACCGCCTCGTAGACGTCGAGCAGGGTGATCGTCGACAGCTCCCGCGACAGCGTCCAGCCGGCGCCGGCACCTCGGCGTGAGTCGGCCAGGCCGGCCTTGCGCAGTTGGGCCAGCAGGCGCCTGATCACCACCGGGTTGGTGTTGACGCTCGTCGCGATCTGCTCGGAGGTGGCGACCTCGTGGCCGCGCCGCTGGTACAGCCCGATCCAGGTGAGGGCGTGCGCCGCGACGGTCAGCCTGCTGTTGGCGCTCATCCCGGCCTCCCTCTCCCTGTCCTGTTGTCACCATAACAGTTACGACGGCTGGCGCAAGTCCTCGGACGAGTCCCCGAGCGAGGCCAGGCGTCGGGCGTCGGGGCTCCCGGGCTCCGCGGTGCCGACCAGGAGGAACTGGCCCGGAGCGTGCTGCACCTCGAAGGTCTGGTAGCTGAGGGTCAGCCGTCCGGCCCGCGGGTGGCGGAAGCTCTTGCTCTTGCTGCCCAGGCCGCTGACGTCCTGACGGCTCCAGAGCGCCGCGAACTCCGCGCTCTCCGCGAGCAGATCCTCGACCAGGGCGCGCATGCGCGGGTCGTGGCGCTCATGGCCGTGGGCCAGCCGCAGCGTGGCGACGGTGTCGCGGGCGACGGCGTGCCAGTCGGCGAACAGTTCGCGGGCCGAGGGGTCGCAGAACAGGGACCGGGCCATGCCCCGGGGGTCCGCGAGCGGGGCGAGCAGGGCGTCGGCGAGCGGGTTCGAGGCGAGGACGACCACGTACGCCACCGCCAGGGGGAAGGCGTCCGTCAGCCGCAGCAGTTCCGCCGCGACCCGCTCCTCCTCCGGCGCACAGGCCCGGTGCCCCGGGACGACGGGAGACCCACGTCGACCGGGCTGACCCGGGAGCGACGCGCCAGCAGGAATTCGCCCAGTTCGTTGCCGTTCATCCCCGGATCGTATGCCGCCGGTTCCTGGGAGCGCCCCACCCAGGAAGCCCCGTCCTGCCGCGGGCGCGGGATCGGATCCATCCTGGCGGCACCGGTCGTCGCACCGCGCGACCGTCGTCACCGCGAAGGGAAGCCCATGTCCAACTCGCCCACCAGGCCTGCTCCGAAGGTGGTCCTGATCACCGGGGCCAGCAGCGGAATCGGCGAGGCCACCGCCCGGACCCTCGCCGCCGCGGGCCACCACGTGGTGCTCGGAGCCCGGCGCACCGAGCGCCTGGTCGCCCTCGCCGAGGAGATCGAGGACCGGGGAGGCGACGCCCTTCCGCTGGGCCTGGACGTGACCGACCCCGCGGACGTCCAGGCCTTCGTCCGCGCCGCGTACGACCGGTACGGGCGGATCGACGTCCTGGTCAACAACGCCGGGGTGATGCCGTTGTCGCGCCTGGACGCACTGAGGGTCGACGAGTGGAACCGCATGATCGACGTGAACCTGCGCGGGGTCCTGCACGGCATCGCCGCCGTGCTGCCGATCATGCGGGACCAGCGGCGCGGGCACATCGTCAACATCTCCTCCGTCTCGGGGCTGCGGGTCGACCCGACGGCAGCCGTCTACAGCGCCACCAAGCACGCCGTGCGCGCCCTGTCGGAGGGCCTGCGCCAGGAGAGCCGGGAGCTGCGGGTCACCGTGGTCAGTCCGGGTCTGACCAGGAGCGAGCTGACCGGGTCCATCGCCGACCACGGGGTCAGGGACGCGGTGCGGGAGCAGATGGGCATCGCGATCCCCGCCACCGCGATCGGCGAGGCGCTCCGCTACGCCGTCGACCAGCCGGACGAGGTGGACGTCAACGAGATCGTCGTCCGGCCCACGGCCCAGGGGTGAGCGCACGCAGGAGCCGGGTCACGCGGGCGGCGCGGGCGCGACGGCGTCCCGCCAGCGCCGGTTGGTCGTGGCAGCGGCCCGGACGAGGTCGGCGTACGGCTCGTCCCACGGGTCCTTGAGCCCGAAGCCGCGCTGCGGGTTCTCCAGCCAGCTGCACCAGTGCCAGCCCAGGCACCACGGTCGGGCCGCGAAGGTGCCGGCGATCATCCGGTAGCCCTCGCCGCGTTCGGCCTGGTCGCGGGCCGAGCCGGTCCGCGACGGGCTCATGACGGTCGGGCACCAGTTGCCGGTGTCCGCCACGAGGATCGGCAGCCCGGTGCGTTCGTGCCACGCGTCGAACCGGGCGGCGACCGCGTCGATCGCCGCCCGGTCGACGGCCGGGAAGGTCTGCAGGCTCAGCACGTCCACGTGGGCCGCGGCCGCGTCGAGCACCGCTTCCGGGATCCCGGCCCGGGTCCCGTAGCGGTCGCCGAGGATCAGGTGGTTCGGATCGTGGCGGCGGATGGCCCGGGCCGCGACCCGGTAGTAGGCCTCGGCGATCTCCGCGAGTTCGTTCCGGGGGTAGCCCGCGCCGCTCGGGTGCCGCGCCCACGCCGGGGCGTCGACGAGGAAGTAGCCGATCAGGTTCGGGTCCTCCGGTCGGCACCGGGTGCGGGCCAGGTGGTCGCACCATTGGGCGAAGTCCTCGGAGCGGGGGTCGCGGTAGGCCGGGTGACCGTTCCAGCGCTCGATCCCGGCGACCCGCAGCGACAGCGTGTAGGGCAGCCCGGCGGCGGCCGCCTCGTCGTCGGGCAGGCCGTCCGAGTGCCCGAGGTCGACCGCGTCGTGGGTGGCCGCCAGCCCGCTGCCGCTGACGTACTCCGCGCTCCAGCCCAGCGTGTTGAACCCCCACGCGGTCAGTTCCGGCACCAGGCCCTCCCGCAGCCAGCGCCGCCGGAAGGACCCGTAGCGTTCGGCGAACAGACCGGAGTTGTGCGGGTACCGCAGATTGGTGTCGTCCGCGTGGACCACGCCGATGGACAGGAACGGATCCCCGTCGGGCGACCTGAACCGCCACCGGGGCGAAGCGTCCAGCGTGAAGTACCCGTGCGCGGCCATGCCTGTGTCTCCCGATCGCCGTGTTCCTCAGGTCGTTCATCGATCGTCTACCAACTCACGCCAGCCTGACGGTCTCGGATCCCGTCGTGTCTCGACGGACCGTCAAGGACGGCCCAGGCCGATCGGCCGCCGTCGGTGCGGTCGGTGCGGCCGTGAGCAAGTAAGGACTTCCATGGGCATATCGCCCTCACCCGCCCGCGTCGCCGGTCCACCGGGGCGAGGAGCAGCCGCCGGACGGAGAAGGGGACGCATAGTTGCCTTCGCCGTGCTGGTGGGCTTGCTCTCCGGCCTCCTTTCGGTGGTTGCCTTCTCGCAATCGGCCATGGCGGCGGTGAGCGACCATACGATGGCGACGTTCAACATGAACAATTCGACCGACCGGTGGAGTCACGGGATCTATCCGATCGCGAGGAGGGTCGAGTTTCTTGCCTTGCAGGAGGTGAGGGACGAAGATCTCGCCGAGATGGAACCCGCGGCCGGTGCAGCTGTGGCTGCTGTCACTCAGAGCAACGGGTACGAGGTGAGGCGACTCAACTGGACCAACTGCACGGACCAGGTGGGTGGGCGTCCCTGTGTCGTCTACAAGGTGGAAGCGGACAACAACAACCGGGCAATCGCTTTCGTCGTCAACCAGGCCCAGGACGAGGTAACGGACGTGCGCGTGATCGCGCCGCTGGGACCGGGCGACCGCCCGAAACCGACTCTGGGCCTTCATCTCCGGGACGGCACCTGGATCTACAGCATGCACGCGACGAATCGCGTGGGCGCGGCGCAGGTGAACAATGTTCCCGCCGTGCTCGCCGCGGTTGCTCAGGTGTCGGGGGACCACTGGGCGGTGATGGGGGACTTCAACCGCGATCCCGAGTCGCTTCCCGCCCTGCCGGCGGGCAGTGAGTTGATCCGCTCCGATCTGTCGACCTATCCCGTCAGGAACCCGGTTTCCGAGCTCGACTACATGGTGGCCAAGGGGATGCCCCAGGGCCATCAGTACACCGGTTTCCGCCTCACGTTCGAGAACACCTCCGACCACTACCCGGTACTGTTCCGGACCAACGCCAACAATCAGGCTCCCCCGCGCCAGGTCTGCAACCTCGACGACTTGCCGCGAGTGGCCCTGGCGGCCCTGGCGGGGCAGTGTGGCCAGACGAAGCCGCGCGCCGTCGTCGCGATGGGCGACAGCTACATCTCGGGCGAGGGCGGCCGGTGGGCGGGCAACGCCAACACCTCTCCCGGTGGCGATGTGTGGGGCACCGACCGCAGGGCGGACTGCCCGGACGGCAAGGACTGCGTCTACGGCGACACGTCCTACGACGGCGGCAACCGCTGCGACCGCTCGGAGATCTCACCCCTCACGAGCGCCGTGTTCGACGGAATTGCCGGGGAGCGCCATTTCAACATCGCCTGCTCGGGGGCCAGGACCGAGCACATCATCTCGGAGTCGTACCAGGGCGAGCCGCCGCAGGCCGAGCAGCTCGCACGGCTGGCGAAGGACAACGACATCAGGATGATCGTGGTGTCCATCGGTGGGAACGATCTGGGCTTCAAGGACATCATCACCGACTGCGTCAAGCGCTACTGGGTGGGGGTGGTCGGCAGCACCTGCAACCCCGGCTCCCCGAACCCGGCGCTGGACCAGAAACTGGAGCAGACCCGGCAGAACGTCAGTGATGCCCTGCGGAAGATCCGTTCCGTCATGACGGACGCCGGGTACGCGAGCGAGGACTACGAGCTCGTGCTGAGCACGTATCCGAACCCATTGCCCCGCAGCTCGCAGATGCGGTACGACGACTCCATCCGCTACTCGGCCGGCGGATGCCCCTTCCGCGACTCCGACGCGGACTGGGCCCGCGACGAACTCATGCCGAAGCTCACCACTGCCCTGAGGACCGCGTCGGACGAGACGGGGGCGTCCCTGCTGGACGTGCAGGACGTGTTCGCCGGGCACGAACTGTGCAGCCGGAGCGCCCAGCAGGCCACGAGCGCCAACTCGCGGGCCAAGCCGCTGCCGGAATCGGACGCCGAGTGGGTCCGCTGGGTCCCCTACCAGTTCGAGACGACCAAGGGCTGGCTGTGGGGGTCCCAGGGGGACAAGCAGGAGGCCGTCCACCCCAACGCGTACGGGCAGCGGGCCCTCGCGATCTGCCTGACGGCCTTTGCCGCTCAGAGTCCCGAGAAGCCCGGGTCTCCCAGGACGTACACCTGTGCCGGGACTCCCGGCCGGGGGATCGACGGCGTCGGGAAGCGGCAGACGGTCAGGATCCACCGGGTTCCGCAGAGCCCGATCGCGGGCAACACGGGTGTGCTCCAGCGGGACGGATCCGATTCCAAGTGGGTCTCCACCGGTCCGGACGACAGTCAGCTCGGCCGGTGGTACATCAACGGTGAACTGCCCGCGCCCGGCGGGAAGCTGGAGACCACCATCCAGAACGCCACCGGGCAGTACCTGCAAGGGGACGGTGGCAAGTCGTGGCAGTGGGCCTCGGTCTCCGACACCCCCCGGCTGTGGACGCTCGAACGCCAGAAGAGCGACGAACTGGCCTTCCGGATCACGACCGAGGGCGGAAAGTGGTGCCTGACCCGCAGGACGACCTGGGGCGCGCTCTGGCCGTGCACGACCGAGGGACCGGCGGTCGCCACCCAGATGTGGCGGGTCGACACGTCGACCGTCAAGATCACCCCGCGCCCGCTGCCCATCGACCGGGCCGGCCCCCTCAGGTCCGCCAAGGACGACCTCGTCGCCGATGTGGACAACGCGAACCCGGCGCCGGGAACCCGGGTGAAGGCACTCGCCGCCAAGGGCAACACCGCGCAGAAGTGGTGGACCCGGGCCACGCCCGAGGGGTGGCAGGTCGTCAGCGCCCTGGACGGCGGGCCCGCCCTGGCCCACGACACCGGCCGGCACGAGGCGCGGCTGGCCAAGGACGACGGCGGCGGTGCGGACCAGCTCTGGCAGGCCGAGGACGCGGGGAGCGGATGGACGCGTCTGCGCAACGGTGGCCTGTGTCTGACGGCCGGCGCCCCGGACGAGACACTGACCCTCAAGGACTGCGCGTCCGGCAACCCCGGGCAGCGGTGGCGGTCCACCGGATTCACCCCGGACAAGCCGGAGGAGGTCGGTGACGCCGGCTCGCCCTTCGACGACGCCGCGGACGGCCGCGGGACGAAGCCCGCGTCCTCCGGCGACTGCCGCCCCGAGGGCATGACGCCCACCCAGGGCGTCTCGGCCCGCTACTGCGACGTCTACGACGGCAACGGCCGTGAGTGGGTCGGCAACGACCGCACCCGCCGCACGGTCGGCTACTTCACCGGGTGGCGCTCCGGCGCCAAGGGCGACCCCGCCTACCTGGTGTCCAACATCCCCTGGTCGAAGGTCACCCACATCAACTACGCCTTCGCCCGCGTGGAGGACAACCGGATCAGCATCGGCGACCCGAACGACCCGAAGAACCCGGCCACCGGCATGACCTGGGACGGCGACCGGAACGCCATGGACCCGTCGCTGCCGTACAAGGGGCACTTCAACCTGCTGAACACGTACAAGAAGAAGCACCCGGCGGTGAAGACGCTGATCTCGGTCGGCGGCTGGGCGGACACCCGGAACTTCTACGCGATGGCCACCAACGCGGACGGCTCGGTCAACCAGGCGGGCATCGACGCGTTCGCCGACTCGGTCACCGAGTTCCTGGGCCGGTACGGGTTCAACGGGGTCGACATCGACTACGAGTACCCGACCGCGCTGCCCAACACGGGCAACCCCAACGACTGGGACGTCTCCGATCCGCGCCGCAAGGGCCTCCAGCAGGGCTACAACGCCCTGATGAAGACGCTGCGGGAGAAGCTGGACCGGGCGGGCGCGGGCAAGGGCCGCTACTACCTGCTCACCTCCGCGGGTTCCGCGTCCGGCTACCTCGTCCGCGGACTGGACGCCGGCCAGGCGCTCCAGTACCAGGACTACGTCAACGTCATGAGCTACGACCTGCACGGCTCCTGGAACAAGTACGTCGGCCCGCAGGCCCCGCTCTACGACACCGGACAGGACAACGAGCTGGCCGACGCCGGGATCTACAACGACCAGGACGACAAGACCAAGGGCTACCAGAAGAACGGCTACTTCAACATCGACTGGGCCTACCACTACTACCGCGGCGCCCTCCCGCCCGGGCGCATCAACCTCGGCATCCCCTACTACTCCCGTGGCTGGCAGAACGTGCAGGGCGGTACGGACGGCCTGTGGGGCACCTCCGCGATGCCAGACCAGTCCCAGTGCCCGAAGGGCCTCGGCGGCCGGGGCCCGGCCAAGGGCCAGAACTGCGGCCTCGGCGCGACCGGCATCGACAACGTCTGGCACGACACCGAGGACGGCCGCGAGGTCGGGGCCGGATCGAACCCGCTGTGGCACACCAAGAACCTCCAGGACGGCCGCACCCCCGGCTACCTGAAGTCCTACGGTGTCGACCCGGCCACCGACGCCGGCAAGCTGACCGGCGGTTACAGCGAGAAGTACGCCGACCCGCTCCAGGCCTCGTGGCTGTGGAACGACACCAAGAAGGTGTTCCTCTCCACGGAGAACGACCGGTCGATCGACGCCAAGGCGAAGTACATCGCGGACAAGGGCATCGGCGGCGCCATGATCTGGGAGCTCGCGGGCGACTACACCAAGCGCTCCAACGGCGAGTGGGGGATGGGCTACGACCTGACCACCCGCCTGGACAACGCCCTCCGGGGCGCGGGCGCCCCCGGCAACGCGACCGGCGGCGGCAAGACCCTGCCCGCCCAGGTGATCGACGCCAAGGCCGAGCTGGTGGACTTCCCGACGGCCCTCGACGACATGTGGCCGATGCAGCCGAAGCTGCGGATCACCAACAACTCCAAGGTCGCCCTCGCCCAGGGCACGGAGATCTCCTTCGACCTGCCCACCTCCACCCCGTCCGTGGTCAAGGACGGGGCCTGGCAGGAGATGAGCGGCATCGTCCCCGGCCACACCGGGCCCAACGCGGGCGGCCTGAAGGGGGACTTCCACCGGGTGACCGTCAAACTCGGCTACTGCGAGGACATCCCGGCCGGGAAGTCGAAGGACATCGAGGTCAAGTACTACCTGCCCGTCACCGGCCCGGCGAACGTCACCTTCCGGATCGGCGGCCAGGACTACGGATCCACCGGCGACATGCGCCGCGCGGTGACGACCGTCGATCCGCCGGCGCCCGCATCCGGGGCGCAGTGCCAGGCCGCGCCGTGGCAGGCCCACGCCTACAACCCGAACCCCTCGTTCGCGTTCTGGCAGACCGGCGACAAGTGGATCATCGAGGACCGCAACAGCGGCAACGTCCTCGACCACCCCGGGAGCTGGACCGACGCCCACCTGGTGAACAAGCAGGCCGGCAACGCCAACCAGCTGTGGACGGTGAGCGAGGCGGACCAGGGCTGGTACCACATCAAGTCCTCCTCCAGCGGCCACGACCAGTGCCTCGGCGCCACCACGGCCAGGGGCACCCTCACGGTGCGGGACTGCGACGGGAAGACGGACCAGTGGTGGCGCCTGGTGCCGCTCAGCACCGACCAGGCCACCGTGGGCAAGCCCCAGCTGGACCGGTGGGTCGTAGGCGGCCCCAAGCACGGCGGCGCCTACGCACTCGGAGGCTTCGCGGACGGGAGCGCCGACTGGTGGAAGACACCGGCCTACCTCGCCGCGCCCTCCAACAGCGTCACCTCCCCCGGCACGAAGATCATCGCTGGGGACATCGCCGGGGCCTGGGCCTCGACGGTGTCGTGGAACGGCTTCTACTGGCGCGCCAAGTGGTGGAACAAGGCGACGGACGAGCCCGGCAAGAGCGATTCCTGGCAGAAGCTCGGCCCCACACCGTGACCGCCCCCGGCTCCGACCGGAGCTGACCACTCCGGCCGGAGATGACCGCCCGGGACCCGGGAGAACGGCGACGTTCTCCCGGGTCCCGGGCCTGTCTGTGGCCGCTGAGCGGTGGTCAGAGGGCGGCGGTGGCGAGGCGGGTGTGGCGGCGGTTGGCAGCCTCGGTGGGGTCGAGGACCGGGACGGCGGCCAGCAGGTTCTTGGTGTAGAGGTGCTGGGGCGAGTCGTAGACCGTGGCGACGTCGCCCTGTTCGACGATCCGGCCGGCCTGCATCACCGCGACCCGGTCGCTGACCTGGCGGACCACCGCGAGGTCGTGCGCGATGAAGACCAGGGCGAGGCCCAGGTCGCGCTGCAACTCGCCCAGCAGGTCGACCACCTGGGCCTGGGTGGTGACGTCCAGCGCCGACACCGGTTCGTCGCAGACGATCAGCCGCGGCTCGGGTGCGAGGGCCCGGGCGATGCCGACCCGCTGGCGCTGTCCGCCGGAGAACTCGTGCGGGTAGCGGTGGTACCAGTCGGGGTCGAGCCCCACCCGTTCGAGGAGTTCGCCGACCCGGGCGCGGATCCGGCGTTCGTCGCGCTCGCCCGCGATGCGCAGCGGGTCGGCGACGGACTCGCCGACGCTGCGCCGCGGGTTGAGCGAGGAGACCGGGTCCTGGAAGACCATCTGGAGCTCGCGCCGGAGCGGGCGCAGCTCCTTCTCGCCGAGCGCGCCGATGTCCTGGCCGCGGTAGTGCAGCCGGCCGCCGGTCGGGTCCAGCAGCCGGACGAGCATCCGCCCGAGGGTGGTCTTGCCGGAGCCGGACTCGCCGACGACGCCGAGGGTCTCGCCGGCCCGGACGGTGAGCGAGACGCCGTCCACGGCGACCACCGGGGCGGCGCGCCGGGTCAGGCCGCCGCGCGCGCCGAACTCCCGGCGCAGGTCGGTGGCTTCGAGCAGGACGTCCCCGTCGGCTGCCGGCGGCGCGGTCGGCGGGGTCTGAAGGGTCCGGGCGGCCGGCGGGGCGTCGATCCGGGGCACCGCCGACAGCAGCGCCCGGGTGTACGGCTCGCGCGGTGCGCCCAGCACCTCGGTGACCGGGCCGTGCTCGACCGCGCGGCCGTCCTTCATCACCAGCACCCGGTCGACGCTGCCGGCGACCACGCCCAGGTCGTGGGTGACCAGCACCAGTCCGGCCCCGGTCTCGGCCCGCAACTCGTGCAGCAGGTCCAGGACCTGGGCCTGGACGGTGACGTCCAGCGCGGTGGTCGGCTCGTCGGCGACCAGCAGTCGCGGTTCGCAGGCCAGCGCCATCGCGATCAGCACCCGCTGGCGCATGCCGCCGCTGAACTCGTGCGGACGCGAGCGCGCGCGGCGGGCCGCGTCGGGGATGCCGACCCGGTCGAGCACCTGGACGGCCCGCTCCCGGGCGGCCCGGCGGGAGACCGGGCGGTGCACCCGGACGACCTCGGCGATCTGGTCGCCCACCGCGTAGTACGGGTCGAGCGCGGACAGCGGGTCCTGGAACACCATGGCGGCCAGCGAGCCGCGCAGCCGCCGGAGGTCCTCGCCCTCGGCGGTGACGGCGTCGACGCCGGCGACCCGGACCGAGCCGCCGATCCGGGCGCCGGTCCCGCGGTGCAGGCCGAGCAGGGCGTAGGCGACGGTGCTCTTGCCGGAGCCGGACTCGCCGACGATGCCGAGCGCCTGCCCGGCCGCCAGGTGGAAGCCGACGCCGTCGACGGCGCGCAGCTGGCCGGCACCGGTACCGGTGGGGAAGTCGACGACCAGGTCCCGTACGTCGACCAGGGGTTCATGGTTCAGGGGTTCAGGGTTCAGGAGTTCGGCGCTCACGTGAGGACCACCCTTCGGTCGGTCACCGCGTAGAGCACGTCCGCGATGACGTTGGCGAGGACCACGAAGAACCCGGTGACCAGGACGAGGCCCACCACGGTCGGCAGGTCGATCAGGCCGACCGAGGTGACCAGCAGCTTGCCGAGGCCCGGCAGGCCGAAGAGCGTCTCGGTCAGCACGGCGGAGCCGAACATCGTCCCCAGGTCGATCGCGGTGAGCGCGATCACCGGGGTGAGCGCGCCGCGCAGCGCGTGCCTGGTCACCAGCTGCCGCTCGCTGACGCCGTACGCCCGGAAGGTCCGGATGTGGTCGTCGGCGAGGATCTCCAGCATCGAGGCGCGGGTCAGCCGGGCGTACTTGGCGGACTCGATCAGGGCGAGCGACACCCAGGGCAACAGCAGTCCCCAGAACCACTGTTGGGGGTCCTCGGTGAGCGGCACGTAGCTGGGGAAGGGCAGCCACTGGAGCTGGGCGCACAGGACGATGAGCAGCACCAGGCCGATCACGAAGACCGGGACGGAGCTGCCGGCCAGCGTCAGTCCGGTCAGCAGGCGCTCGCTGAGCCGGCCCCGGCGCAGCGCTGAGAGCAGTCCGGTGCCCACCCCGAGGACCAGCCACAGCACCATCGCGCCGAGCGCCAGCGAGGCGGTGACCGGGAGCCGGGCGGTGATCATGTCGGTGACCTGTTCGCCGCTGCGGTAGGAGACGCCCAGGCAGGGCGCCGGGCAGTGCAGCAGGCCGGTACCGGCGCTGAAGTCGCGGCCGGCGACCAGGCCCTGGAGGAAGTGGGCGTACTGCAGGTACACCGGTGCGTCGAGGCCGAGGCGTTCGCGCACCTGGAGGACCTGGGCGGGGCTGCACTTCTCGCCGCAGGCCAGTTGGGCCGGGTCGCCGGGGGCGATGTAGAAGACCGCGTAGATGACCAGGGAGAGGGCGAGCAGCACGCCGAGCATGCCGAGGGCCTTGCGGAGCAGGAAGCGGGTCATGCGGAGGCCTCCTCGGCGGTGCGCTCCGTCGCGGGGCCGGTGGTGCCGGCCGCCGTGTCGTCCGCCGTGCCGACCCGCAGCCGGGAGGCGGCGCGCGGGTCGAGTTCGGTGCGCACGGCGTCGCCGAGCACGGTGAAGGCGAGCACGGTGGCGAACAGCAGCGCCGACGGGAGCAGGACGTACATCGGGTCGGCGCGGAACCAGGTGGTCGCGCCGGAGAGCATCTGCCCCCAGGAGGAGGTCGGCGGCTTGACCCCGACGCCGAGGAAGGAGAGCCCCGCCTCGGAGATCACGTTGGTCGGCAGCAGCACCATCGCGTAGGTGATGACCGGCGCGGCCAGCGAGGGCAGCAGCTCCCGGCGGGCGATCCGCCAGCGGCTCGCCCCGCCCAGCCGGGCCGCCGCCACGTAGTCGAGTTGACGGAGGCTGAGCGTCTGCGCCCGGACCACGCGTGAGGTGCCGGCCCAGCCCAGCAGGCCGATGACCAGGGTCAGCAGCAGCGGGCGGGGGAAGTCCGAGGGCACGACGGCCATCAGCGAGATCGCGAAGACCAGCGAGGGCAGCGCGAGCATCACCTCGGTGGTGTTGCCGATCAGCTGGTCGAGCAGTCGGCTGCCGAGGGCCGCGGCCAGGCCGAGCAGCACGCCGATGGTGACCTGGACGAAGGTGGCGCCGACGGCGACGAGCAGGGAGATCTGCGCGCCGTGCACCAGCCGGGAGAACACGTCCCGTCCGGTGCCCGGTTCGACGCCGAGCCAGTGCTCGGCGCTGACGCCGCCGAGGGTGCCGGTGGGCACCCCGCCGGCCGCCGAGTCGAGCAGGTCGTTGTGGTAGCTGGTGGGGTCCTGCCCTTCGAGCGCGCTGAGCAGCGGGGCCGCCACCGCGATCAGGGTGAGCAGGACGATGACGAGGCCGGCGGTGCGGGCGGCGCGCCGCGCGAGCAGCCGCCGCCACACCTGCCGTCCCCCGGCGGCCGGGGAGGCCGTGCGGGCCTCCCCGGTGGTGGGCTTCTGTGGAGCCATGGTGGTGTCCGACCGATCCCTACGATCCCGTTGGCTACTTGACCGCGACCTGGGAGATGTCGAGCACGCCGGTCCAGTCGCTGATCACGATGTTGCGGACGTCCTTGCCGGACAGGCGCTTGTAGACGGGGTGGAACAGCGGGACGGTCAGGGCCTGGTCGCCGATCTGCTTGTCCAGGGCGCCCCAGCGCTTGGCGGCCTCGGCGTGGTCGGTGATCCGGTTGATCCGGTCGATCTCGTCGTTCACCGAAGGGTCGTTCAGCAGGCCGGAGTTGAAGTTGTAGCCGTCGGTGACGATCTGCCGGCCGTCGAAGATCGGGGCCAGGAACGGGCCGCCGGACGGCCAGTCGGCGCCCCAGCCGGAGAGGAAGAGGCCGGGCTCGGTGCCGACGGTGTGGACCGTCGAGGAGTACTTGGTGGAGTCCAGGGCCTCCAGCTGGACGGTGATCCCGGAGGCCTTCAGACCGTCCTGGACGGCGGTGGCGAGGTCCGGGCCGTAGCCCTTGCCGGTGGCGCTGGAGTGGGTGAGCGTGATGGTCAGGCCGTCCGGGTAACCGGCCTCCTTCAGCAGCTCCTTGGCCTTCTCCGGGTTCCCGGTCGCGCCGGCCGGGAACGGGTCGTACGGGGTGTACCCGAAGGTCTCCTGGTTGGGCAGGAAGGTGGTGGCGGCCTCGGCGAGCGAGGAGCCGCCGGCCGCGTTGACGACCGAGGTGCGGTTGAGCGCGTAGGCGACGGCCTGCCGGACCTTCGGGTTGTCGAAGGGCTTCACCTTGGGGTTGAACGCCAGGTAGTTGACGTAGCCGAAGTGGCCGGTGCCGACCCGGGCGGCGAGCGCCTTGTCGTCCTTCACCTGGGCGAGTTCGGAGGGGCCGAGGTTGGTGTCGGTGGTGACGGCGGCCGCGTCGGCGCCGGTGCCGGCGGCCAGCCGCTGGTTGATCACCGCCGGGTCCAGGCCGGACTGCACGTCGATGGTGTCGGGGTAGGCCTTGCGCTGGTCGTCCGTCGCCGTCGACCAGTTGGGGTTGCGCTTGAGGACGATGTGGGTGCCGTCGTTCTCGTTCTTGACCACCTGGTAGGGGCCGGAGGAGACCGGGTGGTCCTGGTACTTCGCCCCGGTGTCCTTGGCCTTGGGGACGGGCGCGAACTGGGTCTGGGTGGCCAGGTACGGGAAGTCGCCCTCGGGCTTGTTCAGGTGGAAGACGATGGTCTTCTCGTCCGGCGTCTCGATGGCGTCCAGGGTGCGGCCGTCCTTGTACGGGCCCTGGTAGTCGGCGGCGCCGACCAGCCAGTCCCTCAGGTACGGTGCGCCGCCGGAGAGTTCCGGGGCGAAGGAGCGCTCGATGCCGTACTTGATGTCGGCGGTGGTGATCGGCGAGCCGTCCTCGAACTTCAGGCCGTCCTTGAGGTGGAACGTCCACACCTTGGCGTCGTCCGAGGGGGTGCCGGTGTCGGTGGCGAGGTCCGGGACGACCTTGGTGCCGGCCGCGCCGTCGGCCCGGTTGCGGGTGGTGAGGGTGCGGAAGACCAGCGAGGGGACGTTGCCGCCGCCGGAGGTGTAGAGCCGGGCCGGGTCGAACTGGTCCTGCGGGTTCTGGTTGAGGACGGTGAGGGTGCCGCCCTGCTGCGGTGCGGCGTCCTTGCCGGTGCTCCCACCGCCGTCGGCCTTCGGCCCGCACGCCGCCAGACCGACGACCAGGGCGGCGGTGACGGTCGCCGCGGCGACGCGGCGAGGGGTGAGGGTGGTGCGGGGCAGGGCGGTTCGGGACATCGGAAAGTGAGCCTTTCGCTACCGATGGTGCACGGACGGTGCACGGAGGAAGGCGGGCGGCAGTGAGGCATCGAGGAAGGTGAGCGGCACCGCGCCCGCAGGAGGGGGCGACGCCCCGAGGCGGCGGTCACCGCAACGCTTCGGGACAGGCGGGTTCAGCGACAGAGATTGTCGGAGACGCAGTGCGCGGCCACGCCGATCAGCGCCAGCTCGATGGCGGCGCACTCGATCGGGTGACGGTCAGACATGCTGAGAAGACTGTAGGACGATAAGCGGAATGTCAAACCTCTGGTTACGGAGGACCGGGAGAACGGGCTGGTCAGCGCCCATGGGTCGGGGCGCGACCGACCGGAAAGCGTTCGACGGGACCGAATTCGAGCGGGACGGCGGCTGCGGCGCCGTTGTCGGAGCGGGGTGCGAAGATCACGCCCATGGATCTCGCTGAAGCCCTCGCCGACCTCGACGACCACCCCTGGGCCTCCGTCTCGCACGCCTACGGCCCCGCCGAGGACCTGCCGGAGTTGCTGCGCGCCTTCGCCGGGGGCGGGGAGGACGGCGAGGAGGCCCGCGACGAGCTGTACTCGGCCCTGCTCCACCAGGGCACGGTGTACCCGGCCAGCGTGGCGGCGGTGCCGTTCCTGGTCCGGATCGCCGCCGCCGGGTGCGAGGTGGTCGAGACCCTGGTGCTGCTGGGCGGGATGGCCGAGAGCGACGACGAGCGGGAGATCCCGGGCGGTGCGGTGCGAGCCGCCGTGGTCGGCCAACTCCCGCTGTTGCTACCGCTGTCGGCGGATGAGGACGGGGACGTCCGGGGCGTCGCCGCCGCCGTCCTCGGACGGCTCGGGGAGGCCGGGGACGTGCTGCCCGCGCTGCGCGGCCGCTGGGCGGTGGAGCAGCGCGCCGAGGTACGGGCCGAACTGCTCCTCGCGATGGGCCGGTTGGACCCCGGCTCGGCCGTCGGCCAGGCCCACGCACTGCTCGGCGAAGCCACCCCGCGGCCACTCCGGCTGGCCGCGCTGATGGTCTGCCTGAACGCCGGGGACCCGTGGAACGCCGCCCACCACACCGCCGCGCTCGCCGTGCTGCCCACCCGTGAACTCGACGTCGACCGCACCGGCATGCACCACCGGGAGCTGCTGCCCGCCGCCGTCGAGGACCTGTTCGCCCGCGGCACCGAGGCCGACCGGGAGGCCGCGCTCGCCCTGACGGAGGCCGCCCTGCGGGACGAGCGTCCGGGGGTGCGGTTCGAGGCGCTGCTGGCGGCCGACCAGGCCTGCGAACGCTCCCGTGCCGCCGCCCGGAGGCTGGTCCCGGCGATCGCCCCGCACGCCGGCGGGAGCGACCTGGCGGAACGGCTGCTCGGCCGGCTGGGCCCGGTCGCCGCCGATGCCGCGCCCGTCCTGCTGCGACTCGCCGAGCAGGCCGACGACAAGTCCGCCGACCGGGCCCTGGCCGTACTCGTCCGCGTCGCACCCCGACAGGCCGCCCCGCTGCTCGCCCGCGACCTGGACCGGCGCCCGCGCGCCCTCGACGCGGCCGGCCACGACCTGGCCCCCGCCTTCCCCTTCGACCCGGCGCTGCTCACCGCCGTCCGCGCACGGCTGGCCACCGAGGGGATCGGCGGCCGGGAGACCGTCCGCCTGGTCCACCTGCTGTACCAGTGGGGTGGCCGGGCCGCCGCCGGGCTGCCCGAGCTGTACGCCGCCCTGCCGCACACCCGCTACGCGGCCACGGCGATCGCCGCGGTGGCCACCGACCGCCCGCAGCCGGAACGCCGCGAGGCCGCCGCCGTGCTGCGGGCCGCCGCCGGTCCGCTGATCGTGGCGCGCGCCCACCACCGGCTCACCGGCGAGCCCGACGTCCTGCTCGCGGCCGTCATCGAGGGCTTGACCGTCCCGCGCGAGCTGGACGAGGCGGTGCAGGGGGCGGCCGAGCTGGGCCCGGCAGCCGTCGAACTGCTCCCGGCGCTGCGCGCGGCGATCAGCACGGACGCCGAGCCGACCACACCGCAGCTGGACACCGACATCGCGATCGCCACCGCCCTCCGGCGGATCGGCGGCGACGCCGGGGAGGCCGTCCGGATCCTGGGCGACGTCCTGGACCGGGTGGGCAATCCGCTGTGGTTCCGCTGGACCGTCCTGCGCGCCGTCCGGGCGGCCGCCCAGCTCGGCCCGGCGGCCCGGCCGTTGGTCCCCCGGCTGGAAGCGCTGCTCGACCAGCCGGAGAACGCCCCCACCGCGATCCTCGCCCTGCTCCGGATCGCCGGCCCCGAGGCTCTCGACCTCACCCGGCTCGCCGGGATCGCCCTGGGCGCCGTCGACGCGGGCTTCGACATCGGCGGCGCCTGCGAGGCCCTGCACGCGCTGGGCTCCGACGCCCTGGACGCCCGGCAGCGGCGGCGGGTCGCCGAACTCGTCGAGGGGGACCGGCGGATCGTCCGCCCCGGCACGGGGGACGAGCTGGTCCGCGAGGACGAGCAGTGGCGGGAGCTGCTGTCCGGGCTGTGACCCGCCCTCGGCCTCAAGCCCGCGGGGTCGGCCGGTGCAGTGGACTCCCCACTCCGCGTGCGGGTGCGGGGCCGCTCCCGCTGCCCTAGCGTGACCCCCATGGAGCTGTTCCCCCCGATTCCGCTGGCCGACTGGCGGGACTCCAAGGAGTCGCTGCACCGGTTCGCCCAGGTCGTCGGCAAGGTCCGGCTGGCGTACAGCGTGCGCCGCAACCACTGGTGGAACGTCCCCTACCACCTCACCGGGCGGGGGATCACCACGCGTCCGATGGCCACGGCCGACGGGTCCGGCACCTTCTGCGTCGACTTCGACTTCGTCGACCACCGGCTGGTGGTCTGTTCCTCGGACGGCCGCAGGGCCTCCTTCCCGCTCACCGGGCAGTCCGTGGCGTCGTTCCACCGCCGGACGCTCGACGCCCTCGCCGCGGTCGGGGTGCCGGTGTCGCTCCGGAACCCGCACCCGTTCGACCTGCCCGACGCGGACCGGCCGTTCGCCGACGACACCGAACACGCCGGCTACGATCCGTACTGGGTCAACCGCTACTGGCAGGTACTCGGCCAAGTCTCCCTCGTTCTGGAGGAGTTCGCGGCCGGCTTCTGCGGGAAGACCAGCCCGGTGCACCACTTCTGGCACACCTTCGACATCGCCGTCACCCGCTTCTCCGGCCGGGAGATCGACCAGCCTCCGACCGTCGACCCGGTCACCCGCGAGGCCTACTCCCGCGAGGTCATCAGCGCGGGCTTCTGGTTCGGCGACGACACCTTTCCCCAGCCGGCCTTCTACTCCTACGCGGCGCCCGAGGCCGCCGGCCTGGCCGACCACCCGCTCCGCCCCGGGGCCGCCCGCTGGATCGAGCGGAACGGCAGCCACCTGGCGGTCCTGCACTACGACGACGTCCGTGGCGGCGACGACCCGCGCGGCGCGGTTCTGGACTTCTACGAGTCCGTCTACCGGGCCGCAGCCGGCCTGGCCGGCTGGAACGTCCGCGGTGAGGCCTCGCCCGGGGGCGTCACCGACCCGGTGGCGGCCCGGAGCGGGGGCTGACGGCGGCCGCCCCGGGGGCGCTCAGGTCAGCCGGAGCACCAGCTTGCCGGTGTTCTCGCCGCGGAACAGCATCCCGAAGGTCTCCGGGAAGTCCGCGACGGTGCCCTCGACCAGGTGCTCCTTGACCTTGATCCGGCCCTCGGCGATCCAGCCGGCGAGCTCGGCGGCCGCCTCGGGGTAGCGGCGGGCGTAGTCGAAGACCACGAAACCCTCCATCCGCGCCCGACGCACCAGCAGGGACAGGTAGTTGGACGGGCCCTGCACGGCCTCCTCGTTGTTGTACTGGCTGATCGCGCCGCAGACCACCACCCGGGCGTGCATCGCCAGGCGGGTCAGCGCGGCGTCCAGGATCGGACCGCCGACGTTGTCGAAGTAGACGTCGATGCCGTCCGGGGCGTGGGTGCGCAGCGCCTTGCGGACGTCCTCGGAGCGGTAGTCGATCGCCGCGTCGAAGCCGAGCTCCCCGGTGAGCAGCGCGCACTTCTCCGGCCCGCCGGCGATGCCGACCACCCGGCAGCCCTTGACCTTGGCGATCTGGCCGACCATGGTGCCCACCGCCCCGGCGGCGCCGGAGACCACCACGGTCTCGCCCTCCTTCAGGGCGCCGACCTCCAGCAGCCCGAACCAGGCCGTCATCCCGGGCATGCCGAGCGCCCCGAGGTAGGTGGACAGCGGGGCGAGCGCGGGATCGACCTTGAGCGCCCCCTTGCCGTCGGACACCGCGTACTCCTGGACCCCGAAGGACCCCACCACGTGGTCGCCGACCTGGAACCGGGGGTGATTGGACGCCACCACCTCGACCACCGACCCGGCCCGCATCACCTCGCCCAGCCCCACCGGCGGCAGGTAAGACGGCCGGTCGTCCAGCCACCCGCGCATCGCCGGGTCCAGCGACACGTAGCGCGTCCGCCCCAGGAACTCCCCCTCCCTGGGCACCGCCACGGGCTCCTCCACGTGCGCCCAGTCCTCGGGCCGGACCTCACCGACCGGTCGACGGGCAAGGCGGATCTGGCGGTTGACTCCGGTCATGGCAACTCCTGGGGGCGCTCGGCGGTGGACCTGGACGGACGTCCGAGTCTAAGCAAGCGCTTAGTCATCTGACTAGAGAATGTCCGGATCCAGTGGGTTGGGCGTGGTGGGGTGCCAGGCTGTGCGGAGATCGGCGCGACAGAGGAGAACGCCGTGCCGGTCCGGCTTCCCGGGCCCTTCGAACTCGACCTGGACACCGGCGAGTTCTGAGGCCGTCAGCCCGCGCGGTGGAGGTCGCACTCCTGGTGGATGGCGGAGGGGGCGTCGCTGCTGAGGATGGCGATCTTGGGGGCGGGGCCGGGGGCGGGGGCGTCCTCGGCGGTGCAGACGAGTTGTTGGATGGCGGCGGCGCTGAGGGAGGCGGCGGGCCAGGAGAGGCGGAGGGTGACGGTGCCCGGGGTGGTGGTGGCCTGGACGCGGCCGCCGACGGGCAGCTCGCTGCGGAGGCCGGAGCGGTCCTCGGCGAGGTCGGGGCCGGCGGCCAGGCTGTCCAGGGTCTGCTGGAGGTCCTCGCGTTGGGCCCCGGGGCGGATGGCCAGGCGGGTGCCGTGCTGGTCGAGGAAGTAGAGCCTGGTCCCGGGCTGGATGCCGGTGGCGGCCTGGCCGCTCTTCACGGCGCTGGTGGTGGCGATGGAGCAGCCGCAGGCGGTGAGGAGCAGGGCGGCCACGGCGGTCAGGCGGCGGGGGGTCACTCGGTCTCCTCGGTGTCGAGGCCGCGGGGCAGGATCAGGGTGAACACCGCGCCGCCGCCGGGGGTGTTGGCGGCCTCGATGACGCCGCCGTGCAGCCGGGCGTTCTCCTGGGCGATGGCGAGGCCGAGGCCGCTGCCCTCGGAGCGGGCGCGGGCCTTGTCGGCCTTGTAGAAGCGGTCGAAGAGGTGGGGGAGGGCGGCGGGCGGGATGCCCGGGCCGTGGTCGGTGACGGTGAGCACCAGGGTGTCGTCGGAGCCGCGCAGCGCGACCCGGACGGGCGGGCGGCCGTGGCGCAGGGCGTTGCCGGCCAGGTTGGCGACGATGACGTCGAAGCGGCGCGGGTCGAGTTCCGCGGGCAGGGCGGCGGGCAGGTCGAGGGTGAGCCGGTCGAGCCAGCCGCGCAGGTCGAGGGTGTCGCGGACGGCGGTGACGGCGTCGATCCGCTCGGCGCGCAGCGGGGCGGCCCCGGCGTCCAGTCGGGAGATCTCGATCAGGTCGTTGACCAGTCGGGTGAGTCGTACGGTCTCCTTGCTGATCATCCGCAGGGCGGCGGCGGTGTCGGCGGGGAGCTGTTCGGCGTCCTCGTCGAGGATGTCGGTGACGGCGAGCATCGCGGCCAGCGGGGTGCGCAGTTCGTGGGAGACGTCGGCGGCGAAGCGGCGGCCCTGGGATTCGACGGCGCGCAGCTCCTCGATGGTGCCCTGGAGGGTGCGGGCGGTGTGGTTGAAGGTCTTGGACAGCTGGGCGAGTTCGTCGTGCCCGGTGACGGTGAGCCGGGTGTCCAGCCGGCCCTGGGCGAGGGCGTGGGCGGCGTCGCCCAGGGCGCGGACCGGGCGCAGCACCTGGCGGGCGGCGAGCAGGGCCAGTCCGGCGGCCAGGACGGCGGCGAACGCCCCGGCTCCGGCGGCCGCGGCGAGCAGGGCGTCGGCGGCGCTCTGCTCGCGGTCGAGCGGCAGTGCGGCGTAGACGGTGAGTCCGGAGGGGCCGGTCGGGCCGGACGGCAGGGAGGCGGCGTAGGTGACGGGGACGCCCACGGCGAGCCACAGGTGGTCGTCGGCGCTGAACCGCTGGAAGGCGGCGCGGCCGCCACCGACCACCCGTTCCAGGGTCGGGGGGACGGCGAAGGGCTGGGTCCACTCGGAGTGGGTGGTGCCGTACGAGGCCAGTACCCGCCAGTCCCGGAAGCCGCCGGTGCCGGACAACTCCCCGGCCAGCCGGTCGAGTTCGCCCTGGGTCGGCGGGAAGGGCAGGTCGGGGGCGAGGACGTCGACGCGTCGGCGCAGCTCGTCCAGGGCGGTGTCCTGGGTGAGGTCGAGGGTCGAGTTGGTGGCGGCCCGGTAGGTGAGCACCGCGGTGGCCAGGGCGCTCAGCGCGGCGATGGCGACGAAGGCGACCAGCAGCCGCGGCCGCAGGCCCGCCACCGCGCGGCGCAGCCGCAGCAGTCGGGGCGGGCGGTCGTGCGGGGCCGGGTGCGTGGACGGGGCCGGGTGGTCGGGTGGGTCCGGGGGCTCGGCCGGAGTGCCGGCGCTGTTCACAGCGGTCCGAAGCGGTAGCCGAAGCCGCGCACCGTCTGGATGTAGCGCGGCACGGCGGGGGTGTCCTCAAGCCTGGCGCGCAGCCGGTTCACCCCGGCGTCGACCAGGCGGATGTCCTCCTGGCGGCCCAATCCCCAGACGGAGTCGAGGAGTTGCTCGCGGCTGAAGACCCGGCCCGGGGCGGCGGCCAGTTCCAGCAGCAGCCGCAGCTCGCTGGGCGGCAGCGGGAGCGGGACGCCGCGCTTGGTGACGGTCAGCGCCGAGCGGTCCAGCACCAGGTCCCCGTGCGCCTCGCGCTCCGGCTCCGGGCCGTGGCCGGTGGCGCGGCGCAGCACCGCGCGGATCCGGGCGTCCAGGACGCGGGACTTCGCGGGTTTGACCACGTAGTCGTCGGCCCCGGCCTCCAGGCCGAGCACGGTGTCCACGTCGTCCCCGAGCGCGGTGAGCATGATCACCGGGGTGGGACCGGACCGCCGCAGCTGTCGGCACACCTCGAAGCCGTCGATGCCGGGAAGCATCAGGTCCAGCACGACCAGCTCCGGCGGCTCCTGCCGGGCCCGCTCCAGGCCCTCCTCACCGGTGGCGGCGGTGCGCACCTCATGGCCCTGGCGGCGCAGGCCCAGCGCCAGCGCCTCCCGTACGGAGTCGTCGTCCTCGATCAGCAGTACCCGTGGCATGTCAGCCAGTATCGGGTGTTGACCTGCGGAAACGTACCTGCGGCGCGGGTCCGGGCCGGGTTGTTGCGAAATGCTCATACGCAGCTCACAGGGTGCGCAAGCGGGCGGCCGAGGGTGGTGGGCACCGAGACACCCCCGAGGAACCGAGGAGCACCGCCGTGCGCCAGTACCGAGAGCAGTCCCAGGCCGACGACGCCCCGCGCAGCTGGTACCCGCGGGCGGACCGGCTGCGCCGCCCGTCCGGCCGGAGCGGCGCGGCCCTGGGGGTCGCCGCCCTCGGCGCGGCGGCGCTGACCCTGCTGGGCGTCGGCCACGCCGTGAACCGGCCCGGCGCGGCCACCGCGGCCACCGCGGGCAGCGGCGCGGCCGCGGCGCCCGACCCGAACCTGGCGTCGCCGCTGGTGGACATGAGCATCTCCCGCCGGTCCGAGGACCCGGGCAGGACCGTCAACCTCACCATCGACGACGGCCCGGACCCGCAGTGGACCCCGCGGGTCCTGGACGTGCTCGCCCGCAACGGCGCCAAGGCGGTCTTCTGCATGCTCGGCCCCAACGCCCAGGCGCACCCCGACCTGGCCCGGAAGGTGGTCGCCGCCGGGCACCGGCTGTGCGACCACTCGGTGAGCCACGACACCGCGATGGACCACAAGGACGTGGCGTACCAGGAGAAGGAGATCGTCGACGGGCAGCGGATGATCCAGGAGGCCACCGGCGGCGCACCGGTCCCGTACTACCGGGCGCCCGGCGGGGCGTTCACCCCCGAGAGCCGGCAGATCGCCGCCGCCCACGGGATGCGCCCGCTCGGCTGGAACGTGGACACCCGGGACTTCGAACGACCCGGGGTCGAGAAGATCGTCGAGACGGCGAAGGCGCAGCTGCGGATCGGCCCGACCGTCCTGCTGCACGACGGCGGCGGCAACCGGGCCCAGACCCTGGCGGCCCTGGAGGAGTTGCTGCCCTGGCTGACGGAGAACGGTTACGCCTTCAGCTTCCCGGAGCGGTGAGCCCCCGACCGCCGGTCGGCTGGTCAGTCGGCCGCGGGCCGCAGGCCGTCCAGGAGCAGGCCGAGGGCGAAGGCGAAGCGGTCGGGCCCGGTGCCGGAGGCCAGTTCGGCGGCGTGGCGCCGGGTGTGCGGGAAGCGGTCGGCCGGCAGGGCGGCGAAGCGGTCCACCACCTCGTCGTGGCTGAGCACCCACTCCTGGTCCTCGTTCCGGCGCCGTTGCCGGACCAGTGACTGTTCCAGCGCGTAGCCGGCGACGTAGAGGGAGAGCGCGTCGCGGGCCCAGCCGGCCGTCCTCGGGTCGATGCCGCCGGCGAGCAGGATCGCCAGGACGCCTTCGCCGACCCGCAGCGTCTCCAGGTTGGTGGGCACCGCGGCCAGCGCGGCGCGGGAGACCCCGGGGTAGCGCAGGTACAGGTCGCGGAGCTGCCCGTACACGCCGACCAGTTGCTCGCGCCAGGCGGCCGGGTCCGGTGCGGGGAGCACGACCTCGGCGTGGAGCCGGCCGATCAGCAGGTCGTCGAGGTCGTCCTTGTTGACGATGTGCGCGTACAGGGACGACGGGCCGGTGCCGAGCACGGCGGCGACCCGGCGGATGGTCAGCGCGTCGTACCCCTCGGCGGCGACCACCTCCAGGGCGGCGTCGGTGATCCGCTCGACGGTGATGGGCCGCTTGCGCGGCGCGGGCGCCGCGGCCCCTGCGGCGGGCTCCGCCGTGGGCCGGGCGGCGGGCTGGGCGTGGCGGGCCGCGCGGTGTCGGCGGGGATCGACGGACATGGCGGTCACCCTACCTTGACACGATCTAAGTTCGTTGAGTAGAACATTGTTCGTCATGACGAACTTAGTTCGTCGAGGCGATCCGCGTTCGTATCGACGTCCGGAGGTGTGTGATGCGGGTTTCCGTGGTCGGAGCCGGTCTGGGAGGCCTGGCGCTCGCGCAAGGGCTGCGGGGCGCCGGGATCGAGGCCGAGGTGTTCGAGCGCGACCCGGGGCTCGGCGCCCGGTTCCAGGGCTACCGGCTGGTGCTGGACCCGGTCGGCTTCCGGGCGGTGCGCGACTGCCTGCCGACGCGCTGGCACCCGCTGCTGGACGAGATCGTGATGCCCGCCTCCGCCGAGCAGCTGGTCCTGGACCCGCAGCTGAACGAGATCGGCAGGCTCGGCGCCGCCCGGACCGGCATCGTGGTCGACCGGCAGGTGCTGCGGCAGCTGCTGCTGACCGGCCTCACCGTGCACACCGACGCCGCGCTGACCGGCTACGACCGTCCGGCCGACGGCACCGTCCGGGCCCGGTTCGCCCGCCGCGACCCGGCCGCCGCCGACCTGCTCGCGACCGCGGACCTGCTGGTGGGCGCGGACGGCGTCGGCTCCGCGGTCCGCGGGGTGCTGTCGCCGGGGACCACCCCGACCGACACCGGGGTCCGGTTCGTCATCGGCCGCACCCCGCTGACCGACGCGTTCGCCGGCCTGTCCAAGGCCTACGGCTCGAAGGTCACCGGCGGCGGCGTCAGCCTGCTGCTCGGCGCGATGCGCTTCCGCACCCCGCCGAAGCAGGCCGCCGAGCGACTGGCCCCCGAGGTCACCCTGCCCGACCTCGGCGACTACGTGCGCTGGGCGATGATCCTGCCGCCGGACGGCTCGCCGGGCCGCTCGGGCCCGCTGGGCGACCGGAGCGCCCAGGACGCCGTGCTCTCCCGGATGGCCGGCTGGCACCCCGAGCTGCGCGCACTGGTCGAGCAGGCCGACCCGGACAACAGCACCCTGCTGTCCATCCGGGTCGTCCACCCCGGCGAGCGCTGGGCGCCCGGCCCGGTCACCCTGCTCGGCGACGCCGTCCACGCCACCTCCCCGACCGGCGGCAACGGCGCCAACACCGCACTGCGCGACGCCGACCTGCTGCGCCGCCGACTGGTCGAGGTGGCCGACGGCCGCCGGGAGCTGCGCGACGCGGTCGACGACTACGAGCGGCAGATGTTCGGGTACGGCGCCGAGGCCGTGCGCAGCAGCCTGGAGCGGCTGCCCGCCTTCGCCCCCGGGGCGAAGCCGTCCTGAGGCCGCAACGGGGTCGGCGGGCGGGCCCCGGCTCAGCGGGCCGGCAGGGTTCAGCGGGCCAGCAGGGTTCAGCGGGCCAGCAGGGCGCGGAGCTCGTCGGCGACCAGGGCGGGTGCCTCCTCGGCCATGAAGTGGCCGCAGTCGACGGTGCGGTGCACCAGGTCGGGCGCCCAGGCGCGCCACAGCGCGGCGGCGTCGAAGCCGAGGGCGGCGCCCCAGTCCTGCTGGAGCACGGTGACGGGCATCGCCAGCCGCCGTCCGGCGGCCCGGTCGGCGGAGTCGTGCTCGACGTCGATCCCGGCCGAGGCCCGGTAGTCGGCCACGATGGACGGGACGGCCGCCCGGCAGGCGGCCAGGTAGGCGGCGCGGACGTCGGCCGGGATCGCGGCGGCGTCGCGGGACCACAGGTCCAGGAAGTGGCCGAAGAACTCGTCCGCCGAGGCGGCGATCATCCGCTCGGGCAGGCCCGGCGGCTGGGCCATCAGGTAGAGGTGGAAGCCGACGGCCGCCGACACGCCGTGCATCACCTCCCACATGTCCAGGGTCGGCAGGACGTCCAGCGAGGCCAGGTGGGTGACCCGGTCGGGGTGGTCCAGAGCGGTGCGGAAGGCGACCAGCGCGCCCCGGTCGTGCCCGGCCAGGGCGAAGCGCCGGTGGCCGAGCGCGCCGGCCAGGGCGGCGATGTCGGCGCCCATGGTGCGCTTGGCGTAGGCCAGGCCGTCCGGGGTCTCGGCGGGCTTGTCGCTGGCGCCGTAGCCGCGCAGGTCGGGGCAGATCACGGTGTGCTCGGCGGCCAGGTCGGCGGCGACCTGCCGCCACATCAGGTGGGTCTGCGGGAAGCCGTGCAGCAGCACGACCGGGCTGCCCTGGCCGCCGATCGCGGTGTGCAGGGCGACGCCGTCGGCGACGGGCACCCGGTGGTACGCGAAGCCGGGGATGGTGACGGTCATGGGGGCCTCTCGCTCGGGGGTGGACGGTTCGAGCCTGCCGGGCCCGGATCAGCAACCGATCAGTACGCCGCACCCTCTAGCCTGACCTGCGGGAACGACGCGGAGCGACACGGCACGGGCAAGGTACGGGAAGGGACGCGATGGCGCAGGTCGGGTTCGGGGTGCTCGGCGCACTGACCGCGGAGCGGGACGGCACCGCCCTCGCCCTCAAGGGGCCCCGGCACCGGGCGGTGCTGGCCCGGCTGATCGTGGCCCGCCGCCGGGTCGTCCCGGTCGGTCGCCTGGTCGACGACCTGTGGGCCGACCCGCCGCCCGCCGCCCTCGGCGCCCTGCGCACCTTCGTCGCCGACCTGCGCCGGGTGCTCGAACCCGAACGGCCGCCGCGCGCCCCCGCCCGGCTGCTCGCCACCGAGGGCCCCGGGTACGTGCTGCGACCGGAGCCGCAGGCGGTGGACGCCTGGCGGTTCGAGACGGCGGTCCAGGAGGCGGCCGGACTGCCCGCCGACCGGGCCCTGACCCGGCTGGACGGGGCCCTGGCCCTGTGGCGCGGCCCCGCCTACGCCGACCACGCGGACGAGGGCTGGACCCGGGCCGAGCGGACCCGGCTCACCGAACTGCGGCTGCGCGCGGTCGAACAGCGGGCCGCGGCACTGCTCGCGCTCGGCCGTGCCGACCAGGCCGTCCCCGACCTGCGGGCCCACCTCGCGGACCACCTCTGGCGGGAGGAGGCCTGGCGACTGCTGGCCCTCGCCCAGTACCGCACCGGTCGGCAGGGGGAGGCGCTGGCCGCGCTGCGCGAGGCCCGGGCGGTGCTCGCGGACGGCCTCGGGCTGGACCCGGGCCCGGCGTTGCGCCGGCTGGAGGCGGACATCCTCGCCCAGGACCCGGCGCTCGACCTGGTGGACGGGAGCGCCGCCGGCACCTCCACCGACGCCGCCGTGGCCCGGCTGTGGCAGCGCACGGCGACGGCGTACGACCGGACGCTGGCGCTCGGCGCGCGGGCGCGGCTGGAGAGCACCGTCGGTCTGATGCGCAGCCTCGCGGTCAGCGGCGGCGCCGGTCTGCACGCGGCCCGCGAGCAGCGGTCGGCGGTCATCGCGGCCGCGGAGGAGTACGGCGACCCGGAACTCACCGCCCGGGTGATCGGCGCCTTCGACGTCCCCGCGATCTGGACCCGCAGCGACGACCCCGAGCTCGCCGCCGGGGTGGTCGCGGCCGCCGAGCGGGCCCTCGTCGCGCTGCCCGCCGGGGACACCGCCGCCCGCTGCCGGCTGCTGGCCACCGTCGCGCTGGAGTCGCGCGGCAGCCGGGAGCCGCGGGCCCCGCAGGCGGCGCGTGCGGCGGAGGCGGTCGCCCGGCGGCTGAACGACCCGGCGCTGCTGGCCTTCGCGCTGAACGGCCGGTTCATGCAGTCCTGCACCCGGGCCGGTCTGGCGCCCGAACGCGACGCCGTCGGTGCGGAGTTGGTGGATCTGTCGGCCCGGCACGGCCTCGCCGTGCACGAGGTACTGGGCCACCTGATCCGGCTCCAGTCCGCCTGCGCCCGCGCCGACTTCGCGGCCGGTGACCGGCACGCGACGGCCGCCGAAAAACTGTCGGACCGTCATGAACTGCCCCTGGTAAGGGTGTTCACCGCCTGGTACCGGGCACTGCGCTCGGCCGCCCGCGGGCGGACCGCAGAGGCGGTGGCGGCCGTGCGCGCGGCCGCCGCCGACCTGGCCGGGGCGGGCATGCCGGGGCTGGAGACCGGGCTGCTGCCGCTGGCCCTGCTGGCTCTGCGGATCGCGGACGGGACCCGCCGCCCCGAGGTGGACCTCGGCCTGGACTGGGGCCCGTACCGGCCCTGGGTGGAGCCGTTCGCGCTGCTCGCCGCCGGTGACCGGGGCGCAGTCCGGGCCGCGCTGCGGGCGCTGCCGCCCTCGCCCGCCGATCTGCTGTACGAGGCCCGCTGCTGCCTGGAGGCCGTGCTCGTGGTGGAGTCGGGCGACACGGAGCTGAGGGCCGGGGTGCGGGCCCGGCTGCTGCCCGCCGCCGGTGAGCTGGCCGGGGCCGGCAGCGGGCTGCTCACCCTCGGGCCGGTCGACCGCTACCTGGCCGCCTTGGCGGACTGACGGACTGACGGACGGACACGCGGACGGGGGGGGGCGCGCGGGCGGGGGCTGGGGTGGGTGTGGTCGCCGATGAGTAAACTCCCCCGCCGCCACCGCGGGGCG